>NZ_MUNP01000039.1 GCF_002001105.1 Rhodanobacter sp. C06 | reverse complement strand
AAGAGTAGGTCACCGCCAGGGGCTTTATCCCTCAAACGCCCTCACCGATACCGGTGAGGGCGTTTGCCTTTGGACGGGTCGCGCCACCGGGGCGTGTGAAGCATCCCCGTTGGCGAGTTTCCAGCCGGCGGGACGAACAAGAAGCCGGTTGTTAGGGCTGTCCCTAACGTAACGTCGCGGCCACCAGTCGCCGCAGTTCCGGCAGCAGCTCCGCCTCGAACCACGGATTGCGCGTGAGCCACAGCCGGTTGCGCGGGCTGGGGTGCGGCAGCGGCAGCACGCCGCGCGCGAGGTGCTCGGGCCAGGCCAGCACGGTATCGGTGAGCGTGCGGCCGCGCCGCTCGCCGAGCAGGCCGGCCTGCGCGTACTGACCGATCGCCAGCGTCAGCCGCACCTGCGCGAGGCGTGGCAGCAGCAGCGGATGCCAGGTCGGCGCGCACTCCGGGCGTGGCGGCAGGTCGCCGCCCTTGCCGGTGCCGGGAAAGCACAGGCCCATCGGCACGATGGCGATCTTCGCGGCGTCGTAGAACACGTTCTTGTCGACACCCAGCCAGTCGCGCAGGCGATCGCCGCTGACGTCGTTGAACGGGATGCCCGTTTCGTGCACCTTGCGCCCCGGCGCCTGGCTCACGATCAGCAACCGCGACTGCGGCGACGCCTGCAGTACCGGGTGTGGCCCCAGCGGCAGGTACTGCTCGCAGATGCGGCAGGCGCGCACGCGCGCCATCAGTTGCTCGAAGGATTCGGCCTTGCTCACGGCAGCAGCTTGCCGGGGTTGAGGATGCCGTCCGGGTCGAACGCGGCCTTCACCGCGCGCATCATGGCGATGGTTCCCGTGCCCAGCGCCAGCGGCAGATAGTCGCGTTTCACCACGCCGATGCCGTGCTCGCCCGAGATCGTGCCGCCCAGCGCGATAACCAGCGCGAACAGCTCGGGCAATGCCGCATAGGCGCGCTCGATCTCGTCCACGTCGCGCGGCAGGAAGTTCACGTGCAGGTTGCCATTGCCCGCGTGACCGAAGCTCACGATGGGCACGGCGTGTTTTTCCGCCAGCCGGCGCACGCCATCCACCAGTTCGGGCAGGCGGGATACCGGCACCACCACGTCCTCGTTGACCTTGTGCTGGGTGGCGGCGCGCTGGGCGAAGGAAAGCGCCTTGCGCGCGGCCCACAGCGCAGTGGTTTGCGCGGCGTCCGTCGCCACCACGAGATCGGTCAGCCCGTCGCCGCGCGCGGCGCGGGCCACCGCATGGGCCGCCACGTCCAGCGTTTCCGGCTCGCCGTCCACCTCGATCATCAGCAGCGCGCCGGCTTCAGGCACGCCGGCCTCGGGCTGGTGGTCGCGGGCCAGTTTCAGCGCCAGCGCATCCATGAACTCCAGCGCGGAAGGCGTCACCGGCTGCGCCATGATGCGCGCCACCGCGCGCGCCGCCGCGCCCGCGTCGGTGTAGCTGGCCCGCAGCGAACGCACCGCGGCGGGCCTGGGCGTGAGCTTGAGCGTGGCCTCGGTGATCAGCGCCAGCGTGCCCTCCGAGCCGATCAGCAGGCGCGTCAAGTCGTAGCCGGTGGAATCCTTGGTGGTGTGCGTGCCCGCGCGAAAGCTTTCGCCCGTGCCCGCCACGGCGGCTAGGCCAAGCACGTTGTCGCGCGTGCTGCCGTACTTCACCGCCCGCGGCCCGCCCGCGTTGCAGGCGAGGTTTCCGCCCACCGCGCACCACGGCGCGGAACCGGGATCGGGTGCCCAGAAGAATCCGTGCGGCGCCAGCGCCTGCTGCAAGGCCTCGTTGGTCACGCCCGGTTCGACCACCGCGAGGCGGTCGTCCGGTGCGATGCGCAGGATGCGGTTCATCCGCGTGAAACACGCCACCACGCCACCCGCCATCGGCACCGAGGCACCGGTGGAACTGGTGCCGCCGCCGCGCGCGGTGAGCGGCACGCGATGCTCGCGGCAGGCGCGAACCAGCGCTTCCACCTGATCATGCGTGGTGGGAAATACCACCGCATCGGGCATCTGCGCGTGGCGCGAGTTGTCGTGGGCGCAGGCGCGGCGTTCCGTCTCGCCGGTGGCCACGGCGTCGGCCGGGAACGTCGCGTGCAGCCGGTCGAGGAAGGCGGGTGTCAGTGGCATCCCGCAAGTCTAATGCCGGTCGGGCGACTTGCCTGCCGGGAAACGATCAGTAGGCCGGGTAACCCGGCGCCGGATCTTGCTGCTGCGCCTGATTCTGGGCATGGAGCCGGCCCATCAGATGCGCCTGCTGCTGATCCTGCTGCTGGATGTGCTGGATGGACTGTTCGGGCGGCGGCGAAGGCTGGCTGAGGCTCACGCTGACGGGTCGCGCCCAGATGTCGTTGCCGCCGAAGTGCATGGTCGCCCGCGCCTCGTCGAGATGGATCGCGCCGAGGTTGTGGTTGCCGATGTGGTTCGCATGGCATGCCGCCGTGAACTGCAGCAGGCGCTGCTCGCCTGCGTCGGGAATGCGCCAATGCAGTTCGTTGTAGAGCCCGTGCAGGGAGCTCTCGGGGTGACGCGGGTCGTGGCGGTTCGGTGTGGCGGCGTCCGTGCGTGTATCCGATGGCGACCGATGCATCAGAGCGTCGGCAGTGGCGGAAATCGCCTGCCCGCGCAGCATCGTGCTTTCCGCATAAGCCGCACCCGTGCGTTCGGCGAAGGCATGAAGCGTTTCGCCCACTCGCTGGGCTGCATGCCCGACGGCGTCGACTCCTTGCGACACGACGCGGCGAGCAGCTTCGTAGGCCTGGGCGGTGTATTCCAGCGCGGCCTTGCTGCCTTGATAGGTGTTGATCGCCAAGTCGGCGCCAGACAGGGTGAGGGACTCGATTCCGTGGACAGCCGTGGTGGCGGCTCCTGCGGCGACATGCGCGCCGAGCTGGACAGTCTGCTTGCCTTGCTTCACCTGCTCAGCCGCCAGCCGGCTTGCTGCCTGGGCAAGTTCGCCATGCAGATGCATGCCTTCGGCCAGAGCCATGCCGGCCAGTGGCGCCGCAGGCATCCCGGGCGTCATGTGGATGCTGGCTTGGCGCACATTCGCTGCCAGGTGCTCGTCCATCTCATGCACGGCTTGCCCGGTCGCGCGTAGCGTCACGCTGGCTTGATCCAGGCCGTGCTCGATGCCGCGGACGACGCCGTTGTGTGCCACCGTCGAATGGATCGGCGCATCCACCTTTCTGGCATGCAGTTCGGCCAGCTGCTGCCGAAGGCGTGGCGAAAGGTTTTCCCAGGTGGAGGCGAGGTCGTGGCTGTCGGCATGGCGCAACGCCACGGCCAGCTCGGCGCGCTCGTGATAGACGTTGTTGCGATAGTGGTCGAAGGCAGCCTTGTTGTCGGCGTAGTTCTTCTCGTACTGGGCCAGCGTCCCGGGATCGAGCACGCTGAGCTTGCCGCTGCCGAGTTCGGGCACGAAATGCGTAATGCTGTGGTCGGAAAGCATCATCGTCAGGAGCGGATTCGGCGGCAGAGCGCCCGGAGCCGGATCCAAATAACGGCCCGCCTTCAGTGCAAGGGTGTCTTCGTTGCTCGCAAGCGGAACGATCTGCCCGTAATGGCGGCTGCCTGCGCTCACCACGTCTCCGGCCACCACGTAGTTGGTCACGCGGCTGCCACCTTCGGGCACGCCGTAACCCAGATCCACGGCGCCATAGGCGTTGAAGGTGACGCCACGCAGGCCGAAGCGGGATGCTTCGATTTCCGCGAGCGTGCCGCCGAGCGAGTGGCCGGCGACGGTGATGTGGTCAGTGTCGATGCCGTGCCGTGCGGCCTTGTCGAGCACTTCCTGCGTGAAGGCCCGTGCACCGGCTTCCTGGGGATTGATCCGGTCCTTCACCATCGTGAAGTCGACCACGGCGTCCTGGGCGGTGGTACGGGTGTGGTGACGGATGTCCGGATCGGTGCCGCGGTAGGCGATGATGATGTTGTGCGGCGGGGCGACTTCCTTGTAGGCGGTGGCGTGGAAGCCGGTGGCGGGGTCGGCGGCGTAGCCAAAGACCGTGTATCCCTGGCCGTCAAGATAGGCGTGCCTTTTCGGGTTGCCGACGTCGCTTTGAGGGCGATCCATGTAGGCGTCACTGGCAGCGTCAGCGGAGGCTTGGGGGCTGAGGTTCATGGCGAGACCTCCTTGATGGCAACGGTGATCGGAAAGAATTGGTCTGGGTGTTTGGCGACTTCGGGATCATCTGCACTGGTCAACCATGCGTCATCGCCTGACACCGTGCGATCCATGAACTCGCTCACTTTGAAGTAATCCGTTTGCGGACCCTTGCTGAGCAGCATTTCCAGGATGTCTCCCGCCCCGAACATTTCGCCGTGCACAGTGAAGCCGACTCCGACGTCAGTCGCGTCCCAGTGGCATTCCCCCAGCCCGTAGTAATCCTCGTCTTGCATGTGGTCACGGTAGAAATAGCCCTTCCAGGTGCTCTCGCCGACGCGGGTCATCTCGATGTTCACGCCAACCCCCGTTGGCTTGATATGTACGCCAAGGAACTTGTTCTCTGGTGTGCATTTCGGATTGACGACCTCGTAGCTTATGTAGCCTTTCACCTGATCCCACGGCCCCGGCGCTTCCGCCGTGGCGGTGACTTCGTAGCGCTTGACCGGGTGTGGATTCTTTTTGGGATTTTTCGGGTCGGCATGCATGGGAGAGCATCCTGCGGTCAGGGCGAGCGCCAGAAAGAGAATGGTGGCGGTTCTACACGGCATGATCAAAATCCATCCAATGTTTGTCCGAGCGGCTGATTTGACCGTACCATTTCAATCGACCTCGCCGGCTCGGTAGTAGCTGCTAACCCGCTGTGCTGCTTGGTCGAATAGCGCAGGCCATTCGCTGACTGGCTGCGGCTTGGGCTTCTCGCATGTCTTGGCGTTCTGCAAGGCGCACTGCATCCGTAGCAGGCCATAGGAGGCGGCCCAGTGCGTGTCGTAGTGGATGTCGTTGGCGCCGACCTTTTCGCGGGCATACTGGATGCCGGCCTCGATCGCTGCGGCGGCCTGGTCGGGATGGTCCTTCATGAATTGGATGACGACCTGCGCGTCCTCATCGAAGGGCAGCGCGAAGAAGGCTTGGTTGTTTGCTATCTCGGCACGACCGCTCTTGTCGGCGAAGCGCAGCGCGTCATACCAGCCAAGCGTGGCTTGCGTGGCGATCATTTCCAGCAGCAAGCCGATGTCGGGAGACTTTTTCTGCAGCTCCTTGGGCACGTAGAAAATGCCGAACAGCTCCATGGTCTCGATGGGTGTAAGTTTCCCTTTCTCGGCGGCAGTCAGGGTGGCGTCGAATCCGCGAAGCGCTTTGGCATGCTCGGCTGGAGTGGCGTTCGGGTCGCGAATCACCTTGATGATCGCGTGGGTCCACTCGCTGCGTACCTGCCATGCATCCTGAGGCGCCTGCACCTGGACGACTTTGCCTTGCGCGTGGGCAGAAGAGGGCGTCGCGGTCACCCCGATAAGAACCACCAGCGCGAGGCCTGTGAAATGCCCTTTTATGAGCTTCCAGACAAGCGATGGCTTGCTTGTCGACTGGAGGTGCGGGTCCTTCCTGGAGTTTTTGAAGTCGCTGTATGTCATGAAACATCCTGTGGTCATGGTCTAGGCAAGAGGTGCGTGACCGAGAAGACATGTCGTTGCGCCGTCGCTTCACGCGCAGGCGCGTGCATTACTGCGCCAACAGCTGCCTGGTCCTGGGATTTGTCGGTTCAACTTGGGCGCGTTCGACGAGCATCTGCGGTAGCGCAGTCCGTTCAATGCTGGCGGGCGGCACGCCGGCTCGCTCCCTGAGCGCCTTGTCCTTGAAGAACCAGTTCTTGTGGGCGCGAATGGGCTTGCAGCCCTCGTAGAAGATGATCTCCTCGTCCTGCGGCAATTCCTTGATCTCCTGTGGCAGGAACAGGGCGCGCTTCTCCTCGTTGTAGCTGATTGACACCTGGTGGCTGTCGCGCCCACGGCCGCGGCTGCGGCTTTCCTGCTTCCTGCGCACCGTCTTGTAGCCGAGCATTTCGCTGTATTCGTTGGCGTCGGCCTGTTCGCGCGGGGCGAACACGATCTGCGCGCCGTGGTTGGTGATGAAGTTCTGCGCGTCGTGGTCGCCGTAGGCCGAGCGCAACTGCGACCGGCTCTGCACGATGCATAGGTCGCGCACGCCGTAGCTGGCGGAGATCGAGATGCGCTTGGCCCACACGTCCACCCGGCCCATGGCGGTGAACTCGTCCATCAGCATCAGCAGCTGATGCTTGAGCTCCGGCTCCTCGCCCAGTTGCTTGCCCAGGTTGGCGCCGATCACGGTGCTGAAGAAGATGTTCAGCAGCTTGCTGCTTTCGTCGAGCTTGTTGGTGGGGATGATGACGTAGAGGGTGGTGGGCCGCTTGCGCAAGGCGTTGACGTCGAAGTCCGTGGCATTGGTGGCGGTGGCCAGGATCGGGCTCAGGAACTGCTGCAACGGCGCCTGCACGGTGGCGATGACCGAGGAGAAGGTCTGCTCGGCCAGCCCAAGCAGGTTGCCGAACACGGTGCGGGTCTGCGGACTGACATAGGCATAGGCGGGATCGGCGAGGATCTGCTGCAGCGTCTCCTTGATGCCCTTGCCATCCATGCCGCTGGAGAGGCGCAGGATGCGCTCCAGGCTCGGGAACAGAATCGATGTATTCGGGTCGAGTTGCATCGATGCCGGCGTGCCCGCGCGCTGCTGGGCCAGCACTTGGGCGTCCCAGATCTCGAACATGAAGGAGGCGAACGCCGCGAAGGTCGCACGCGACTGGCTGGTCCAGAACGGATCCTTGCCCGCCTCATCCGGATACAGGATGGCGGCCATGGTCTGGAGTTCGCCGAGGCGCTTGCCTGGGTCCATGCCGGCCATGAGGGACATCGGGTTGAAGCGGTGGGTGTTCCCCGCATCGTCGTAAGGCGCCCATACGCGAATGACGTGGCCTTGCGCTTCCCGCCAGCCGCTGGTGGCCTTGAACAGCTCGCCCTTGAGATCGAGCACCATCATTGATTGGGCGTACGAAAGCAGCACCGGGATGGCAATGCTGGTGGTTTTTCCGGAACGCGTGGGGGAAATGGCGATGGCGTGCTGGGCGCCGTTCAACCACAGATAGCGTCCCCGGTACTTGCCGATCAGGATGCCTTGCGCACTCTGCGTCAGCAGGCCGGCCTTGCGCAGATCGGACAGGCTGGCGAAGCGGGCATCGCCATGCAGGGACTCGACCTTGCGCCGGGACAACGGAATCAGCAGGAGCAGCCATGCCAGCAAGGGCAGACCGAAGCCGAATCCGCCGGCCAGCTTGATCTTGCCGGCATAGGGCACGTACTGCGGCAGATTGGTGGCTTGGAGGTACTGCCACCAGGTATTCCAGGCGAGCAGCGAACTCTTCAGGTTGAGCAACCACAGCGTGAGCCAGCCAGCGAGGTAGAGGCCTCCGAGCATGGCGGCCACGAGCAGCATCACTGCGAAAACCAACTTTCCTTGGCGCATCCTTCAGTGCCTCGTCGAGCGTTTGGGTGGCATGCGCATGGGCCATGCCGGCAGGCAGACAAACGAGGGGTTCACTCAGGGGCTGTAACCCCATTGCGCGATGATGGCGTTGAGGATGGCGAGATTGGTGGGTTCCTGAACTCCGGGGCAGGTCATCAGGAACTGTCGGCGTGCCGTGGCGGTAGATCCACTGTCGAATTCCGGATCCCACACCTGGATGGCATGGAAGGCAGCGATGGGGGCGGTGCAGGCCGCACCGCCCGGGGTGCCTACGCCAGACACTCCAGCCATGCAGGTGTAGACCGTACAAGGATCTGCGGCTTGGGCATGTGCGTTGCCAACGGTCAATCCGATGGCGCCAATGGCGAGAGCGGCAAGCAGAGTGCGCGATTGCATGACTTGACTCCTTGTGGTCATGAAGATCTGGCGCGAGGTTGGATCAATCAGGCACGAGGTCCCGTGCGGGAGCTCCCGATGCTGCCAAACACTCGCTATCGATACGGTGGCGAAGGTGGCGTCGGCCATGAACAGGGCGTTGCCGGATACGCGACGGACCTGGGCTAGATGGTCAAACTGCTGCGGCTTGGTTGATGTGGCTGTGGTGGAGTCGGGGGTGCCTGATCGGAAGTCGGCAAGGCTGTCGCTGTCGCAGAGCTTTGCGTCACCGGTGTTTGCAAGGCTGTTGCGGTGTCGACGGAACCAAACTTCGCCTGCTCCATCGCCGATCTCGGATGCTGGGCGATGTAGATTCGGCTACCGCTGTCGCCGAGGACCACTTGGTCGATGCGTGTAAGACCTTCGCGTTTGGCCTCGACGGTGAGTGCGCCAGCCATGTTCAGGCGCTGCTGTTCGGTGGTTGGATGGTCATGTTGCGCATCGAAGGTGCGTACACCAGCAAGCGCCTGCTCGAACAAGGCGTGGTCGGGGTGGCGTGGATCGGTCAGGCCGCGGGCGGTGGTGTGTTGCAGCAAGACCGTCTGCATGGCCTGTTGGGTTAGGGGGCCGGCCTTGCCGTCCACGGTGAGGCGGTGGTCGTGCTGGAAGTGTTCCACGGCGTGGCGGGTGTCGGGGCCGAAGACGCCGTCGGCTGCCGGGGGCTTGCCGTGGTGGCCGGTGTAGCCGAGGCGGGCCAGGTCGGCTTGCAGGATCTGCACAGCATGGCCATGGGTGCCTTGCTGGAGGGTGGAGCCCGCCTTGTCTGAAATGTGATTGGGAGCTTTCGCGGGAGAGCCCAACTTGAGTATGCCCATCGCCTCACCGAACCGCTCGGCGCGACTTTCGACGGCTTTGGTATTGGCATTGTCGTGACCGTACCCCGTGGCGCTGATGAACCTCTGGAGGTCCTCCTGGGTCGGCGGGTCGCCCGCTTGCACCGTTCCGCCGACGAGCTTTTCCGATTTCCCGGCAAGGAAGCCGACAAACTGCGGGCCAGCGGGCCCAAATTGATTCTCGTAGTCGGCAATGCCTAGTTGCAGTATTGGGTCTTTGCTGATGGCTCCGGCCGCAGCTTGGCTTTGCATACCAACCCGATCAATGATGGCGTTCACGCCGGCGATGGACTTGCCCAGCTGTTTGTTGATGAACTGGTCAATCTTGTCCTGCTGGACTGCCTGCAACTTGATATCAAGTGCATTCAATTCCGTGCGCGACAGTCCGCCGTGTTGTGACAACTTTTTGATGTCGTCATCGCCGAATCCGTTCTCCTTCAAGAATCCTTTCACATCTGCTCCATTCTTTCCCACGTCGAATTGCAGCAGGCCGAACGTGTAGGTGCTGTTACCCTTCTCTGCGTAGGTAAACCGGTTCAGGTTTCGCGTGTTGCCCCCGAGCTCCGTTTCAAGGAAAAGCGTGCGCAACTGATCATGTGTGATGGTGACGTTGTTTGGCATGACAAACTCCTTTTAGTTCATGTCGGGAGCTGGAAAGACGGTCAGCCTCCGAAGCAGTAGCTGTGGGTAAAGTCGATCAAGTCCTTGCCGGAAGCGTCCTTTGGTGTAGCGGGTCGCATCTGGAAATGCCCGAACATGTCGTCATTGCAGATCTCCACGGCCTTGCGTTGCGTACCGTCTTGCAGGATGCAGATGCCGCCGTAGCTGTTGTTGCTGTTTGCCGTGCCTACCGGCAGGTTGATGAGGTGGCTGCAACTGATGATCTTGCCGCTGCGCTTTTGCTCCATCAGCGACTTGTTGAACGAGGCGATCCGGATGCTGGTGTCGCGATAAGTCACCACGTTGGTACACGGGCCGCCATTGTCCAGTAGTTCGCACGACGAATCGTCGATGATGTACTTCTCGTTGCGTACCAGCACTGCGATGCGCGTCGTGTATGCCTGCTGCAGGCAGGCCTCGTCTTGGCAAACGTCCCGGGTGTACGCAATCCAGTGGCGCTGCTCTTCGGTCAGCGCCTTTTTGCTGGATGAGGCGACAGCTGCCTGCGCTGCCTTGTAGGCTTCCTGCAACTTGTCATCCAGTGCAGATGTCTTGGCGTTCTTGCAAATCAGCGTTTCTGTAGTGCCCGTGGCCTTGCCACAATCGAAGCTGGCGGAAATCGCGCGCGGAACCGCAACAAAAAAAAGAATGCAGAGGGCGCAGGGAAGGAACAGTGTTTTCATGGAGGGCATGGGCTATTGAGTCCGTACAGGTAGGCTGCAGGCGGAGTAGTAGACATGGCAGTCATGATCTTCACCATCAGCACTGCAAGTTTTCATGGCCAATTGATTCGCGGCATCTGCTGTGCTTCCAGTGTTGATGCTGTATCCCTTGCTACCCACAGCCAATGTCACACATTCGTTGTCGTAGGCTATTTCGAGCTTGCAGGGTGCTCCCCCTTTCGTCTGGCAGTCAGCCATGGCTGCTTGTTGCGCACCACTCTCGCTGGATTGATCTGTTGCAGCCCCGAGGACTCCCTTGACTGAGTCGGTCGCAATAGCCCCCCAACGACTAGCCCATTGTGGTGGAGGCGATTGCTGGGAGCGTTGTTGTTGTTGGCCGTTGCCATATCCCGGAATGGGGGCGCAGCTTTGCGGGCCCGCTTGACCTTGCGGAGCGCCTATCGGGTAATAGCCGCGCGGGCAATTGCCCTCGGCACGAGCCATGTTGCCTAGCAAGAGCAGTAATCCAAACAACAAAAGTCGACAGGTTTTCATCGTGTACCTCCCACGGGGGGGGGCATGGGAGCCGGCCTGATGGCATCGGCATAGGTGGAGGTAGAGGTTCCAGTCAGGCGTGTAGTCGCACCGAGGTTGTTATTAAAACCAGTATGCCCCGCATGTCTTCCTGGATCAGCCGTTTGCGCTGTGCCCGATGCTGGCGGCACATACGTCCCACCAGCATATCCGCCACCGTACGACCCCGGCGGCTGTCCCTGCGGCCCAAGGCGCGATGCGCCGCCCATGCCGAACGCAGAATACGTCAGGAAGTTGCCCATCGTCCCCTGGAAGAACATCGCCGCCATCGGCGGCACGGAGATGATCAGCACGGTCATCAACAAACCGATGCCACCCTGCTGTAATGCCTGGCTGGACAAGCCTTCCGCACCGAAGCCGGTCATGTTGTTGATGGCGTTCGCCGACCACAGCGCGGCGGCTACGCGCAAGGTCAGTTGCAGCGCCAGTGAGCTGACGAAGCTAAGCATAGCCATGGAGAACAATGTCCCGAGTCCATACATCAGCCACTTCTGGAATAGCCCCTTGGTCTGCTCGAAGATCAGGCAAAGAATGAATAGCGGCCCGAGGCCAATGAACAAGGCGAGGGCGAAGTTGTACAGCAACAGCATCGCGCCAGCGGCCATGGGCGCGCTGGCGGTACCGAAGCCGGCCAACAGCAGAGCGTGGTTCTTCGTATCGCTGGTTGCTTGATCGCCAGAGGGCACCTGCACAGCATCGATGGCGCCCAGCGCCAATTGCGTCCAGGCCAGGTTGTTGTCGATGGTTTGCGCGGCGGTCTCGTTGCTGCCCGTGAACATCTGGTTGATACCAGTGCTGAGGTCTGTGGTGAAGAGCTGATGCAGGTTCGTGCCGAAGATGCCCATGGTGGTGGCTACAGTGACGATAACGACTACCCGCGTCATGTTCGTCACCATTGCCATCAGCGACTCGTGCATCTGCCCGGTGATGATGCGGTAGCCTTGAATCATGATCCACAACGTGACCATGACCAAGGCAATGGCACTTGCCCAGGTCATGAAGGTGGCCATAAGGCTCATGCCGAACGAGTTGATTTTGTCGTTCAACCAGTTGTAGATCAGTACGTAGTAAACATATCCCATTGCTGCCGTTCCCGTTGGCGTGGCAAGTTGCTTGCGTCGCGCAGTGCGACGCTAGGTGCTCGGATCAATGAAAGGCCGCAGCGAATGTCGATGCCTGAACGACATTGCCAAGCAGCGTGTTGCTGCCATTCAAAAGTATTCTAGCCTGCACGCCTTGCTGGTTTTGCAGGTAACTGATCATCTGATCGTCAGCCAGAACTTGGCTGTTCCAGGTTTTCATTTCAGTCTCAAGTGCAAGGCTGTTGGCCTCGATATTGCCTTTGACGCCGTCCATGGCGCCCTGACTTGTGCCGACCGAATCGAGTTGGCTCGAAAGCGATTTCAGATTGGCCGAGTAGTCTCGCAGGCGATTCATCATCTTGATGGTCAGGTTGTACTTGTCGATCTGACGGAACTGGATCTGTTCGCAGATTTTGCGCTGATTGGCGGTGATCGATGAGCCAACATCAGGGGTGAAAATCTGGAGAAGACCTGCGGACGCACCGCCAAGTCCGCTGCCATCGGCGCTTGGGCAAGCTTGCATCACTTGCTGCTGCGCATCGCTGTCTGAAATTTCCTGATAAGTGTTCTGCATGGTAGGCAGCGAAAAGTTCATTTGCGTCATGCTGATCAATTGCTGTTGGTAATGTTGCAGTACGGCCTGGTACTGCGCGATATCCTTGGCATATTGCTCGAGTGTTTTCGCAAAATTGGCTACGTCCTTCGCGATGTGGGCAGGATCGATAGTTACAACTTGTGCTCGCGCGTTGCCTTCAGGCAAGCCGCAGGCAAGGCAGATACCTAGCGCCAGAGCAGTCTTGCATGCAGCGCGCCGGTACAAGGTGCCGCGTCGTGCATTCTTCATGGCGGACTTCTCCATACGGATTTTCATTGGTTCTACATGCTGGCCGAGCGCGGCGACACCGCTGATTGCGACGGTTTACCGGGTTTTTGCTTGCCGCTCCCCTTCCGATTCGCATAGAACGTCTCCAGCCACTGCTCCGGCCTAAGTGTGTCCACGGCAACACCGTTGGCGGCGGCGTGCTCGTGCAGCACCTGATGCATGATCTCGATGTTGTCGGTGGAGGCGGAGATCACCGAGAGCGCGTCGTCCATGCCGCGCAGGTTGAGCTGGCAGACGGCGCTGGCGTGACCTTGCTTGACGAGGAAGCAGCGCGAGCGTTCGTCCAGGCTCACCACCACCTGGTATTCGGCTTCGGTGAGCTTGAGGCCTTCGACGTAGTCTTCGCGGCTGGCGTTGGGGTTGGGCAGCAGGATCATGGTGGCGGTCTGCTCGATCAGCGCGGCGGCGATGTCGCTGACCAGCGCGTCTTCCGGGCTCTGGGTGGCGAAGATGCCGAGGCCGTTCTGCTTGCGGATGGTCTTCTGCTTGTTCTTGGCGAATTCCTTGAGGCCTCCCTTGCCGTCGAGGATCTTCCAAAACTCGTCCATCACGTAGATCAGCGGACGGCCATCGATCAGCGCCTCCAGTCGGTGCAGCAGGTAGTTGATCACCGGCACCCGCACCTCGGGGTTGTCGATGATATCGGTGTAATCGAAGCCGATGATGCTGGCGCGGGTCAGGTCGATGGTGTCGACGGGGTTGTCGAATACCCAGCCCAGCGAGTTGCCGGCCGTCCACTTGCGCATGCGCACGTACAGGCCGTCGTCGCCCATGTTGGGCAGGCTCTTCTGGAAGTTGGTCATGTTGCGCAGGCGCACCGGTGTATCAAGCATGCTCTCGACGGCACGGAAGATGTCTTCCTCCTCGCGCGAGCTATAGACGCTCTTGCCGGCCAGCACCTTGACGAGTTCGGCGAGGAACTGCACGTTGGCTTCGGTACGTTCGCAGTGGAACGGGTTGAAGCCGGTAGGCTGGCCGTTCTCCAGTGCCAGGTAGTTGCCGCCGCAAGCGCGCACGAAGATCTCGGCGCCGCGATCCTTGTCGAAGAAGAAGATGGTCGGCGTCGGCGTGTACTTCTGCACCTGGCTGAGCAGGAAGTTGATCAGTGCGGTCTTGCCGGTGCCGGACTTGCCGATGACCATGGTGTTGGCGATGGCCTTCTCGCCCAGCGAGTTCTCCGCCGGGTGGGTGGCGTGGAAGTTGAAGTAGTAGGGCTGGCCGTTCGTGGTCTGCAGCGTGGTGACGTAATCGCCCCAGGGGTTGTTCTCTTTCTTGCCGGTGGCGAAGTTGTGCAGCGGCGAGAGGCCAAGGAAGTTCAGCGAGCTGACGTTGGCCAGCCGCGTGCGGTATTTCCAGTTGCCGGGCAGCTGCGAATAGAACGATGCCGTGACGGCGAGGTCCTCCTTCACCGAGACGAAGCCGGCGTTGGACAGCTCGGCGCGGGTGGTCGCGATCTGCTGCGAGAGCGTCTCCTGGTTCGGTGCGTACACCGCAATGGTGAAGTGGTATTCGCCCAGCACGAAGTTGCCGGAGGCGAGCTGGTCCATGGCATGATCCATCTCGGCGATCTGGCTGAAGGCCTTGTCGCCGGAGGAAATCATCATGCCTTTGGTGCGGTCCAGCGCTTTGAGCGCGTCGTGACGGCCCATGGGGCTGAAGGAATGGGTGATAACGTATTCGAAGTCGAGGTACTTCAGCCCGTTGAGGATGCCCGGGTAGGTGCCGTCGGTGTATTCCTTGATGTTGAGGATGGCACCGAACTGGTTGACGCCGTCGGGCGTGGTGACGACGAAGTCGCCGGTCTTGGCCGAGAAGCGGTGCTTGCTCACTGGCAGGTAGTTGCATACCGGTGCGGGCAGCACAGGCACCGGTTCGTCGATGCGGTTGAGCAGGTAGCCGTAGAACTCCAGTGGTTCGGAGAACACCACGCCATTGGCGGCTTCGTACATGCCGAGACGATACGGTGCGTAGTCCTTCAGCACCGCCTCGACGTTGCCTGCCAATTCCAGCACCGTGCTGACGGCCTGCAGCTGCTCAGATTCCAGTCGGCCCAGGTCGCTGGATTTCTCGACGAAGCGCTTGCCGTTGACGATGGGGCGGTAGATCAGGGTGAGGTAGAGCTCGTTCTGCATCAGCTTCTGTGCGGACAGCGCGTCGTAATAGGTGTCCGACATCGTCTGGTTGAATGCCTGCGTGTAGCGGCTGTGGTCCTTGAGACGGCGACGGCGGCGCACGTCGTGCACCCAGAACGCCACGTTGACGAAATCCGGGGCGCGCAGGGTTTGCAGCATGCGGTTGAACGTGTTGTGGCGGTGCTCGATGTCCCACTCCTCGCGCCCCACGAACGGCAGCCCGCCCAGGCGCCACACCATCAGGAAATCGCCGCCCGTGGTCTTGAGCACGGTTGGCGACACATGGGTGGACAGCGGGACGAATTCGCTGATCGCGGTGTCGGGAATGAAGCTGGGCTTGGGCATGGTCCGATTCCGTGGCGGCACCCCGGCGAACCGGGGCACCTGGTGGCTTACTTCTTGTCTCTCGACTGTCCGCGGTAGCTGTTGGCCGTGAACACCCACATCCCGTCGTGTTCGCGCAGGTTTCGAACCCGGGTCCGGAACTGCAGTCGCAGGCCCAGCAGCCGGAAGATCATCTCGTCGCGGCGCGCCATCTGGCGCATCACGAAGATCACCGGCGGGATCAGCAGCAGGAAGAACAGGTTGAAGTACATCGACAACAGCAGGCACGCGCCCGCCCCCATGAAGAACGGCACATAGGGCACGCCCATAAACATGGGTGGGCGGGTGCAGCCGCGGAACAGCGCGTTCTTATGCATAGTGGTTCAGTGCGTGCGAGACCAAGCTCGCCGTGCACTGGGTGGCGCCGGCGGCCGTGGTACTGCCTGCCAGGAACATCTTCGCGATCTGGCCTGCCGCACCGATCAGCACGGCACCGATCAGGACGGGAGCCACGTCACCGATGCGCTTGTGCGCGAAGGCGATCTGGTAGCCGGAGAAGACCACCGCGATGGTCACGACCACGACGGAGATGGCGTTGAGGATCATGTTGATGTTGGTGGCGAACTTGCACGTGGTGTTGATGGTGTCCGTGGCGTCCTGGCCGAAGGCAAGGCTCGGCATGACCAGGGCGATGAGCACCGCCAGGTACAGGAACATGCCCAGGCGCGCGCGGCTGGAGCGGAGCAGGCTTTCGGTGACGATCTGGTTCGGTGCCATGTCGAGTTTCCTTGAGGTTGGTGGAGTACGTCGCGGTTGCCGGGCGTGGGCCGCTTCAGGGGAGGCTGGGTGGTGTACAGGCGGATTCACCGCGGGATGCATCGAGCGCTTCGGGGCGGGTTTGCGGCCATGCGGCCACTGGCGCGGACTGGCGAGTCCGTGAACCGGAGTGGGTCGTGCGCGCAGCGGACTGCGCCACGGTTTCAGAACACGAATGCGGCATCGTGATGTTCCTGGCCGGGAATGACTGGGCTGCCGAACTTCTCGGGCGATGCGGATGCCACCTGTGTCGATGCGGTATCACCAACCGACGTCGACTGGGGCGGTGGATCGTTCGGTCCGGTCACCTGCGGCACGAAAACCGATGACGCAGCGCCGGCGTTTGGTGCGCCGCTGGCATGTTCGGACACTGGCACCGCTGGCTTGATCGATGCCGGGGACGTCGGAGCGGAGTTGGGCGGAGCCTGCACCACGGAGTCGCGGGACGCTGGAGCGTGACTCGATGCGGCGCCATTTGCGGGAGCCGCGGCCGTCGTCGTCGTGTAGAACGCGACGCTGTGGATCGCCACGCGGTAGCCAGGGCTGTCCGCTGTCAGGGCTTCCGCTTTCCGAGCGCTACCGGGCGCGACCTGTGATGCGGACCTGAGCGGGATGGCTTGGGACGTGTCGGCATTGGCAGCCATGCCCGCGGCGCGATTGATGGAGTCGAACACCTTCTGCACGTAGCCATCGCGGTAGCCGGTGGTGAAGTTGCCCGAGTAGTAGCAGCTGAAGGCCTTGCCCCAGTCGCCGCCGGAACTGGCATGGCAGGCGGCGAGTATCTGCGCGCCGGCGGCCAGGTTGGGGCAGGGTTCGAAGGCCTTCTCGTAGGAGTCCAGGCCGTACTTGCCGAGGTTGGCGCGGTTCACTTGCGCCACGCCCAGCGAGTAGTTGTAGCCCTTGGCGTCGAGCATGTGCACGGTGGCCAGCGCCTCGGCCAGGTTCTTCGGCTGGCGCGCCAGCTGGCCGCCGACCACGCCGATCGCGTACGGGTTGGCGCCCGATTCGACCTCGACGACGTGGCGCATGACCTCGACCGGTACGGCGAGGTTGGGGCAAGCCATCAATCCGATTGCGGCGAGCATGTTGCGGCCTCCTGTATCCGTGCGAGCCTGGCGTGGCGGGGGTCAGGCTTGCGAAAAGCTGCGGCCCGGATCGAAATCGATGCCGGTGATGCAACGGCGCCCCGCGTGCGCCTTGATGTGCACGACGATGTCGATGGTCATCTTGAGCAGGCGCTTGATGGTGGCGAACTCCAGCCCGGCACCTTCGGTGGACGCCTTCACCATCAGGGCGAGCTGGTCCCAGGTCTGTTCCGTGCTGCCGGAATGGCAGCTGGTGATCGAGCCCGGATGGCCCGAGGCGCAGTTGCGGATGAAGTAGAACGATTCGTCGCCGCGCAACTCGGCCAGGATGATGCGGTCCGGCTTCATGCGCAGGCAGGCTTCCATGCAGCTCTTGGCGGTGACGTTGCTGGTGCTCTGGCCACCTTTCGAATAGAGCAGATGCACGACGTTCGGCTGCGCGATGAACAGTTCGCGCGCATCCTCGATCGTCACCAGGCGCTCGTTGTCGGGGATGTGGTGCACCAGCGACCTCATGAAGGTGGTCTTGCCGCTGCCGGTGGCGCCGGAAACCACGATGTTCTTCTTGTTCAGGACCGCCTTGCGGAAGAAGTCCGCGTAATGGCGTCCCGCCCGCAGCTCCAGCAGCTCGCGATCGGTATCGCCGATGCCTTGCCCGACCTCCACGATCTCGTCGAAGAAGCCGTCCTGCTGGTACTGGGCTAGCGTCTTCGCCTGCTTCGAGGGCAGGCGGATGGTGATGGAGACGTTGCCGGCCTCGCAGGCCGGCGGTATCACGAACTGCGCACGCTCGCCGGTGGGGAAAGTCAGCGACACGACGGGGTCGGTGTCGGTGATGCGTTGGCCGGTGTTGCTCTCGTTGACGACTGCGGTGCAGAACTGCCGGGCTCGTTCGAAGGTCAGCGCGGGAACCTCGACGCGTCGCCATGCGCCGCAGCTTTCCAGGTACAGCTCACCCGGGCGGTTGATGCAGATCTCGGTGACCTCCGCCGACGCCATGAACTCCCGTACTCCCAGCACGTCGTACTGGTAGTCGAGGAATTCGTGAGAGATCTGTGCGGCGAGTTCTTCCATGGTTCTTGAGGCGAGCCGGTTCAGAAGCGGGCCACGACGCCGCTGAAATCCACGTCCTTGGCGACGTAGACGTACACGATCGAGCCCTGGTTGATGGTCACGGTAGGCGCGCGGTTGGCTGCGGCCTGCACCGCTTGGTTGGCGAGGTTCTGCACGGTCTGCGCGGTATTGCTCTCGAACGGCTGTTGAGTCGCCACGCCGTAGCCGATGGTGGTGGTCTTCGGTCCATGTTCGGCCGCTTCGTACTTGAAGGCGTCGCTGAGCATGCTGATCAGCAGGGCCGAGCTGATGCGCTGGCCCCAGTGGGCGTCGTAATAGCCGGGAATGCCGGCGCCGCCAAGGTTGTCGATGCCGGGGCTTGCCATGTTCACGTCGATGCCGTTGGGCGTGATGATGCGGTCCCAGATCACCGCCATGCGATCGCCCAGCGGCCCGCGGTCGTAGGTGCCGAGCACCTTCGAACCCTTGGGCAGCAGCAGGCGCTGGCCGTTGAATGAGTAGACCGGCTCGGTGACCAGGCAGGAGGTGTAGCCCGGGATGTCCGAGATGATGCGTGTCTCCAGCACGCAGCGGATGTAGGTGCCCCGCTGCATCAAGGTGTCGGGATGGCGCAGCGGCTGGGCGCTGGTGACGGTCGAGTCCTTCAGGCTGCCCGGCTGCCCGAGACCCGCCGCAACCGGTATCGCCGCGGCGGTCGGCTGATCGGTGGCCTGGCCGCCGGCGCCGGCATCCTCCGCGCCGGCGATGCGACGCTGCACCAGACTCGACGGCTGCGGGACCGGTGGGGAAACCTGTTGCGTCGGCAGCGACGCGGCCGCCTGCTGCACGAGCGGGATGGGGTCGGGCTGCCGCGGTACGGGCGTCGGCGCCGGCAACGGCGGCAAGGCCAGCGACTTCGGTGGCTCCGCCACCGTGACCTTTTCCTCGCGCAGCTTGGGTGGTTCGCTGCGGCTGCTGGTGCCGGTGATCATCCAGTACGCGACGAACAGCAGGAGCAGCACGACCGCACCCAGCAGCAACAGCGCGCGCTGGTTCATGCGGCGGAGATCATGCGACTTCAGCTGGGGCGCGCCAGCGTCCAGGTCCGGTGCGGCAGCCTGCTGGTAGCGGGCGGAATAGGGGTTGCTTGCCAGCGGGTCGGCCTGGTGGCCCGGCATCTCGTGCGACGAGGCCGGTTGGGACGCGGTGCCGTCGCCGGGCTGGTTCGGAATGTTCGAGTTCACTTCGTAGTGTTCCTTCGCAGGCCCACGACATCGTTGCCGTGGCGGATGACCAGGTAGGGATACGTGCCGTGAACGATGATCGTGTTGCCCTCGACGGTCGTGTTCACCAGCGAGTCCTCGCCCTTTTCCTGTTCGCGCATGAACACCGCGGGGAAGTCGCCGGTCGGGAACTGCTTCAGGTCGCTCATCCGGATGTAGGTGAAGCGGCCGTCGTCGTAAACGTTGACGGGCACCAGCCAGGGCGCGGCCTTGCTGCGCGTGGCGTAGTCGTAGTCGAAGTTGTAGCTGCGTCCCGGGACCAGGCGGGTGTTCAGCGCCGAGGCCTTGGCGTCCTTCTTCATTTCCCTGGCGAAGCTGACATCGGCCGGATAGCTGAAGGTAATCTTGTATTCCACGCCGTCCCGCCGAGCCTGCTCAAGCGTCTTCCAGTCGGTAGCGACCACCTTCAGCTCGAAGATGTAGGAGTGCGTCGCCGTGCGGATCATCATGTTGGTGTCCACGTCGACGTTCTTCGGTTTGAGGTAGAAGACGTTGTCGCGTCGGGTGAGCTCCCAGCCGGAACTGAAGCCGGTGCTGTAGTCGAGGATCTTCTCCTGTGGACTCAGCTCGATCTGCGTGGTGATGCCGAGGCCCGTGCGCACCGGGTAGATGCGATTGGGCTGGTATTCGTACTGCTGCACGACCTGTGCGCTCGCCAGGGACGGTGTGCCGGCGAAAGCCGCGCACACCGCGACAGCCAAGCCAGGCAGGCTGGATCGGTTCATGGACGGCCTGCTCCCGTGGTGGCATTCCCGATGGCCGGCTCACGCGGTGGCATGGGCTGGCTGGTGCCGGGCGATTGGGTATCCGTGGTTGGCAACGGCGCTGTGGAGCCTGCTTGAGGCGCGGCCGTTGCCATGGATGGATCGGGCGCGGCTGCCGTCGTCGGAGCAGTTTCCTGGCCGGGCGCCGAGGAAGTGTCCGTCTGCAGATTTTCGGCGGGCGGGCTCGATGAGTAATCGTCGTCCACGCGGTAGTCCGTGACCCAGAACCCCAGCGGGTTCTGGATGCGACTCTGGTCGTCCATGTCGAGATTGGTCTTGTAGGTGAAGGCCAGGGTCGCGATCTTGTTGTCCAGCGGACGTGTGGATCCCGTCTGCTTGTCGTAGAGGCTCCGTTGGAAGCGCACGGTGGCGCCCTTGGGCGTCACGCCTGGTCCGCCGCCGGTAAGCACGATGCTCAGCAGCTTGACCCGGACGGCAGTGTCCTTGCCGTACTTCTTGTAGAGGCTGTCCGGATTGACCGACGAATAAAGGCGGGTGTATGCGGCACGGACCCCGGGCGAGGACATGGTTTGGACGGTGGTCCAGTCGCCCAGGTTGAGCATGGCCAGATCGTACGATTCGCGCGCCAACACGAAGTGCGCGACGTTGCTGCGATTGATCGCCTCGCTGGTGCTTATCCTGCGATGGGTCATGTCGTCAGTCAGGCGTGCGACGGTACTGGTGCCGGTATAGGCATCGGCCATGACGAGGTAGGGGATTTTCTGCTTGAGCGGCAACATGTAGAAGTAGCCGCCGGCAAGGATGAGCGCCATCGTGATTGCGCCGAACGCCACCAGCCACGCCCGGCGTTCGCTGCGCTTGGCGAGATCCGCGATCGTCAGTTCGAAATTGACCGACTGTGCAATCGTTTCGTCAATTTTCCTGCTGGATGAATTCTTCTTCAGCATCGGCGAGTATCCGTTCCTTCCGTGATGTTGCTGGCCCGCGAACTCACTTGGCGCCGGCGGCCGTGGCGGGTGGCGTTGCTGCGCGAGTGACGTTTTCGGCCGTGGCGTCCGAATTGCCGGCGGCGGGCGATCGGACTTCGATGCGCCGCGCATCGGCCGACACGGAAACCCCCTGCATCGCAAAGATGGAGTTGAGTCGCGCGACGGCGTCGTCGATATCCGTCGTGCGGATGCCCGAGACCGGCTGATAGAGCGTGACATCGAAGCCGAGCTGGTAAGACAGTTCTCTGCCCGAGTCCCTGGCCCAGCGTGCGAGCATCGTCTTGAGCGTTTCGTCCATCGGCGATGCGTAGAACACGTAGGCCGGATTCAGCGGTATCTCGGTAGGCGTGCTCTGGAAATGATTGACGGGTTTCCACGGGCCCGCGAAGTTCCTGGCCGGGGGTGTGCCGCATCCGGCTAGCGCCGCGATGACGAGCAGCGTGGCGCCTGTGCGGGTCAACTTCAGAAGATCCTTGTCCACGTCTGGTCCGCTGGTTGGGGTTGAGTGTGTTTGCCTTGCCGGGACTTCCATTTGCAGTACCCGGGATGCGATGGCATTACAAAATGCCGCCTTTATTCGCGGCGTCTGAGGCGCACCGGCATTGATTGAATAAGGGGATTGCCATATCGAGATGACGGGAGCGCAGCTGAGGAATCTCTGCCGCGGAATGCGGACGGGCGCCGCCTTGGTGGCGATTCGGGCGGGTGTCTGGTTGTTCCATCGCTTCGATATCCATTCGTGTATTCCATCCGGAGAAATCCGGTGCCCATTCCGCGGGTGAAAGCCCGGCGCGATCGGAGATCGGCGCGTGAGTACGCTCCGAGATCGACTGACCGGTGCATCCCCTGTGCAGCATGCAGCGCATGCCACGGTTGCGAATGCTGTCATGCGATACGCCTGGATTTCGTCTAACGCATCGCAAAACTGCGCGATGTCTATGTTAGGTCAGGCCCGGATTGAGGCATGTCGGTGAGCGCACTGAAACAGATGTCCGTTCGTGCTGACGACATGTAGTCCATTGCTTACACGGGTGGCTTCCACCAAATGCTCGCAACGGGTTCCCGACATCTGATCGGGCGTGGCATCGATGCGAGTGCTTCATGCACCGTGATGGCGTGCGACCCGCGGCCCCGGCCGTTCGCCTTATGGCGACACCGGTGTTTGCCGTGATGCAAATCGAATTGCCCGGTTTGCACCCGACTCTTGCGGATCTGGTTTCAACCTGCCTCGAACGCGCCGCGCAGCCACTGCATGCACGCGTCAGGCGCAGGGCCGTCGTAACTCACCACGTCGAAGCGGCAGGCGCGTTGCGCATGTTGCGGGTGGGCGGCGAGCCACAGTTGCGCGGTGCGGATCAGCTTGTCCTGCTTGGTGCGGGTGATCGAGGCGAGTGCGTCGCCATGGCCGGCGTGCACGCGGTAACGCACTTCGACGAACACGATGGTGTCGCCGTCGAGCATGACGAGGTCGAGTTCGCCGTGGCGGGTGGTGTAGTTGCGCGCGAGCAGTTTCAGGCCGGCGCGTTCGAGCTCGGCGCCGGCGCGTTGCTCGAAGGCGGCGCCGGTGCTGCGCATCAGCCGGCCGACGAGGCGGTGGCCGGCTGATCGCTGCTGTTGGCCGGTGCCGGTGCGGTGCCGGACGGCGCGGGCAGGTCGTCGACCTGCAGGCTGCCGCCCAATGGGCGGGCGAGGCCGTTCTGGAATTTCGCCCAGATCAGCACGCGGCGGATGCGGCCGAACTGGTCGGCGGTGAGCTGGCCGCTGGCGCCGGGCAGGTAGCTGCCGGGGTGGTCGCGCAGCCAGTCCAGGTAGGGCACCAGGTTCCATGCGTCCATGCCGAACGCGAACAGCCGCGCGCTGCCGTCGCGCGCGGCGGGCAGCAAGGTGGCGATGTCGTCGTGGTGGGGCAGGCCGGGTTGGGCGTCGAACAGCCATGGCGCGTCGCAGAATTCCACGCCGTTGAGGTCGCCGTCGGCGGTTGGGTTGTCGCTGCCGGCGTAGACGTGCGAGCTGCCGAATACCGGCAGCGCGATCTTGGCGATCCGCAGCTGCGGCAGCAGCAGGCGCGCCTGGTTGGGGCGCATGCTGATGAAGATGCCGGCGTCGCTTGCCGCCGTGGACGCGATGGCGCCCGTGCTGGCGCTGCTGGCGGGGTTGGAAGTGTCGGGCGTCGCGGCGGCTGGCGTGGCGCTGGCGGGCAGGTGCAGGTTGGCGATCAGGTTGGCGTAGTTCGCGCCGCCGGCGGGCAGCGTGGCCATGCCGGCAACCTCGCCGCCGCGGGCGAGCAACTCGGCCTTGAACGCGCCGGCGGCGCGCTGGGCGAAGTCGTCGCCGGAGATCACCACGTAGGCCTGGTGCAGGCCGCGTTCGATCATGTGGTCGGCGGCCTGCGCGCCCTCGGTTTCCGGCAACAGGCCGAATTCGCTGGCGCCGCTCGCAGGCAATTGCTTGCTGTCGGGGTGGTTCAGTGCCAGCACCGGCACCGGCAGCTTGGATAGGCCGAACAGCGCAGCCACCGCGCCGCGGGTGAGCGGGCCGACCACCAGTTGCGCGCCGTCGCTGGCCGCCTGCTGGTAGGCCTTGAGTGTTCCATCGGCGCTGCCCTGCGTGTCGTAGATGCGTACCGAGGCGCGCGGTGCGTGGGTGCGCGCGTCTTCCGCATAGGCGGCGAAGAAGCCTTCGCGGATCGCGTCGCTGGCCGCGGCGAAGGCGCCGCTGGTGGGCAGCAGCAAGGCCACACGGGCGGGCATCTTGTAGCCCTCGCGCACCTCGGCATTGGCGCCGGGCAGCAGGGTGCCCACCGGCTGCTGCAGCGAGGGCGGTGGCTGCGCCACGGCGACGCCGAGCTGGCTGAGTGCCTCGTTGGTCCACGACAGCATGCGGTCGCCCGGCTTCATCGCGGCAGCGCGCTGCTTGAGCGAGGCCACGTCGAGCTTGGTGAGTTCGGCGAGGATCTGCTTGCGGTTCTCCGCGCGATCCAGTCCCTGCAAGCTGTCGTCCATCTGCACGCGGGTGCGCGCGGCGCCCCAGTGGTCGCCGGTGGCGGCCTGGGCGCGGGCGCGCAGCTCGTACAGGCGCAGCTGCAGCTTGCCTGGCACGGCGACGGTGGGCTGGGTGGTGAGCTGCAGCGCGGCGGCTGCGTCGTGGTGGCGCAACGCGAGATCCGCGCGCAACAGATCGAAGCGCACCGCATCGTCGCTCTGCAGGTTGGCGCGTTTGATCTGCGCCAGCGTGGGCGCGGCGTCGTCGATGCGGCCTTCCTCGCGCCAGGACTCGGCTGCGAGCAGGCGATAATGGTCGGCATGGCCGCCGTACTGCCCGGCCAGCGCGAGATAAGCCTGCGCGGCCTGGTCGAATTGGCCTTGCCGCGCCAGCGCGGCGGCGCCGTCCGCTGCGCTGATTTCGGCGGGCGAAGGTTTCGTGTTGCCGGGGACGCAGCCGCTCAGCGCGAGCGTTCCGGTCAACAACAGGGTCAGGCCGAGGGTCGTCAGGGATGGCCGGGGAACGGAACGCAGGCGCATCGGAGCTCTCTTGTCGGTATTCGCGGCGAGTGTGCGCGATGATAGCCGATCGTTTCCGTGACTCGGGTCCGCAGGAGCTTGCACATGTCATCCGTCCAACCCGGTTGCCTGTGGGTGGTCGCCACGCCGATCGGCCATCGCGACGATTTCTCCGCACGCGCGATCGCGACGCTGCGCGAGGTGGTGGTGATCGCCGCCGAAGACACCCGCCACAGCCGTCCGCTGCTGCTTCACCACAACATCGCCACGCCGCTGCTCGCGTTGCACGAGCACAACGAGCGCGAGGTGGTGGACGCGGTGGTGCGACGCCTGCAGGGCGGCGAATCGGTGGCGCTGATTTCCGATGCGGGCACGCCGCTGATTTCCGATCCCGGTTTCCGGCTGGTGCGCGCGGCACGCGCGGCCGGCATTCGTTGCGCGCCGGTGCCGGGTGCTTGCGCGGCGATCGCTGCGCTGTCGGTGGCGGGACTGCCCAGCGACCGCTTCGTGTTCGAGGGTTTCCTTCCACCGAAATCCGCGGCGCGCCGCGCTCGCCTGCAGGAACTGGTGGGCGAGCCGCGCACGCTGATCTTCTACGAATCCTCGCATCGCGTCGCCGAGAGTCTGGCGGACATGCGCGCAGTGTTCGGCGACGGGCGCGAGGCGGTGCTGGCGCGCGAACTCACCAAGCTGTTCGAGACGGTGCTCGACGAGCCGCTGGCGCAACTCGCCGAACGCGTGGCGAACGATCCGGACCAGCAGCGCGGCGAATGCGTGATCCTCGTCGCGGGTCGTGGCGAGGAGGCGGATGCGAAGCTCGCCGAAGGGCAGCGCATCTTCGCCATCCTGCGCGAGGAGTTGCCACCGGCGAAGGCCGCCAAGCTCGCCGCGGCGATCAGCGGGGCGCCACGCAAACTCCTCTATGAAGGGTAGGAACGCACCCTGTGCGCGATAGCTTTTCACCGATACTTCCGAAAAGCATCGCGCACAGGGTGCGCTCCTACTAAACTGGCAGGCGGAGTCGGCCGGACAGTCGCGTCGCGCGCAAGCGCATCGAGGAAAGTCCGGGCTCCACAGGGCAGAGTGCCAGGTAACGCCTGGGCGGCGTGAGCCGACGGCCAGTGCAACAGAGAGCAGACCGCCGATGGCCCGCAAGGGCACAGGCAAGGGTGAAAGGGTGCGGTAAGAGCGCACCGCGTACGGGGCCAACGCCGTACGGCACGGTAAACCCCACTCGGAGCAAGACCAAATAGGGGGACATTGGCGCGGCCCGCGTCGTCCCCGGGTAGGTTGCTGGAGCCAGGCGGCGACGCTTGGCCGAGAGGAATGACTGTCGCGCCGCAAGGCGTACAGAACCCGGCTTACAGGCCGACTCCACCTTTCCCGCTCCCGTCCCGGCGCACCACGCGTGCGCCGGGACGGGTCATGGGTGCGCGCATGCGGCGGCGCATGGTGCGAGGTGAACGGCGGTTCATGCCCGGCCGCTCCCGCCGACGCAAGGAGCGGACTTTTGCGATCCACTTGAGCGGATGCGTCGCAGAAAAATTTCCCTGCATTCAAGCACCTTTGGGATGTTTCTCAGAAAGTGCTGGAAACACCGCCACAACTTCGCCTTTCTCCTTGATTCACAAGCAAAAATCCCTTGACAGTCTCATGGGGCGAGACTATCGTGGCTTTCAGTGTGAAATCGTGGGTTTTCGTGGAGTCTATTACGTGTTCCAGGGCGAAACCGCCATCACCGTCGACGACAAGGGCCGCCTGGCCATACCGACCGCGTACCGCGAGTTGGTGGCCGGCGCCTGCGCGAACCGGCTGGTGGTCACCTACAACCCGTTCGAGCCGGGCTGCCTGTGGCTGTTCCCGCACGAGGAGTGGGAGAAGGTGCGCGACCAGGTCAATGCGCTGTCCAAGGTGGTCAAGTCGCACCGCGACATGCAGATGAAGATCGTCGGTGCCGCCGCGGTGGTGGAACCCGACGGTGCCGCGCGCATCCTGCTGCCGGCCAGCCAGCGCGCGACCACCGGCATCGAGAAGAAGGCGGTCCTGCTGGGCATGGGCAACAAGTTCGAGCTGTGGAGCGAACAGGCCCACCTGGCCAAGATCCGCCAGACCATCGGCGAAGACGAAATCACCAACGAGATGGCCGCGCTGCAGCTGTAATGCGGCGCACGTTTTTGCGGGCGGGATACGGGACGGGAGGTGCGGCATGGCCGAGTTGCGGCACATCCCGGTAATGCTGGACGAAGCGGTGGAGGGCCTTGCCGTGCAGGCAGGCGGGCGTTATCTGGATGGCACGTTCGGACGCGGCGGTCACGCTCGCGCCGTGCTGTCGCGTCTCGGCCCCGGCGGCCGCCTGCTGCTGATGGATCGCGATCCCGTCGCTATCGACGCGGCGCAGAAGGCGTTCGCCGCCGAGCCACGCGTCACGATCCGCCACGCCAACTTCGCCAGCCTCGCCGAGTGGGACGAGACCGCCGCCGGTCTCGACGGCGTGCTGCTGGATCTGGGCGTCTCCTCGCCGCAGCTGGACGAGGCCGCGCGCGGCTTCAGCTTCATGGCCGATGCGCCGCTGGACATGCGCATGGACACCAGCCAGGGCGAGAGCGCGGCGGATTTCCTCGCCCATGCACCCGAGCGCGAGATCGCCGACGTGCTGTGGCAGTACGGCGAGGAGCGTTTCAGCCGCAAGATCGCCCGCGCCATCGTCGAGCGTCGCGCGGAAACCCCGCTCATCCGCACCGGCGAACTGGCCGCGCTGATCGAGCGCGTGGTGGGGCGGCGCGAACCGGGCAAGCACCCGGCCACGCGCAGCTTCCAGGCGCTGCGCATCCGCGTGAACGGCGAACTGGATTCGGTGCGGCGCGGGCTGGATGCCGCGCTGGCGCGCCTGAAGCCCGGCGGCCGGCTCGCGGTGATCAGCTTCCACTCGCTGGAAGACCGCATCGTCAAGCAATTCATCCGCGACCATTCCGGCCGCGTGCTGGGCAGTCGGCGCGGTCCGCCGCAGGCTGCGGCGCCAGCCGAACTCGCCGCGGTGGGCAAGGCGCAGTTCCCCTCCGAGGCCGAACTCGCCGCGAATCCGCGCGCCCGTTCCGCCGTGTTGCGGGTGGCGCAGAAGGTGGGCTCCGCATGAGGCTGATCCAGTCCCTCTTCATGCTCGCGCTGCTGGCCGCCGTGCTGGCCAGCGCGATCAGCGTGGTGTGGGCGCGCCACGAGAGCCGCGTGCTGTTCGTCAAGCTCACCGCGCTGCAGAACCAGCGCGACGACATGAACATCGAATACGGCAAGCTCGAACTGGAGCAGGCCACGTTCGCGGAGCCGCGACGCATCGACGAAGAGGCGCGGCAGCAGCTGGGCATGCTCGATCCGCGGCCGCAAGACATCCGGTTGCTGCGCCGATGAATTGGCGCGACCGCACCCGCCCGCAGCCGCAGCGCGCCACGCCGTCACCGGGCCGCCGGCGCGGCGCCGGCCCCAGCGCGCGCAAGCGCATGGTGCTGGTGGCGGGCGTGCTCGGCCTGGTCTCGCTGGGCCTGGTGGCGCGCGCGTTCGATCTGCAGGTGGTGCGCAAGCAGTTCTACCAGAAGCAGGGCGATGCGCGATTCCTGCGCGAGGTGCCGATCCCGGTCTCGCGCGGCACCATCTTCGACCGCAACGGCGAGCCGCTGGCGGTGTCCACGCCGGTCACCTCGATCTGGGCCAACCCGGCCGAGGTGCTGGCGAACGACGACCGCATCCCCGCGTTGGCCAAGGCTCTGGGCGGGAACGCGGCCGACATCCAGAGTTATCTCGAAGCGCGCGCGAGCCGCGAGTTCGTCTACCTGCGCCGGCAGATGGCGCCGGAGGCGGCGCAGGCCGTGCTCGATCTCGACATCCCCGGCGTCAACGGCCAGCGTGAATTCAAGCGCTTCTACCCGTCGGGCGAAGTCACCGCGCACATACTGGGCTTCACCAACATCGACGACCATGGCCAGGAAGGCCTGGAGCTGGCCTACGACGACTGGCTGGCCGGCAAGCCCGGCGCCAAGCGCGTGATCCGCGACGGCAAGGGCCACATCGTCGAGGATCTGGAACAGGTGCGTGCGCCCAAGCCGGGGCAGAACCTCACGCTCAGCATCGACCGCGGCATCCAGTTTCTCGCCTACAACGAGCTGAAGTCCACGCTGGACAAGTTCCAGGCTGCTTCCGGCTCGATCGTCGTGCTCGACGTGCGCACCGGCGAGATCCTGGCGATGGCCAGCATGCCGACCTTCAACCCGAACGCGGTGGCCGGCAGCAAGCCGGCGCAGCGGCGCAACCGCGCGCTCACCGACGTGGTCGAGCCCGGTTCCACGATGAAGGCGCTCACGCTGGCGGCGGCGCTGTCCAGCGGCAAGTACACGCCGACCGGCCCGATCATCGATACCGGCAACGGCCACTGGTACTTCTACGGCCACGACATCCGCGACGACGACCCGAACGGCCTGCTCACCCCCACCGGCGTGCTCACCCGCTCCAGCAACGTGGGCGCGGCGAAGATCGCGATGACGCTGGACACGCCGCTGATGTACGACACCTACCGCGCGTTCGGCCTGGGCAACAGCACCGGCAGCGGCTTCCCCGGCGAGGCCTCCGGCTACCTCAAGATCGGCCGCGACTGGCGTCCGCTGGAAAAGGCGATCATGGCCTACGGTTACGGCCTGAACGTCACTCCGCTGCAGCTGGCCAACGCCTACGCCACCATCGCCGACGGCGGCGTGATGCACACGCCCACCTTCATCAAGGGCGACGACAGCGCGGGCCGGCAGATCATCTCGCCGCAGGTGGCGCATGAGCTGGTCAGCATGCTGGAGACGATCACTGGTCCCGGCAGCACCGGCGCGCGCGCGCGCATCGCGAACTACAGCGTGGCGGGCAAGACCGGCACCTCGCACCAGGCGATCGCCGGCGGCTACTCCAAGAGCACCTACAACTCGCTCTTCGTCGGCGTCGTGCCGGCCAGCAGCCCGCGCCTGGTGACTGCGGTGGTGATCAACGGGACCACCGGCAAGAACGGCTACTTCGGCGGCACCGTGTCGGCGCCGGCCTTCGCCGCGGTGACCAGTGGCGCGCTGCGCCTGCTCGACATCCCGCCGGACAACATCGGCCGCTGGTACGTGGGCGGTCCGCTGCAGGGCAACGGCGGCCTGGTTGGCAGTCAGACGCCGGTCACGCCGGCGGTCAACGACGTGCCGATCCAGGAGGCGCCGGTCGACGAGGCGCCGACGGAAGGAGGTGCGCCATGAGCACCGGCCATCTCGACCAGTTGCTGCTGGGCCTCGCCGACGCGCCGCTGGCCGCCACGCCGGGCGCCGCGCGCATCGTGGTGTCCGGGCTGGCCCTGGATTCGCGCAAGGTGCGCCGCGGCGACGCCTTCCTGGCGTTGCGCGGCACGCAGAGCCACGGCATCCAGTTCGCCGCCGGCGCGGTGCAGCGCGGCGCGGAAGTGGTGCTGGCCGAAGGGCCGGCGATCGGGATCGAGCCGCTGGACGTGCCGGTGCTGTGGATCGACGGCCTGCACGGCTTGGTCGGCGAAATTGCCGCGCGCTTCCACGGGCGTCCGTCCGAAGCGTTGCACGTGATCGGCGTCACCGGCACCAACGGCAAGACTTCCACCGTGCAGTTGCTGGCGCAGGCGCTGACCTTCCTCGGCGATCGCGCCGCAAGCATCGGCACCCTGGGTGCCGGCCTGCACGGTCGGCTGCGCGAAGGCGAGCGCACCACGCCGGATGCGATCAGCGTGCACGCCCTGCTGGCCGAGTTCCGCGATGCCGGCGCGACCCACGTGGCGATGGAAGTTTCTTCGCACGCGCTGGAGCAGGGCCGGGTCGGCGCGGTGGATTTCGAGGTCGCCGCGTTCACCAACCTCACCCGCGACCATCTGGACTACCACGGCACGATGGAAGCCTATGGCGCGGCGAAGGCGAAGCTGTTCGCCTGGCCGGGACTGCGCGCCGCGGTCGTCAACGGCGACGACGCGTTCGGCGCCGAGCTGCTGGAACGGCTGCCGGCCGGCGTGCGCGCGCTGCGCGTGAGCGCGCACGGCGATGCCGCCGCGGACGTGGCGGCCAGCAACGTGGTCAGCTCCGCCGAGGGCCTGGCCTTCGTGCTGCGCACGCCATGGGGCACGCACACCTTGCGCAGCCACCTGCTGGGCCTGTTCAACGTGGCGAACCTGCTCACGGTGGCGGCCTGTCTCGGCGCGCTGGACGAGTCGTTCGAGCGCATCGTGGCCGCGCTGGAGAATCTGCAGCCGGTCAACGGGCGCATGAGCCGGCTGGGCGGCCGCCACGGCCTGCCGCTGGTGGTGGTGGATTACGCACACACGCCCGACGCGCTGGAGCAGGTGCTGACTGCCGTGCGCGCGCATTGCCGCGGGCGGCTGATCTGCGTGTTCGGCTGCGGCGGCGAGCGCGACCCGGGCAAGCGCCCGCTGATGGGCGCGATCGCGGCGCGGCTGGCCGACGTGGCGATCGTCACCGACGACAACCCGCGTGGCGAGAGCGGCGACGCGATCGTGGCGCAGATCGTGGCCGGCATGGGCGCGGCGCGCGAATACGGCGTGCAACGCGACCGCGCCGCCGCGATCGGGCAGGCGCTGGAGATGGCGGCGGCCAACGATGTGGTGGTGATCGCCGGCAAGGGGCACGAAACCTACCAGGAGAGCGCGGCCGGCAAGCGCCCGTTCGACGACATGCTGGTCGCGCGCGCAGCCCTGGAGCGGCGCGCATGATGCGGCTCTCCGCCATCGCGATGTGGACCCACGGCCGCCTGCTCGGCGATGACGCCGCGGTGGGCGGGGTCGCGATCGACACCCGCAAGCTGAAAGCCGGCGACCTGTTCGCTGCGTTCAAGGGCGAGCGCGTGGACGGCCACGACTATCTCGCGCAGGCCGCTGCCGCCGGCGCCGCCGGCGCGCTGGTGTCGCGCAAGCTGGACAGTCCGTTGCCGCAGGTGCTGGTGGACGACGTGGAAGCGGCGCTGGGCGACCTCGCCAGCGCAGTGCGCGCGCAGCGCCATGCACGGGTGATCGGCATCACCGGCTCCAACGGCAAGACCACGGTGAAGACGCTCGCCGCCTCCATCCTGTCGCTGCATGGCCACACCCACGTCAACACGGGCAGCTTCAACAACGAGATCGGCTTGCCGCTGACCCTGCTGGCGATGCCGGAAGACGCCGAATACGCAGTGCTGGAGATGGGCGCAGGCAAGCCTGGCGACATCGCCTATCTCGCCGCCATCGCGCGGCCCGAAATCGGCCTCGTCAACATCATCGCCCCCGCGCATCTTGAGCGCATGGGCAGCGTGGAAGGCGTGGCCGAGACCAAGGGCGCGCTGTACCAGGCACTGCCGGCGGACGGCGTGGCGATCATCAATGCGGACGACGCGTTCGCCGGTTTTTTCGCGGGCCTGGCCGGCACGCGCCGCGTGCTGCGTTTCGGCCTGGAACACAAGGCCGACGTGGGCGCCGATATCGTGGAGCAGCGCGCGGATGGTTCGCGCTTCGTGCTGAGCACGCCGGAAGGCGACGCCGAGGTGAATCTCGCGTTGCCCGGCCGCCACAACGTGGCGAACGCGCTGGCCGCGGCTTCCGTCGCGCTGGCGCTGGAGGTGCCGCTGACCACCATCGTGGCAGGACTGGAACAGGCGCGTGCGGTCGCCGGCCGCCTGCGTCGCATCGCGTTGCCCGGCGGCGTCACGCTGATCGACGACAGCTACAACGCCAACCCCAGCTCGATGGCCGCGGCGATCGACACGCTGGCGCTGGCGGCGGGCGAACGCTGGCTGGCGCTGGGCGACATGGCCGAACTGGGCGCCGACGCCCACGCGCTGCACGCCGGCGTGGGCGCGCGGGCGCTCGAACGCGGCATCGAGCGCCTGTTCGCCGTCGGCCCGCTGGGTGCTGCGACGGTGGAGGCGTTCGGCACGGGCGGCGAACACTACGCCGACAAGGCCGCGCTGATCGCCGCGCTGAAAGCCGGCCTGCACGACGGCGTGACCTGTCTGGTCAAGGGCTCGCATTCGTCGGGCATGGACGAGGTGGTGAAGGCACTGGAAGGTGCGGCACGACACGCCGATACAAAGCCGGAGGGCGCATCCGATGCTGCTTGAACTCGCGGACTGGATGGCGCGGCACTTCACCACGCTGCACCTGTTCCAGTACATCACCTTTCGCACCATCATGGCTGCGCTCACCGCGCTGGCGGTGTCGCTGCTGCTGGGTCCCGCGTTGATCCGCAAGCTGGCCGCGCTGAAGGCGGGCCAGGTGGTGCGCAGCGATGGTCCGCAGACGCATCTCTCCAAGGCCGGCACGCCGACCATGGGCGGCGTGATGATCCTGCTCGCGGTCACCGTCGCCACGCTGCTGTGGGCCGACCTGCACAACCGCTACGTGTGGGTGGTGCTGGCGGTGATGCTGGCGTTCGGCGTGATCGGCTTCTACGACGACTACCGCAAGCTGGTGCTGAAGGACAGCCGCGGCCTCGCCTCGCGCTGGAAGTATTTCTGGCAGTCGGTGTTCGGCCTGTGCGCGGCGCTGTTCCTGTTCTTCACCGCGCCACACGCGGTCGGCAACGCGCCGGTGGCGGAGACCGCGCTGTACGTGCCGCTGTTCAAGCACGTGGCGATTCCGCTGGGCGCGTTCTTCGTGGTGGTGGCGTATTTCATCGTGGTGGGCTTCTCCAATGCGGTGAACCTCACCGACGGCCTCGACGGCCTCGCGATCATGCCCACCGTGCTGGTCTCCGGCGCGCTCGGCGTGTTCGCCTACCTCGCCGGCAACAAGCTGTTCTCCGAATACCTGGGCATCCCCTCGATCCCCGGCGCGGGCGAGCTGTCGATCTACTGCGGTGCGCTGGCCGGTGCCGGGCTGGGCTTCCTGTGGTTCAACACCTACCCGGCGCAGGTGTTCATGGGCGACGTGGGCGCGCTGGCGATCGGCGCCGCGCTGGGCTGCATCGCGGTGATCGTGCGCCAGGAGATCGTGTTGCTGGTGATGGGTGGCGTGTTCGTGCTGGAGACCGCCTCGGTGATGATCCAGGTGGGCAGCTTCAAGCTCACCGGCAAGCGCGTGTTCCGCATGGCGCCGATCCACCACCACTTCGAGCTCAAGGGCTGGCCCGAGCCGCGGGTGATCGTGCGCTTCTGGATCATCAGCGTCGTGCTGGTGCTGATCGGCCTCGCCACGTTGAAGGTGCGCTGACATGTTCGGCTTCGGTACATCGCAGGCGATCAAGCGGCAGGGGCCGCGCGGCAGCTACGACCTGTGGCTGCTGGTCGCGCTGGTCGGCCTGGCCAGCATCGGCGTGGTGATGGTGACCTCCAGTTCGATCGCGGTGGCCGACAGCAGCCACGTGGGCGCGTTCTATTACCTGAAGAAGGACCTGCTGTTCCTGGCACTGGGCGCGGTGGCGGCCGGCATGGCGATGCGCACCGAGCTGAAGCTGCTGGAGAAGTACGCGTTCCATCTGATGCTGGTCGCCTTCGTGCTGCTGCTGGCGGTGTTCGTGCCGCACCTGGGCATGCGCATCAACGGCGCGCACCGCTGGCTGAACCTGGTGGTGACCAGCTTCCAGCCGGTGGAGGCGGTGAAGCTCATCCTGGTGGTCTACCTCGCCAGCTACCTCGTGCGCCATCGCGACAGCATCGAGACGAAGTTCCTCGGCCTGATCAAGCCGATCGCGGTGGCCGGCATCATCGTGCTGCTGCTGCTGGCGCAGCCCGACTTCGGCTCGGCCACGCTGGTGATCTCGGTGACCATCGCGATGGTCTGGCTGGGCGGCGCGCGGCCGATCTACCTGTTCGTGATGGGGCTGCCGCTGATGCCGCTGCTGGTGATCGCGGCGACCGGCGAGAGCTACCGCGTAAAGCGGCTCACCTCGTTCATGAATCCCTGGGAGCACCCGTTCACCGACGGCTTCCAGCTCACCCAGTCGCTGATGGCGATCGGCCGCGGCGAGTGGACCGGCGTGGGCCTGGGTTCCAGCGTGCTGAAGTTGTCGTACCTGCCCGAGGCGCACACTGACTTCATCTTCGCGGTGATCGGCGAGGAGCTGGGTCTGGTCGGCGTGATGCTGGTGATGGGCCTGTTCGCGCTGGCGGTGGGGCGCGGCCTGTACCTGGGTCTCAAAGGGGTCGAGGTGGGCCAGCGTTTCGCCGGCTACGTCGCGTTTGGCATCTCGTTGATGCTGGCGATGCAGGCGATCGTCTCAGTGGGCGTGAACCTCGGCGCGCTGCCCACTAAGGGCCTCACCCTGCCGCTGATCAGCTACGGCGGTTCGTCGATGGTGCTGACCTGCGCGATGGCCGGCGTGCTGCTGCGCGCCACCTGGGAGATCAACCGCGCATTGGATGCGCGGCAGATGGCCAAGCGCATGCCGGAGGCGGTAGCGGCGCCGGACGTGAACGACGCGGTGCGTCCGCGCGAGGCGGCGGTGGCATGAACGCCGAGCAGCGTCCCGTGCTGATCATGGCCGGCGGCACCGGTGGCCATATCTTCCCCGGCCTCGCCGTGGCCGAGACGCTGCGCGCGCAAGGCGTGCCGGTGGCATGGCTGGGCGCGGTCGGTGGCATGGAGACGAAGGTGGTGCCGGCGCACGGCATCGAGCTGCACGAGATCCGCGTGGGCGGTCTGCGCGGCAAAGGCTGGCAGACGCGCCTCGCGGCGCCCGTGATGCTGGCGCGTGCGTTGCTGTCTGCATTCGGCACGCTGCGCCGGCTGAAGCCGCGCAGCGTGCTGTCGATGGGTGGCTACGTGGCCGGCCCCGGCGGCCTGGCCGCGCGCCTGCTGCATCGCCCGTTGCTGGTGCACGAGCAGAACCGCGTGGCCGGTTTCACCAACCGCAAGCTCGCCGCGCATGCGCAGCGCGTGCTGGCCGGCTTCGCCGACGCGCTGCCGAACGCGGAGTGGGTGGGCAATCCGGTGCGCGGCGCGATCGCCGCGCTGGCGCCGCCCGCGCAGCGCTTTGCGGGTCGCGCGGGCCGCGCGCACCTGCTGGTGCTGGGCGGCAGTCTCGGCGCGCGCGCGCTGAACCTCACGCTGCCGCAGGCGCTGGCACTGCTGCCGCCGGAGCGTCGCCCCGAAGTGCTGCACCAGTGCGGCAATCGTGGCCTAGCCGAGGCTCGCGAAGCGTACGCGAAGGCTGGCGTCGAGGCCCAAGTGGTGCCGTTCATCGAGGACATGGCGGGCAGCTACGGCTGGGCCGATCTCGCGGTCTGCCGCGCCGGCGCGCTGACCCTGGCCGAACTCACCGCGGCCGGGCTGGGCGCGGTGCTGGTGCCGTTCCCGCACGCGGTGGACGACCACCAGACCCGCAATGCCGAGGCGCTGGTCGCCGCCGGCGCGGCCGAACTGATCCAGGAACGTGATTTGAACATCGAAACACTTGCGCAGCGTCTGGATGCACTGCTGGCCGACCGCGCGCGGCTGCTCGCGGTGGCCGAAGCCGCACGCACGCTGGCCAAGCCCGACGCGGCGGCGGTGATTGCCCGTGCTTGCCTGGAGGTGGCCGCATGACGCCACGTCGCCTGCTCGCGCACGAAGACCTGATGACCACGTTCCGTCGCGTGCACTTCATCGGCATCGGCGGCGTGGGCATGAGCGGCATTGCCGAGGTGCTGCACAACCTGGGCTATGCGGTGTCGGGTTCGGACAAGGCGAACTCGCCCACCGCGCAGCGCCTAGCGCGACTGGGCCTGGTGGTGCACGAGGGGCACGACGCCGCGAACGTGGGCGACGCCGACGTGGTGGTCACTTCCAGTGCGATCAAGCCGGACAATCCCGAGCTGCTCGCCGCGCGTGCGGCGCGCATCCCGGTCATCCCGCGCGCCGAGATGCTGGGCGAGCTGATGCGCTTCCGCCGCGGCATCGCGATCGCCGGCACCCACGGCAAGACCACGACGACCAGCCTGGTCGCCAGCGTGCTGGCCGAGGCGAACTACGACCCAACCTTCGTGATCGGCGGTCAGCTCAATGCGGCCGGCGCGAACGCTCGGCTGGGCACCGGCCAGTACCTGGTGGCGGAGGCCGACGAATCGGACGGCTCCTTCCTGCTGCTGTCGCCGGTGATCGCGGCGGTCACCAATATCGACGCCGACCACCTGGAGAACTACCACGGCGATTTCGCCGAGGTGAAGAAGGCCTTCGCCGATTTCCTGCATCGCCTGCCGTTCTACGGCCTCGCCGTGCTGTGCGTGGACGACGCCGAGGTGGCGAAGCTCGCGAAGACCACCACGCGCCGCGTGATGACCTACGGCATCGCCACCGCCGACGCCGATGTGCGCGCCTCCAACGTGGTGCAGCACGGCTTCGAGATGCACTTCGACCTGCACCTGCCCGGCCGCGCCGAGGCGTTGCCGGTGATGCTGAACCTGCCCGGTCGGCACAACGTGCTGAACGCGCTGGCCGCCGCCAGCATCGGCTGGCAGCTCGGCGTGGGCGCCGAGGCGATCGCGCACGCACTGGCTAACTTCCAGGGCGTGGGTCGGCGCTTCCATCGCCGCGGCGAAATCGCGCTGGACCACGGCACAGTCCTGCTGGTGGACGACTACGGCCACCATCCCAGCGAGCTGGCCGCGGTGTTCGCCGCCGCGCGCGGCGGTTGGCCCGAGCGGCGCCTCGTCGTCGGTTTCCAGCCGCACCGCTACAGCCGCACGCGCGACCTGCTCGACGACTTCGCGAACGTGCTGGCCGAGGCCGACGTGCTGGTGCTCACCGAGGTATATCCGGCGGGCGAGGCGCCGATCGCGGGCGCCGATGGCCGCGCGCTGGCGCGTGCGGTGCGCGCGCGCGGCAAGGTCGACCCCGTGCTGGTCGAGCATCCGCGCGAACTCAAGGACACCTTGCCGGCGCTGCTGCGCGACGGCGACCTGCTGCTGCTGCTCGGCGCCGGCGACATCGGCGCGGCGGCGGTGGAACTCGCGCAGCTGGGCCAACTGAAGACCAGGGGAGCCGCCTGATGGCCGTCACGACGAATCCTGCCTCGCGCATCTCGAACCCCGCGGACTTCGGCCGCGTCGCGGTGGTGATGGGCGGCAGCTCGGCCGAGCGCGAGGTGTCGCTGGATTCCGGCCGCAACGTGTTGGCGGCGCTCAAGGCGCGCGGCGTCGACGCGCACGCGATCGACGGTATCCCGGCGTTGCTCGACGCCCTGCGCGCCGGCCACTTCGCGCGCGTGTTCAACATCCTGCACGGCCAGCACGGCGGCGGCGAGGACGGCGTGCTGCAGGGCGCGCTGGAATCGCTCAAGGTGCCGTACACCGGCTCGGGCGTGCTCGGCTCGGCGCTGTCGATGGACAAGCCGCGTTCCAAGCGCGTGTGGCAGTCTTTGGGCCTGCCCACGCCGAAGTTCGTGGCGCTGGCGCGCGGCGCCGATGCCGCGGCGGTGCATGCCGCGGCGCACACGATCGGCTTCCCGTTGATCGTGAAGCCGGCCTGCGAAGGCTCCAGCGTGGGCGTCACCCGCGTGTTCGAGGAGGCGCAGCTGGACAGCGCGGTCGAGCTGGCGGCGAAGTACCCCGGCGACCTGTTGATGGAAACCCTGATCGAGGGCGACGAGCTGACCGTCGGCATCCTCGGCCGCGAGGTGCTGCCGTCCATCCACATCGTGCCGAAGGGCGCGTTCTACGACTACAACGCGAAGTACGTCGCCGAGGACACGCAGTACCTGTGCCCCGGCCTGCATGGCGATGCCGAAAGCGAGCTGCGCGCGCTGGCGCTGCAGGCGTTCGACGCGCTGGGCTGCGCCGGCTGGGGCCGGGTCGACGTGATGCGCGACCGCGCCGGCCGCAACTGGCTGCTGGAAGTGAACACCGCACCGGGCATGACCTCGCACTCGCTGGTGCCCAAGGCCGCGCGCGCCGCCGGCATCGACTACGAGGCGCTGTGCTGGCGCGTGCTCGAGACGAGCTTCCGGGAGGGTGCATGAGGGGTAGCGTCCGCCTCGTCGCCTGGTGCCTCGCCATCGCGCTGGTGGCGCTGCCGGTCGTCGGCGTGCTGCACGGCTGGTTCGCCGCCGGCCGCTGGCCGGTGACCCGGCTCACGGTGCAGGGCGAGTTCCGGCACGTGAACATGGACGAGATCCGCGCCGCCGTGCTGCCGCGGCTGGGCAAGGGCTTCTTCGCGCTGAACCTCGACAGCGTGCAACAGGCGGTGGCGGCGCTGCCGTGGGTGGAGTCGGTGGAGGCGCGCAAACGCTGGCCGGACACCTTGCAGCTGCGCGTGATCGAGCGCCAGCCGTTCGCGCGCTGGAACGACAAGCAGTTGATCAGCCGGCAGGGCAAGGTGTTCGACGCGCCGATCGGCGCCGCCGATGCCGCCACGCTGCCGGACCTCGAAGGGCCGGACGACCGGCTTGCCGAGGTGGTGAGCTTCTATGCCGACGTGCGCAAGGCCTTCGCCGGCACGCGTCTCGCGATCGACGGCGTGGCGCTGACGGCGCGCGGCAGCTGGAGCGTCACCACGGCGAGCGGCGCGCGCATCGTGATCGGCGACCGCGACCTCGCCGGCGCGCGGCTGCGCCGCTTCCTCGATGTCTATCCGCAGCTGATGGCCGGCCACGACGAGGGTTTCGTCTACGCCGACCTGCGCTACACAAACGGGTTCGCCGTGCGCTGGCCGCAGCCGGCACCCGCCGCCAAGACCAACGTGACGCGCCGCTCATGAGGACGCCATGCATATGAAGACGCGCAACGACAAGCAGCTGGTGGTCGGCCTCGATATCGGCACCTCCAAGGTGACCGCGATCGTGGGCGAGTACGAGCCGGGCGAACCGATCACCGTGATCGGCATCGGTACCCATGTGTCGCGCGGCATGCGCAAGGGCATGGTGGTGGACATCGAATCGACCGTGCACTCGATCCAGCGCGCGGTGGAGGAGGCTGAGCTGATGGCCGGTTGCGACATCCGCTCGGTCTGCGCCTCGATCTCGGGCAGCCACCTGGAAACGCGCAACTCGCACGGCAATGCGGCGATCCGCGACCGCGAGGTGACGCCGGGCGACCTGGAGCAGGTGCTGGAAGCGGCCAGCGCGGTGGCGATCCCGGCCGACCACAAGGTGCTCTACAAGGAGCCGCAGGAATACCGCATCGACGGCCAGGACGGCATCCGCTCGCCGGTCGGCATGAGCGGCGTGCGGCTGGAGGCGAACGTGCACCTGGTCACCGGCGCGGCCGCGGCGGTGCAGAACATCACCAAGTCGATCCAGCGCTGCGGTTTGTCGGTGGACGAACTGGTGCCCTCGGCGTTGGCCAGCGCGAAGGCGGTGCTCACCGACGACGAGCGCGAGCTGGGCGTGTGCCTGGTCGACATCGGCGCCGGCACCACCGACATCGCGATCTACACCCAGGGCTCGATCCGCTACACCGCCTCGCTGCCGATCGGCGGCGACCAGGTCACCAGCGACATCGCCTACGGCGTGCACACGCCGACCGCGCATGCCGAGGAGATCAAGATCAAGTACGCCTGCGCGCAGACCGGGCTGGCGCACGCCGAGGAAACCATCCAGGTGCCCAGCGTGGGCGACCGCCCGCCGCGCCGGCTGGCGCGGCAAGCGCTGGCGCAGAGCGTGCAGGCGCGCTACGAGGAAATCTTCGAGATGGTGCAGGACAAGCTGCGCAGCTCCGGCTACGACAGCCTGGTGGCAGCCGGCGTGGTGCTCACCGGCGGCGCCTCGAAGATGGAAGGCGCGCTGGAGCTGGCCGAGGAGATCTTCCACAAGATGGTGCGCCTGGGCGTGCCGCAGGAGATCAGCGGCCTGGGCGAAGTGATCAGCAGCCCGCTGCACGCCACCGGCGTGGGCCTGCTGCTGCACGGCTCGCGCCACAACGCGCCGGTGCGCGGCGGTGCCGGCCCGGCGCTCGGCAACGTCGGCGGCCTGCTCGGCAAATGGCGCAGCTGGCTCACGAAGAACTTCTGACGGGCGCCGGCAGGCGCCCGGCCGGGAGCGGCAGGGTTTCGGCGGCGCAGGAGGCGCAGCCACGGGCGGCAGGACGTCCGCCCACCACCACGGAGCGACAGGAGTCGCCACCCGCGGTTACAACGACAACAACTCTGGAGGACGGGAAATGTTCGAGCTGATCGAGAAACTTGCACCAAACGCAGTCATCAAGGTCATCGGCGTGGGCGGCGGCGGCGGCAATGCCGTGGCCCACATGATCAATGCCAACATCGAGGGCGTGGAGTTCATCGTCGCCAACACCGACGCGCAGGCGATGAGCAGCTGCAATTCGCGCACCCACCTGCAGCTGGGCGCGAACGTCACCAAGGGCCTGGGCGCGGGCGCGAATCCCGAGGTCGGCCGCCAGGCCGCGCTGGAGGACCGCGAGCGCATCGAGGCGATGCTGGAAGGCGCCGACATGGTGTTCATCACCGCCGGCATGGGCGGCGGCACCGGCACCGGCGCGGCGCCGGTGGTGGCGCAGCTGGCCAAGGAAAAGGGCATCCTCACCGTGGCGGTGGTCACCAAGCCGTTCCCGTTCGAGGGCCGTCGCCGCATGCAGGTGGCGCAGAAGGGCATCGAGGACCTCAGCCAGCACGTCGACTCGCTGATCACCGTGCCGAACGAGAAGCTGCTCAGCGTGCTGGGCCGCGAGGTCACCCTGATCAACGCGTTCAAGGCCGCCAACAACGTGCTGCAGGGCGCCGTGCAGGGCATCGCCGACCTGATCACCGCGCCGGGCCTGATCAACGTGGACTTCGCCGACGTACGCACCGTGATGAGCGAGATGGGCCTGGCGATGATGGGCACCGGCACCGCCAGCGGCGACGACCGCGCCCAGGCCGCGGCCGAGGAGGCGATCAAGAACCCGCTGCTGGAGGACGTCAACCTCAACGGCGCCTGCGGCATCCTGGTCAACGTCACCGCCGGCCCCAACCTCACCATGCGCGAATTCGACGAGATCGGCCGCATCATCCACGACTTCGCCAGCGAGGACGCCACCGTGGTGATCGGCACCTCGCTCGACGCCGAGCTGAAGGACGAGGTACGCGTCACCGTGGTCGCCACCGGCCTCAACCGCGCCCCTGCCTCGCGCAACGTGCGCATCGTGGAGCAGAAGCAGGTGGAGATGCGCCAGCGTCCGCGCCCGGTGGTGCTGCGTACTGGCACCGGCAACGAGGTGGTGGACTATGCCCAGCCGGAATCGTCGATCAGCGCCAATCCGCGCAGCGAGGCCCCGGCGCGGCAGGACAACGGGCTGGAATACCTGGACATTCCGGCCTTCCTGCGCCGCCAAGCCGACTGAGGCCATCGACGCCTGAACCGCGCGTCCCGTGCTTGTTAAGAAGGAGTGGAACAAAACACCTGTCCAACGGGTCATTGCAGAGACATGAAGGGTGGACTCGGGTCTGTTGCCGTAGTGCGCAGCCGCGCCGGTCAGCGAATGACCGTCTGGCGCGTTCGGGCCTGGAATCCGCAAGACGATGCGTCAGGGAGGGCGCATGATCGGCTGTTCCGGGCATTGGCCCGGAACGGTGGATCCGTTACCCCGGTGCCGGAATCCCGTCCCGGCCCGGGGTATCGTGTCGCCCCGCTCGCCTGGCGAGCGGACCATGTTCACGGGCGTGCCTTCCGGGATGAAGGGCGCATGAAGGCTCGACCAGACTGTACGGTACGGTTTGCTATTGCAGCTGGTTAAAACTGTGTTAGCATCCGACCCCTGATTGGCTGCTACTTGGCAGGTACCAACGACAATGATCAAGCAGCGCACGCTCAAGAACATCATCCGCGCCACCGGCGTGGGCCTGCACACCGGCGACAAGGTATACATGACCTTGCGCCCTGCGGCGCCCAACACTGGCATCGTGTTTCGCCGCACGGACCTCAATCCGCCGGTGGACATCCGTGCGCGCCAGGACAACGTCGGCGACACTCGTCTCTCCACCACGCTGGTGAACGGCGAGGTGCGCGTCGCCACGGTCGAGCACCTGCTGTCGGCGATGGCCGGCCTCGGCATCGACAATGCCTACGTGGACCTGTCGGCGCCGGAGGTTCCCATCATGGATGGGAGTGCCGGCCCGTTCGTGTTCCTGCTGCAGTCCGCCGGCATCGAGGAACAGAACGTGGCCAAGCGCTTCATCCGCATCAAGAAGCCGGTGAAGGTGCAGGAAGGCGACAAGTGGGCCAGCTTCGAGCCGTTCGAGGGCTTCAAGGTCGGCTTCTCGATCGAGTTCAACCATCCGATCATCTCCAAGCGCACCTCGCGCGCCGAGATCGACTTCTCCACCACCTCGTTCGTGAAGGAAGTGAGCCGCGCGCGCACCTTCGGCTTCATGCGCGACATCGAGATGCTGCGCGAACACAACCTCGCGCTGGGCGGCTCGATGGACAACGCCGTGGTGCTGGACGACTACCGCGTGCTGAACGAGGACGGCCTGCGCTACGAGGACGAGTTCGTCAAGCACAAGATCCTCGACGCGATCGGCGATCTTTATCTGCTCGGCCACAGCCTGATCGGCGCCTACCACGCGCACAAGTCCGGCCACGAGCTCAACAACAAGCTGCTGCGCACCCTGATGGCCGACGCCACGGCCTGGGAAGAAGTCAGCTACCAGGACGACCCGGCCACCTCGCCGATCTCCTACGCCCATCCCGCCCAGGCGATCTGATCGCGCATAACGCGGCCGTCAACGGGCAAGAAACAGAAAGCCGCCGCATCCGACGATGCGGCGGCTTTTTTGAATGTGCAGCCATGGATGGCGGCCCGTTTGATCCAGGCGATCGGGACAATCGCAAAGACGTTGCCGGTTCAGCGTGAGGGTTCGCTGGGTTTGGTCAGCGCGGCCAGCTTGCCGAACAGCTCCTGCCACTCGGGATCGGCCGTGGCCGCAGCCGCAGCGCGCAGATGGGTCGCGGCCGCGGGCGACAGCTCGCGCACGCGGTCAGGTTCCAGCTCGATCCGCGGCAGCGGGCTCACCTTGACGCCAAGGGCCTCGGCGCGGATGTCGAGGCTGCGGGCGGTCGCGAGAATCTGCGCCTGCAACAGACGCAGCCGCGTGGCCCAGGCAGGCGTGGAGGCGAGGAACAGCAGCCGTCCGCCGCGCAGGTTGGCGAAGCGCACCTCGTCGCGCAGCGGCATTGGCAAGGTCTGGCGCAGCGCACGATCCAGTGCATCCAGCGCGGTGGCCTTGCCGGCCAGCGTGGCGAAGGACCCGCAGGCGCCGAGTGCTTGCGGGCCGCGAGGGCGCGAGGCGGCGCGGGACATGGTCCGACGGCTCCGGGTAGGGTCGATGTGTCGATGATACCTGCCGCAGGCCGCGCCCGCCGCTCTTGAATCCGCGTGCCGGCGCCGCCATGCCGGGAGATCGCCGGGGCCTTCGTCATGCCTGCCGTCCGGGCCCGTGTAGTAACATGCCCGTTTGGTTCGCGCCAACGCGCGACCCTTTGTCCTTGTCATCCGGAAGATCGATGCTCAATCGTGCCCTCACCAGCATTTTCGGCAGCCGCAACGAGCGCGTGCTGCGCCAGTTGTCGCGGACCGTGGCGCGCATCAATGCGCTGGAGCCCGAGTTCGAGAAGCTGGACGACGAGGCATTGCGCGGCAAGACCGAGGCGTTCAAGCAGCGTGTCGCCGCGGGCGAAACGCTGGACAAGCTGCTGCCGGAGGCGTTCGCGGTGGTGCGCGAGGGCGCCAAGCGCGTGCTCGGCATGCGCCATTACGACGTGCAGCTGATCGGCGGCATGGTGCTGCACCAGGGCAAGATCGCCGAGATGCGCACCGGCGAAGGCAAGACCCTGGTGGCCACGTTGCCGGTGTACCTCAATGCGCTGGCAGGCAAGGGCGTGCACGTGGTCACCGTGAACGATTACCTGGCCCGCCGCGACTCGGCGCAGATGGGCAAGCTGTACAGCTTCCTCGGCCTCAGCACCGACGTGGTGTGGCCGGGCATGGACCATGCCGACAAGCACAAGGCCTACGCCGCCGACATCACCTACGGCACCAACAACGAGTTCGGCTTCGACTACCTGCGCGACAACATGGCGCTCAGCAAGGAGCAGCGCTACCAGCGCGGCCTCAACTACGCGATCGTCGACGAGGTGGACTCGATCCTGATCGACGAGGCGCGCACCCCGCTGATCATCTCCGGCCCGGCCGAGGATTCGCCGCAGCTGTACCTCGCGGTGAACAAGGTCGTGCCGCGCATGATCCGCCAGCAGGAGGAAGAGGGCGCCGGCGACTACTGGGTAGACGAGAAGCAGAAGCAGGTGCACCTGTCCGAGGACGGCATGCAGCATGCCGACGAGTTGCTGCGCGAAGCCGGCGTGATCAGCGCGGACAGCGGCCTGTACGACTCGAAGAACCTCGCCGTGGTGCACCACCTCAACGCCGCGCTGCGCGCCAACGCGATCTACCAGCGCGACGTGGACTACATCGTGCGCGACGGCGAAGTGATCATCGTCGACGAGTTCACCGGACGCACCCTACCGGGCCGGCGCTGGTCCGATGGCCTGCACCAGGCGGTCGAGGCGAAGGAGGGCGTGCCGATCCAGCGCGAGAACCAGACACTGGCCACGGTGACGTTCCAGAACCTGTTCCGCATGTACAAGAAGCTGTCCGGCATGACCGGCACGGCCGACACCGAGGCGTTCGAGTTCCAGAGCATCTACGGCCTGGAGGTGGTGGTGATTCCCACCCACAAGCCGATGATCCGCAAGGACAACGCCGACCTGGTCTTCCTCGGCCAGCAGGCCAAGTACAACTCGGTGATCGAGGACATCAAGGACTGTCACAAGCGCGGCCAGCCGGTGCTGGTGGGCACCACCTCGATCGAGGTGTCCGAACTGTTGTCCGAGCAATTGCGCAAGGCAAAGGTCGCGCACGAGGTGCTGAACGCGAAGCAACACGAGCGCGAGGCGCACATCGTGGCGCAGGCCGGCGCGCCGGGGCAGGTGACGATCGCCACCAACATGGCCGGTCGCGGCACCGACATCGTGCTCGGCGGCAGCCTGGAGGCGGCGTTGTCCGCGCTGCCGGCGGAAGCCACCGAGGTCGACCGCGCCCGCGTCAAGGCCGACTGGAAGAAGCTGCACGAGCAGGTGCTGGCCGCCGGTGGCTTGCACATCATCGGCACCGAGCGGCACGAGTCGCGCCGCATCGACAACCAGCTGCGTGGCCGTTCCGGCCGCCAGGGCGATCCGGGCTCCTCGCGCTTCTACCTGTCGCTGGAGGACAACCTGCTGCGCATCTTCGGCGGCGAGGGCCTGATCCGCTGGATGAAGCGCTTCGGCATGAAGGAAAACGACGCGCTCGAAGACCGCATGATCAGCCGCCAGATCGAGAAGGCGCAGCGCAAGGTCGAGCAGCACAACTTCGACATCCGCAAGCACCTGCTCGAATTCGACGACGTCGCCAACGACCAGCGCAAGGTGATCTACCGCCAGCGCGACGAGTTGCTGGAAGGCGAGGACGTGTCCGCCACCGTGGCCGACATCCGCCACGACGTGGTCGAGAGCATCGTGCGCGAGCACGTGCCGCCGGACAGCATCGACGAGCAGTGGGACGTCCCCGGACTCGACCGCGAGCTGGAAGGCAAGTTCGGCCTGGCGCAGGACCTGCCGCGCTGGCTCGAACAGCAATCGGAGATCGACGCGACGATGATCCTCGAGCACGTGCGCGGCGGCGTGGACGAACTGTTCCAGGCCAAGGAGGCGCAGATCGGCGCCGAGACCATGCGGGCGCTCGAGAAGCACATCATGCTGACCGTGGTCGACAACGCCTGGAAGGAACACTTGGCGAACATGGACTACCTGCGCCAAGGCATCTACCTGGTGGGTTATGCCCAGCAGGATCCCAAGCAGGCGTTCAAGCGCGAATCGTTCCGGCTGTTCTCCGACATGCTCGATCGCATCAAGGCCGAGGTGGTGCAGATGCTGGCGCGCATCCGCATTCGCAGCGAAGAGGAAGTCGCCGCGATGGAGGCCGAGCAGCAGCGCCTCGCCGAACGCCTGCAGCGACAGATGCTGGCCAGTGGCGGCGGTGCGCCCGATGCGGCGCTGGATGCCGATCCCGCCAGCGTGGCCGCCGGCGCCATGCACCTGCAGCAGCCCGACACGCCGCGCGTGGGCCGCAACGAACCCTGTCCCTGCGGCTCGGGCAAGAAGTACAAGCACTGCCACGGGCAGCTGGCCTGAGACCACGGGTCGTAAAACCGTAGGAGCGCGCTGGCGCGCGATGGAGCTTTTTGCGAAAGGCATCCGTTGCGCGTCGGCACGTTTTGCAGATGCAGGCTTTGGACTGAAACGGCAGTCAAGAGCCCATCTTGTCGGAGTCAGGGAAAGCGCTTCCTGCGCTTTCCCTGACTCGCCCAGGCCTTGCCTGGGCTCCGCCCCGCGTCCGCGGGGCGCGCGATCCATCCGTGGATCGCAGGCGGCGGCGTTTAATCGCCGCCGCCGGGCGGGCGCTTGCGATGCGGCTCGGCGTCCACGGTGATGTACTGCGGTTCCTCGCTGTCCAGCCGCAGCGCGGTGAGCTGGCCGCCCCACACGCAGCCGGTGTCGATCGCGTACACGCCGAGGCCGGCGAAGCGGCCCAGCGCGGACCAGTGGCCGCAGACGATGCGCGTCTCGCGCCGGCGCATGCCGGGTACCTCGAACCAGGGATACAGGCCCGGTCGCTGGGTGCCGGGCTCGCCCTTGCTCTCGAAGTCGATGCGGCCGTTGACGTCGCAGTAGCGCATGCGGGTGAGCAGGTTGATCGTGGCGCGGTGACGGTCCAGTCCTTGCAGGCGGCTGGACCAGCCGGCGGGACGGTTGCCGAACAGATTCCGGAGGATGCGCGGATGGCGCGGGCTGGAGAGCTCGCGCTCCACCTCCTGCGCAGCCTTCTGCGCCTGGCGCAGCGTCCACTGCGGCGCGAGTCCGGCGTGGATCATGGTCCAGCCGAGCTGCTCGTCATGATGCAGCAGCCTCTGCGAACGCAGCCATTCGAACAGCACCGGCGCGTCGTCGGCGAACAGCACCTCGCGCAGCTCCGGGTTCACCTTGGCCTGGGCCTCCGGCTTGCGCAGCGCGATCGCCAGCAGGCTGAGGTCGTGGTTGCCCAGGGTGACCACGGATTGCTCGCGCAAGCCGTGGATCAGCCGCAGCGTGGCCAGCGACTCGCCACCGCGGTTGACCAGGTCGCCGCAGAACCACAGTCGGTCGGTCGCCGGGTCGAAGCGCAGCTTTTCCAGCAGGCGTTGCAGCTCCGGGTGGCAGCCCTGCACGTCGCCGATCGCGTAAGTGGCCATCCTGGCGTCGCCTTCAGTGCAGCGTGCGTGGAATGGACAGGGTGAACGACGGTATCGGCGCCTCGAAGCGGGTGCCGTCGTCGGCCAGCATCAGGTAGCTGCCGCCCATGGTGCCCACCGGGGTCTCCAGCACCGCGCCGGAGGTGTATTCGAAGTTGTCGCCAGGGCGCATCCACGGCTGCTCGCCCACCACGCCGTCGCCGCGCACTTCCTCCACCTTGCCGTTGGCGTCGGTGATCACCCAGTGCCGGGTCAGCAGTTGCGCGGGCACGCTGCCCGCGTTGTGCAGCGTGATGGTGTAGGCAAACACGTAGCGGTTGTCGTCGGGGCGGGACTGGTCGGGGACGAAACGCGTTCGCACCTGCACATCGATCGTGTAGGGATGGTTTTCGCTCATGTGCCGATTGTAAGGCTTGCCGCGTCGCGCGTCGCCCGTGCGCGGGCGGGATTCAGCGCGCGGCGAGGCGCTTGGCGAGGCGCACGAAATCCTCGGGCGCCAGCGTCTCGGCGCGTGCGCGGGGATCGACGTCGGCGCTGCGGATCGCCTCGGCATCCAGCAGCTGCCGCAACGCGTTGGCGAGCGTCTTGCGGCGCTGGCCGAAGGCGGCCTTCACCACCGCGTGCAGCAGCTCGGGATCGGCATCATGGCGTTCGTGCGGCGCCAGCGGCACCAGCCGTACCACCGCCGAATCCACCTTGGGCGGCGGCCGGAACGCTTCCGGGGGCACCTCGAACAGCGGCACCACGCGGCAGGCCAGCTGCAGCATCACCGACAGCCGGCCGTAGACCTTGCTGCCGGGTTCGGCGGCCATGCGGTCCACCACTTCCTTCTGCAGCATGAAGTGCATGTCCTCGATCGCCGCCGCGTGCTCGACGCAATGGAACAGGATCGGGCTGGAGATGTAGTAGGGCAGGTTGCCGGCGATGCGCAGGCGTTCCACGCCGTGGCGGTGCGCCAGCGCGGCCAGGTCCACCTTCAGCACGTCGGCATGGATCACGGCCAGCTCGCCCACCTCCGCCGCGCGCGCCTTCAGCGCGGGGATCAGGTCGGTGTCCAGTTCGATCGCGGTGAGCGAGCCGGCCGCGGCCAGCAGCGGCAGGGTCAGCGCGCCCTCGCCGGGGCCGATCTCCACCAGGAAATCGCCGGCGCGCGGCGCGATCGCGCGCACGATGTCGTCGATGTAGCGGCGATCGTGCAGGAAGTGCTGGCCGAAGCTTTTCTTGGGGCGAGCGTTCATGGGGCAGGAGTGAGTGGAGAGAAGCGAGGAGTGAGAGCGGAAGTCTTGCAGGTTTTACTCACTTCTCACGCCTCTTCACTCTCTTCTCGCTTGCGTGCCGCGAGCGTCAACGCAAGCTCCGCGGCGGCGATCAGGCTGGCGGGGTCGGCGCGGCCCGTGCCGGCGAGATCCAGCGCGGTGCCGTGGTCGACCGAGGTGCGGATGAAGGGCAGGCCCAGGGTGAGGTTGACGGTGCGGTCGAAGGCTTCGCTCTTCAGCACCGGCAGCGCCTGGTCGTGGTACATCGCCAGCACCGCGTCGTAGCGCGTGCGCTGCGCGGGCACGAAGGCGGTATCGGCGGGAAGCGGGCCGAGCAGTTGCATGCCTTCGGCGCGCAGTGCGTCCAGCAGCGGGATAGTCGTGTCCAGTTCCTCGCGGCCCAGGTGGCCGCCTTCGCCGGCGTGCGGGTTGAGGCCCAGCACGGCGATGCGCGGCGCGGCGATGCCGAACTTCGTGCGCAGTTCGGCGTGCACGATGTGCAGCGCGCGCTCCAGCGCATCCCGCGTGATCGCGGCAGGCACCGCGCTCAAGGGCAGGTGCGTGGTGGCCAGCGCCACGCGCAGCCCGGGGCTGGCCAGCATCATCACCACGTCGGCGCGGGCGCGTTCGGCGAAATATTCGGTGTGGCCGCTGAAGCGGATGCCGGCCTCGTTGATCGAGGACTTCTGCAGCGGCGCGGTGACCACGGCGGCGTAGCGGCCGGCCAGGCAGCCGTCCGCAGCCTCGGCGAGCGTGGCGAGTACGTGGTGTGCGTTGCGCGGATCGGGCCGGCCGGGTATTTCCGTGGTGCCCAGCGGCACGTGATGCACGCGCAGGCTGCCGGGTTCGCGCTGCTCGCGTGGCGCGCCATCGTCGTCGTCGAGAATGATGGAAAGCCCGCAGCGTGCGGCGGCGCGGGCGAGCAGATCGCGGTCGGTGATCGCCACCAAGTCGGCCGCCAGCTCCGTGGCGGCCAGTCGCGCGATCAGTTCCGGACCGATCCCGGCCGGCTCACCTGCGGTGACGGCGAGCCGTGGCAGCGCCATGCCGGCGGCTCCCGGTCAGGAGGCCGCCGGCGTATTGGTGTCGTCGCGCAGCGCGGGCACCAGCACGTTGATGAAGGCATTCGCGCGCAGGTCGCGCAGGAAGTCGTCGTAGGCCTGCTCGGCCTTGCGGTTGCCGATCGCCTGGCGCGCCTGGTCGCGTTCCATCTGGGTGGTGAGGTCGCTCTGGCGGGTGCCCAGCAGCTGCAGGATGTCCCAGCCGTTGCCGGTCTGGAACGGCTGCGAGACTTGGTTCTCCTTCAGCTGGGCGAGCTGCTGCGCGATCGCGCTGCCCCAGGCGTCCTTGGCGAACCAGCCCATGTCGCCGCCGAGGTTGGCGGTGGTGTCGTCCTTGGAATTGTCCTTGGCCAGCTTGGCGAAGTCCGCGTGCTTGGTGGTGAGCTGCTCGTACAGTTCCTGCGCCTTCTGCTGCGCCTGCTCCGGCGTCATCAGTTCGCTCGGCTTGAGCATGATCTGCCGCGCGTGGTATTCGGTGACGATCTGCTTGGACGGCTCGCGCTGCCCGATCAGCTTGATGATGTGGAAGCCGGTGGGGCCGCGCAGCGCGGGGCTGACGTCGCCGGGCTTCATGTTGGCCACCGTGTCGGCGAAGGCCGGCGGGATCTCGTCCATGCGGCGCCAGCCGAGGTCGCCGCCGTCCAGCGCGTCGGATGCGTCGGAGTAGCGGATTGCCGCGGCGTTGAAGTCCATGCCGCCCTTGATCGCGTTGATCGCCGCCTCGGCCTTGGCCGCGGCGGCCTGGATCGCGGCGGCGTCGGCACCGCTCGGGATGCTGATCTGGATGTGGCCCAGGTGCACCTCGCCGGCCTTGTAGCTGGGGCTGGCGAGCAGGTTGTCGATCTCGCTGTCGGTGACCGAGACCTGGTCGTGCACCACGCTCTGGTGGAGTTGCTGCACGGTGAGCTGGTCGGCCAATTGCTGGCGGAACGCGCCGAAATCCTCGCCGCTGCGCTGTACTTCGGTGCGCAACTGGTCGGGGCTCATCTTGTTCTGCTGCGCCACCTCGGCCACCGCCTGGTCGACTTGGGCGTCGGAGACGTGCACGCCCTGGTCGTCGGCCTTCTGCAACTGCAGCTTCATCAGGATCAACCGGTCCAGCACCTGCTGCTGCAGCACGTTCATCGGCGGCAGTTGGCCCGGCTGGCTGGCGTATTGCTGCTGGATCGAGCGCACGGCGTTGTCGAGCTCGCTTTGCAGGATCACGTCCTCGTTCACCACCGCCACGATGCGGTCCAGCGACTGGGTCTGGCCGGCCGGTGCGGCGTTGGTGCCGGCGTTGGGCAACAGCTGGGCCTGCGCGGGCAGCGCGAGCACGAGGGCGGGCAGGAGAAGGGCGAGGAATCGCTTCATCAGGGAGCAGCCGAAGGATGGATACAGCGGTTTATTGATAGCCGAGAATATCACGGCGCAGCAGCGGGTCGATCTGGCCGCCGGTCGAGCCGAGGCCCTTGAAGACGACTTCGAACATGATGGCGTTGTCGCGCAGGTTGGTCTGGCCCGGCGTCGTGGGCGGCGCGACGCCGTAGTAGCCCTGATTCACGTAGCTGCGGTCGACCAGCCGCAGGGTGACACAACAGCTGTCGTATTCGATGCCGGCCAGCGCCTCGATCGTGCCCTTCAGCGGGTTGACCACGCCCTTGACCGGTTCCGCATACGTCCACGCGCCGATCAGGCGCCAGCGCTCGGACAGCGGGTAGACCGCCGAGACGCTGTATTGTTCCATCAGCCCGCGGCGGTAGCGGTACGCGAAGTTGACCACGCCGTCCAGGCCCAGTCGCCCCTGCAGCTGCAGCATCGCCATGTCGGTGCGGCGGGTGTTCGGGCTCCACTGGTAGGAGCTGCTGGCGCGCCAGCGGTCGCTGAGCTGCAGGTCCAGTTGCGCCACATAGGAGGAGCCGGACCAGTCGGTGGCCGGCGAAGACGTATTCGCGCTGTTCGGCATCTGCACCCGCTGCGGGGTGAAGTAGCGGATCTGGCCGAAGCTGGCCGACAAGCGCTCCACGCCGCCGTCGTCCAGCAGGCGCGTGGTGATCGCCGCGGTGAGGTTGTTCGCGTTCATCTGGCGATCGGCGCCGGAGAACTGGTTGGTCGAGAACAGCTGCCAGTAGTCGAACGACATCAGGCTGGTGTTGAACACCGGCAGGTTGTTCTGGTCGCGGTACGGCACGTACAGGTAGTACAGCCGCGGCTCCAGCGTCTGCGTGTAGTCGTGGCCGAACAGCGACGTATCGCGGTCGAACACCAACCCGCTGTCCAGGCTGACGATCGGCAGCGCGCGGCTCGGCGACTTCTGCGTGAACGTTGAGGTCATGCCTGGGTTCATCAGGCCGTAGTAGTTGTAGTTTTGATAGTTGTCGCCGAGTTGGTAGCCGGTATAGCGGTAGGCCACGCGAGGGCGGACGAACCATGCGGGGCTGCCGAAATCCGCGGAGAGGTAAGGGTAGAGATCCTCGCGCTGACCGCTCACGTAGCCGGATTTCCGGAATGCCACAAATTCGTTGTCCATGCCGAATTCAAGCCAGTGCGTGAGCGGCACGTGTACATCGAAATTGGCGAACGGCAGCTGCCGGTACGGAACCGACGTGTCTTCCAGGAACGGATTCATGTTCTGGTAGACCTCGCCGCCCAGCGAGGCGCTCCACCATTTCCCCCCGCCAACCACTTCGGCATAAGAGCCAAGCCAGTAAGTGACGTTGCCCGTCAACTGATTGCCGAAGTCGTACAGGAAATTGTTGTCCGATGAGCGATTGATCGAGGTAATGAATCTCCAGCTCTGCCACAGGTGAGTGGTGTCGTCGAATTTGACCAGGTAGCGCCGCGTGCCTTGGGTGTCGGCGGTGGTGAGCGGGTCGGTGCGGCCGTGGTCGTTCGGCACGTATTGCACGTCCAGCGTGCCGGCGCTCCCCGGCACCAGATAGCGGAACTCGCCTCCCAGCAGGGCGCCGCGCGAGGTGTAGATGCGCGGGTCCAGCGTGGCGTCGTAGTTCGGCGCCAAGTTCAGGTAGAACGGCGTGCTGAGCATGTAGCCCGAGCGGCTGGTGTGGCCGAACGTGGGGTACAGGAAGCCGGTCATGCGCCGGTTGTCCACCGGGAAACTGAACCAGGGCAGGTAGATCAGCGGCACGCTGCCGACGCGGAAGGTGGCGTTGCGCGCCACGCCACGGCCGGTTTCCTTGTCGACGCTGATCGACTTGCCGCGGAACTCCCACAGGTGGTGGCCCACGTCGCAGGTGGAATAGGTGGCCTGCGAGTAGCGGGTGCGGTCGGCGTCGAACATCTGCGCCTTGCTGGCCGTGCCGTTGCCGCGCGAATCCAGCATCTGGTAGCGCACGTCGTCGGCGATGCCGGTGCTGGCGTCGTTGTTGCCGCGGGCGTGGCTGGCGGCCAGCAGCTGGCCGGCATCCTGGTAGCGCACGTTGCCGCGCGCGTCGTAGTCGGTGGTGTCGTCGTTGTAGTCGGCCGTGTCCGCCTGCAGCCGTTGATCGGCGCGCTCCATGCGCACGTCACCCGCGAGGTGGTAGACGGTCTGGTTGGAGCTGTCCACGTGCTGCGCGGTTACGTAGGTGTTGCTGGTGTCGCGCAGGCTACTGTCGCGGCTCAACGCGGGATCGTAGAACTCCAGCATCGCGTTCGGGCGGCACATCGCGTAGTTGTACGGGCGCGGCGCGCAATGGAAGGAACCCAGCGGACAGACCTGCTCGCTGCCGTCCAGCGAACTCTTGCGGTGCTGCCCCAGGCTGCTGCCCATGGCTTCGACCGGGCCGCCAACCAGGGCAAGCGCGGCGGCGACCGCCAGCAGGCGTCGTGGGGGGAGCTTGCGCATCACAATGGGAGCCTGGCGGTCGTGAGGCTCGTAAAATTAGCAGAAACACCCCGGATCAGGCAGGCATGGGGCCCGCGCGATGCAGGCGAGGATTCAGTGATGAACGAGCCCGGGCGGGTCGGTGCGAGGCGGAGTGGCAGGCAGAGCCCGGCAGCCGTACGCCTCGATCTCTACTTTTGCGATCGTCCGTGATCGCGAGAATCAAACGGGCGGCCAACCATGGCCGCACCCTTCAATCCAGCATTGCCTCGACATGCGCCGCCGCGCTGGCCGCCAGCGCGGCGAGGTCGTAGCCGCCTTCCAGTGTGGAGACCAGCCGGCCATCGGCGTGCCGGTCCGCCAGCTCGACCAGCTTCGCGGTGATCCAGGCGTAGTCCTCGCTGCCCAGGCACAGGTCGGCCAGCGGGTCGCGCTGGTGCGCGTCGAAGCCGGCCGAAACCAGCACCAGTTGCGGTTTGAACGCGTGCAGCTGCGGCAGCAGGTCGCCCTCCCACAGTTCGCGGAACAGGTGGGGGCCGTCGCCGGCCGACAGCGGCCGGTTGAGGATGTTGCCTGCGCCGCGCTCGTCCGGGCCGCCGCTGCCCGGGTACAACGGCATCTGGTGGCTGGAGGCGAACAGCACGTGCGGCTCGCGCCAGAAGATGTCCTGGGTGCCGTTGCCGTGGTGCACGTCGAAGTCGGCGATCGCCACGCGCTTCAGCCCGTGTGCCGCCAGCGCATGTGCCGCGGCCACCGCCACGTTGTTGAACAGGCAGAAGCCCATCGCTCGCTCGCGCGTGGCGTGGTGGCCGGGCGGGCGCACCGCGCAGAAGGCGCGGCGCACGTGGCCGCCGCCGAGCACGGCATCCACCGCCGCCACCGCGGCTCCCGCGGCGCGCAAGGCGGCTTCGGCGGAACCGGGCGAGAGCACGGTGTCCTCGTCCAGCCGCTGCACCTCACCCACCGGTATGGCGGTGAGGATGCGATCGACATGGGCGTCGTCGTGCACGCGCAACAGCTGCTCGCGGCCGGCGCGCGGCGCCTCGACGCGATCCAGCGCGGCGTAGCGGTCGTGGTCCAGCGCGCGCAGCACGGCGGCGAGCCGCGCCGGCGATTCGGGGTGGCCGGGTCCGTTGTCGTGTCCCAGGCAGGCCGGATGGGTGTACAGCCGCAGCATGCGGCGGACTCAGCCGGCGGCGGGCTTGCGCCGCCGCTCGTGCTGCCACAGCACCTCGCCGTGGCCGCCGGCGCGGGCCAGCACGCGGCAGAGCACGAACAGCAGGTCGGAGAGCCGGTTGAGGTAGTGCTGCGCCTGTGGCCGCACCTCGGGTTCCCCGTGGCGCAGCGTGATGACTTCGCGCTCGGCACGGCGGCACACGGTGCGCGCTAGATGGCAGCAAGCCGCAGCCATGCCGCCGCCGGGCAGGATGAATTCCTTCAGCGGCGGCAACGGTTCGTTGAACGCGTCCAGCACGGTTTCCAGGCGCGCGATGTCGGCGTCCCCGATCATCGCCATGCCGGGAATGCACAGCTCGCCGCCGAGGTCGAACAGCTCGTGCTGGATCTGGGTCAGCGCCTCGCGCACCGCTGCGTCCACACCCTCGCAGGCCAGCACCATGCCGATCGTGCTGTTGAGCTCGTCCACCGTGCCGTAGGCAGCCACGCGCGGCGAGTCCTTGGCGACGCGCGACCCGTCGCCGAGGCCGGTGCTGCCGTCATCCCCCGTGCGGGTGTAGATCTTGGAGAGACGGTTGCCCACGTCAGTGCTTGGCGTGAGCACCGCGCTGCGACACGCGCGACAGCTGGGTCGCCAGCGCATGCACCACCGCGCCCAGCCCCACGTAGAGGGCGGTGCCGGTGAGGAACGGCAGGTACCAGTCGCCGAGGTTGCCGAACCACGCGCCGAAGCCGCGCGGCGCCGGCACGCTGGCGCTGATCCAGTAGAAGCTGCCGTTGGAGATCAGGTAGCAGGCGCCCTCGGCGACCAGCAGCGCGGCAATGGCGAGACCGAGCGTGCGCAGGTTCAGGCCCGACTGGCGCTTCGCCAGCCAGCTGCCGCCCAGCCACAGCGCGCCGTAGGACGGTGCCAGGAACCAGTAGGCCGGCGACACGCAGTAGTGGCTCCAGAAATCGATGCCCTGGCCGGAGATCACCAGGTAGTCCGCCAGCACGGCCTCTGCCAGCAGCAACGGGAAGGCCCAGCGACCTTGGCCGCGCAGCCAGAAACCGGCGAGGAAGAACACGCCCCACGAGGCATCCCACAGCGCGTGGTGCAGCAGCGAGGGATGGAAGCGGGTGACGCCCATCACCAGGGCCAGACCCAGGAAGATGGCCAGGCGTCGGGTCGTTGAGATTGCCATGTGTACTCCGTGCAGCTCGGCGGGATTCAGGCGCGCAGTTTATCCCAATGTGGCCGGCCCCATGCGTCGGCGGCTCGCTGGCGCGTATCATCCGGCGCATGAATCCCCCCACCTCCCCCACCGGTGATGGCGTGTTGATCGTCGGCGGCGGCCTGGTCGGTGCCAGCCTCGCCATTGCGCTGGACGCCGCCGGCATCAAGGCCACCCTGGTCGAGGCCGCCGCCCCGCGCATAGACGCCCAGCCCAGCTACGACGAGCGCAACCTCGCGCTGGCCCGCGCCACCGTCAATGGCCTCGCCGCGATCGGCGTGTGGCCGCATGCGGCAGCGCAGGCCACGCCGATCCGGCACATCCACGTCAGCCGCGCCGGCGAGTTCGGCAGTGCGCGCATCGATGCGGCGAAGCACGGCGTCGACGCGCTGGGCTGGACCCTGCCCGCGCGCGAACTGGGTGCGGCCCTGCTGCGTCGGCTGGATACCTGCACGCGGCTGACCCGGTTCGCGCCCGCGAAGCTGGAATCACTGGAAGCGCAGCGGCAGGGCTGGCGCGCCCGCATCCGCGGCGAAGACGGCGAGCGCGTGCTCGACGCCGCGCTGCTGGTGGGAGCTGACGGCACCGAATCTTTCGTGCGCGGCCAACTCGGCATCGAAGCCGTTCGTTACGACTACAAGCAGACCCTGTTCGTGGCTACCGTCACGCCCGAGCGGGCGCATGCGAATCGCGCTTTCGAGCGTTTTTCCGACGAAGGTCCGGTGGCCTTGCTGCCGCTGGCCGAAGGGCGCTGCGGTCTGGTGCTCACCGTGCCCGCGGAAGCAGCCGACGAGATCGCTGCGCTGGACGATGCCGGCTTCGTCGCGTTGGCGCAACAGCGCTTCGGCTGGCGGCTGGGTTGCCTCACTCGGCCCGGCAAACGCCATCCCTATGCGATCCGTCGCGTGGCCGCGCAGCGGCTCATCGGCCCGCGCGCAGTGTTGGTGGGCAATGCGGCGCAGACCGTGCACCCGATCGGCGCGCAAGGCTTCAATCTTGGTCTGCGCGATGCACTGACCTTGGCCGAACTGGTGGCTGCCGCGACCGATCCTGGTGCGTCGGAACTGCTGGAACGCTACGCCGCGCGCCGCGCGCCCGATCGCGAAGGCACCATGGCGATGAGCCACGGTCTGGTGCGCCTGGCCTGCCTCGAACAGCCCGTGCTCGCGCCGCTGCGCTCGCTGGCGCTGCTGGCGCATGATCGTCTGGCACCGCTGCAGGATCGACTGGCCCGGCACGGCATGGGTTTCCGCGGCGAACCACCACGCACGGTGCTGGAGCGCCTGCCATGAGCGTCTCGCATTACACCCACGCGCCGCGCCGAGGCCCCGCACTGGACGTTGCCGTGGTCGGCGGCGGCATGGCGGGAGCGGCTGCGGCACTGGCGCTGGCCCGGGCCGGTTTCGCCGTCGCCCTGCTGGAAGCGCGTGCGCCACAACCCTGGGATGCCGCCGACGAGGTGGATCTGCGCGTGGTGGGCTTGGCGCCCTCGTCCGTCGCGTTGCTGGACGACTTGGGCGTCTGGACGTCCATCCGGGAATCGCGTTCCGGTCCCTACGCGCACATGCATGTGTGGGACAGCGAGAACGGTGCGGCCATCGATTTCGATGCCGCCGACGAAGGCCGCGACCTGCTCGGCCATATCGTCGAAAACAACCTGGTGCAATGGACGCTTTGGAAGGCACTGGACGCGGCTGGCGCGCGCCGCCTGTGCCCGGCCGAAGTGCGAGCCTGCGAAGCGCGCGAGGATCGCGTGACGCTGGAACTGGCCGACGGCGAAAGCCTGTCCGCGCGCCTCGTGGTGGCCGCCGATGGCGCCGCGTCGCCGCTACGCGACATGATGGGCATCGCCACCCGCGGCCGCGACTACGCACAGCGCGCGGTGGTGGCGCACGTGGCCACCGAGCGGCTGCATCAGCAGACGGCGTGGCAGCGCTTCCTGCCCACCGGCCCGCTGGCGCTGCTGCCGCTGGTCGACGGGCGCAGCTCCGTCGTGTGGTCGCTGCCCGAAGTCGAGGCGCGGCGCGTGCTGGCCCTGGACGACGCGGCCTTCCTGCAGGAGCTGGGCGTGGCCAGCGATTTCCGGCTGGGCCGCATCCTGTCCACCACGAAACGCGCCGCATTCCCGCTGCGCCTGCAACTGGCCGAGACCTACCAGACCGAACGCTTCGTCCTGCTGGGCGACGCCGCGCACGCGGTGCATCCACTGGCCGGGCAAGGCGTGAACCTGGGCTTGCGCGACGTGGCCGAGCTGCGCGACGTGCTGGTCGCCGCACGCGACGCGGGCGGCGACTTCGCCGCCGCCCATGTGTTGCGCCGCTACGCTCGCCGTCGCCGCAGTGCCGATACGCTGGACGCGCGCGGCTTCGACGCACTGGCCCGCATCTATGCCTGGCAGTCGCCGCCGCTGGTTGCCGCTCGCGCCTTGGGCGTGCGCCTGCTCGACCGGCTGGCGCCGCTTAAGCGGCGCATCGTGCAGCACGCCGCCGGGCTCTGATGTTTTCTTTTGCGTTCGTCCGTGAACGCGAAAGTCAAACGGGCGGCCATCCTTGGCCGCACTCTTCACGAGGGAGGGTTCCACCATGCGTTACATCCGTTGTCTCGCCGCACTCCTGCTCGCCAGCTTCGCCTTCGCCGCGCAGGCGAAGATGGTGCATCGCCCGGTGGAATGGACGCAGGGCGGCACCCGCTTCCACAGCGTGCTGGTCTACGACGATGCCAGCAGCGCGAAGCGCCCGGGCCTGGTGATGGTGCCGAACTGGTTCGGCGTGAACGACGAGGCGGTCAGGAAGGCCGAGATGATCGCGGGCAGGGACTACGTGATCCTGCTCACCGACATGTACGGCGCGAACGTGCGCCCGCAGCTGGACAACGCAGAGCAGGCGCAGGCCGCGGTGAAGCCGTTGTACGCGAACCGCGCGCTGATGCGGTCGCGCATCAACGAGGCCCTGGTGCAACTCAGGGCGCAGGCGAAGGACGCGCCGATCGACACCGCGAAACTCGCCGCCATAGGCTTTTGCTTCGGCGGCGCAGCCGTACTCGACCTCGCCCGCAGCGGTGCAGATGTCGCCGCGGTGGTGTCCTTCCACGGCGACCTCTCCACCGACGATGCTTCGATGGCGAAGCACATCAAGGCCCGCGTGCTGGCGATGAACGGTGCCGACGACACCTGGACGATGAAGGACGCCGACAAGTTCATGGCCGAGATGCGCCAGAGTCCCGCCGACTGGCAGTTCGTGGTGCTGGGCCACGCGGTGCACTGCTTCACCGAAGTGGGCGAGAACTCGCCAGGCTGCAAGTACGACGCGAAGGTGGCCGCACGCTCGTACGGGTTGATGCACGCGTGGTTGCGAGAGGCGTTTGCGGGGCGCGATTGAGCGCGCCATGAATCCCCTCGCCCACTTGCGGGAGAGGGGCTTTTGCTTCTGCTTGTTCGCAAGGAACAAAGCGGCTTCGAGCGCCGGCAGGCGCTCGAAGCCGCTTTCGCAAGTTCAATGCGCGACTGGTTTTTCGCGAGAGTAGGCGATCAGCGTCCCGCGATGCGCTCCGCGTCAAACTCATCCGGCGGCACCACCGGCGCGTCCGGATGTGCGTGGGCTTCCAGCTCGGCGGCTTCCACCGACGGCGTGCGCCAGCCCGACTTCACGCCCCACAGATAGAACACCAAGCCGATCACGCCGACCACCACCAGATCCCAGCCGTAGGGCAAGTAACCCTTGCCGCCGAACGTAGTGCTGCCGGCCCAGGAGACGAAGGCGATCACGGGCAGGTAGGCGACCAGCCACCAGGCGCCCTTCATCTGGCGGCCGAAATCGTGCCAGCCGGCCTTGGCCTGGTAATAAAAGTACACCGGCAGCGCCACGACCATCAGCAGGATGATCTCGCCGGTCAGCGGCCACTTGGCCCAGTACAGCAACTCGGTGGACATCACGAACGCGATGCCGGCGAGCACGGGCAAGCCAGCGAGGCGCAGCGGGCGGTGCAGGCCGGGCGCGGTGCGGCGCAGCGTCATCACGCTGACCGGGCCGGTCAGGTAGGAAATGATCGTGGCCACCGAGATCACCGCCGCCAGCGTGCCCCAGCCCCGGAAGAAGAACAGGAACAGGAACGACACCACCAGGTTCACCCACATCGCCGGGCGCGGCACGCCCCACTTGGGGTGCACGCGGCCGAGGATCTTCGGCAGCGTGCCGTTGCGCTCCATGCCGTAGAGCATGCGCGCGGTGGTGGCGGTGTAGGTCATGCCGGTGCCGCTGGGGCTGATCACCGCGTCGATGAACAGCAGCGTGGCCAGCCACTGCAGGCCCAGGATGATCGCGAGGTCGGCGAACGGCGAGCTGAAGTTGATGCCGTGCCAGCCCACGTTGGCCAGCATCTCGCGCGGCACCGCGCCGATGAAGGACACCTGCAGCAGCACGTAGATCACCGTGGCCAGCACGATCGAGCAGACGATGGCGAACGGGATGCTCTTGCCCGGGTTGCGCGCCTCGCCGGCGAGGTTCACCGGGCTCTGGAAGCCGTTGAAGCTGAACACGATGCCGGCGATCGCCACCGCCGTGAGCACCGAGGCGAAGTCGATGGCGTGCACCTCACCATGGATGCCGACGCTGAAATTCTCGGGGTGGAAGCCGCTGGCAATCAGCAGCACCGCAGTGAGCGCCGGGATCACCAGCTTGAACAGGGTGATGGCGGTGTTCGAGCGCGCGAACAGCTTCACGCTCCAGAAGTTCAGCAGGAAGTACGCGATCACCAGTACCGCGGCGATGGCCAGGCCGGCGGCGCTGAGTTCGCCGTGGCCACCCGGCGCCTGGTGATAGAGATCCTTGGCCCACGCCCACTTCCACGAGGACATGTACTGCGCCGAAGCCTCGGCCTCCACCGAGATCACCGAGACGATCGCGATCCAGTTCGCCCACGCCGCGATGAAGCCCACCAGCGAACCGTGCGAGTAGTGGCCGTAGCGCACCATGCCGCCGGATTCGGGGAACATCGCCCCGAGCTCGGCATAAGTCAGTGCGATGAACAGGATGATCACCGCGCCGATCACCCAGGCCCAGATCGCGCCGGGGCCGGCGATCTGCGCTGCGCGCCAGGCGCCGAACAGCCAGCCGGAGCCGATGATCGAACCCAGACCGGTGAGCATCAGGGCGAACGGGCCGACGTCGCGGCGGATCGAGCTGCTGGAAGACATGGAAACTCCTGAAGCGCGGCCGCGCATCCCCGAAAGGGGCCGATGGTTGCAGACCGGGGGGGCGCCTGTCACCCCGCGAAGGTCATGCGGTGGTGAATGCGGCGGTATCGGCAGCGGCGGAGCGGAGATCCGGTCCCGTGCGTGAGGCGAGGCGGAGCGGCACGGCCCCTCCCCTGCGAGCAGGGGAGGGTTGGGGTGGGGTACTCCTGATTTTCCGGC
>NZ_MUNP01000067.1 GCF_002001105.1 Rhodanobacter sp. C06 | reverse complement strand
CGCAGTGCGCGGTTGGGTGACCTGGACGTTTGCCGCCTACAACCTGATCCGCCTCGGTGGCATCGGCGAGTGGTGGGAACCGTCGCCGACATGAGCAACGGTGGGAGACGTGCGTCCGCAGGGCGGGGAAACGCGCCATGCGCCCACCATCACGACCGTCATGCATAGATCGCGGCTATCGAGAGTGGCGCGAGACGGTGCTTCTCAACAGCCTGCTAATCACCTGCCTCCATCGGCTTGCTCAGGTAAAGAGTGTGTGCAATTTGATAGTTGGTTCAGGCGCTGCGGGCCTGTCTCCATGCCGTGCAGCGCAGGACGGCGCTCCCGGTCACTGACGCCGGGAAGCCGTTTTCTATCGTCAGGCTTTGATCCGCCAACACCGCCACGCCGGGCCGGTGCGACACGACGACCAGACTGGTCCGCGGCAGGCGGCGCTTCAACGCGGCGAGGACCGCCAACTCGGCGGCGGCATCGAGCGCGCTGGTGGCCTCGTCCAGCACGGCCAGGCGCGGTTGCCGCAGGATCACCTGGGCCAGCAGAAGCCGCTGCAGTTCGCCGCCGGAAAGCCGGCTGGACGCGCTGTGCAACGCGATGTCGAGTCCGTGCGGCGAGTCGGCCAGCCGCCGGTCGAGGCCGACATCGGCCAGCGCGCTGCGCAGCAGTGCATCAGTGGCATCGGGCGCCGCCCAGCGCAGACACTCGCGCACCGAGCGTTGCCACGGCCGCACGTTCTGGCTGACGTAGGCGCCGAAGCGCACCAGTTCGCGATAGGCGTCGAAATCGATAGTCCGGTTGTCGTGGCGCGCCACGAAGACCTCGGGCGTCGCCATGCCGGCCAGCACGTCGACCAGGCTGCTCTTGCCGATCCCGGAATCGCCGGAAATCAGCGTGAGCTCGCCGGGCGCCAGCACCAGTTCGCCGACCTCGAGGCCTGCCCGCGGCGGGGTCAGCCGCATCCGCTCGATGCGCAACACGCCGTCACCGTCCACCGGTCGCAGCGGCACCGTGGGCGCAGACGTGCGGTCCGCGTCCAGGCGCATGTAGCGCTGCCACAGCTCGAAGGCCGGGGCGGTCGAACGCAGTTGCTGGAAGCTTTGTCGCGTCGCCACCAGGTAAGGCAGCAGGCGCCCGAGCAGCAGGCACACGGCGATCAGCGCGGCCCGGTCCACTCCGCGCCAGCGATCGGCAAGCAGGAAGAGCGCCGCGATGCCGAGTGTCGCCAGCAATTCGAGCACCAGTCTCCCGGAAGCCACCAGCTCCAGCTGACGGCGATAGCCTTGGCCCAGGCGGGCCGCAATCGCACTGCAACTCGCCTTCTCCGCATCCTCGCGTTCGAACGAGCGCACGTGGCGCAGGCGTCGCGGGAAATCCTCGCTGTGCCAGAACAGCTGGGTCATGTCGGCCACGTAGCGGCGCGCGACCAGCGCCTGCTCGCGACCGCAGGCGCGCGAGGCGGCCAGCCCGAGGCCCGCCAGCACCGGCACGGCCAGCAGCAGCAGCGGCGAGACCCAGAATGCGAAGCCCAGGCTGACCGCCGCGGTGATGCCGGCCACCAGCAGCTGCTGCAGCGCGCTGAAGCCCTGCACGAGGATCTCGACGTTGTGGGTGAGCACGTTGGCGATTTCCGCGGACGTCGCACCGGCCAGCGACGCCAGTGGTGCGTCGATCAGCCGCGCATGCACTCGACGGCGCAGGTTCATGCCATAGCGGCCGACCAGTCGTGCGCCGATCCGCGCCGCCTGCCAGCGCAGCAAGGCAAACGCGCCGCTGGCCGCCGCAAAGGCCGCCGCCTGCGCGCCGACGCTGCGGTGTGCACTGAGCAAGGCGCCGCCGAACGGCAACGCGTGGTCGGGCTGCACCAGCGGCACCAGCAGCAGCGCTGCCACACTGCCGGCGAAGGCCGCGCCCAGCGACAAGGCGACGTACACGGCGGTTTCCGCCAGATCCCGGTGCGCGAGCGTGCGCAGCAGCGCGCGCAACAGGTCCAACGAGCGGACATGCAGGATCGAAGGTTCGTCGGGCACCGCCGCGGGGTCGCGCGGCCTGTCGGCAGCCGTGCTTCCGCAGGCGCTGCCCGACGATTTGGTGCGGCGTGGCTCCCTGGCCGGATTTCGCATGCCGGTGAGTGCGGAGCGCCGGATCAAAAGTTGTGCGTGTCCGGCGCAACGCCTCGCGACCACCGCAGCGAACAAGGCCACCGCAGTGGCGGCCCTGTCTTCCGGACGAACGCTCAATGGTCGGGCCGTGTCACTGCGTCGGCTGCTTGCCCGCCCGCATGCCCTGCACGATGGCCAGCGACCGTGCCACGTGCTGGTCGGGCCGCAGATGGTCGGTCTCCGACGACAGCGCGGCAACGATGCGGCCGTCGCTGGCGATGACGAAGGTGGTGCGCGAGATGAAGCCATGGTCGATCGCCACGCCGCGCACGTCGTTGATGCCGGATTGCTCCGCCGTCATCTTGAGATCGTAGGACGCCGCCACCTTGCCGTCGGGATCGGAGGCCACCGGAAACTTGCCGGCGCAATACTTCGGATCGGACGAGAAGGCATTCAGCCGCTCGATGCTGTCGGCGGACACCCCGATGATGGTGGCGCCGGCCGCGTCGAACCTGGCCTTCTCGGTGGCGAAGGTATGCGCCTCCAGATCGCAGCCGCCGGTGTACGCCGATGGATAGAAGTACACCACCACCGGACCCTGCTTGAGCGCCTCCTTCAGCGAGAAGCTGAAATCCTTGCCGGCGCGACTGGCTTCGGCGGTGAAGTCCGGCGCCGTGGCGCCGGGTTTGAGCGCGGCAAGCGCCGGCAGCGCCACCAGCAGCGCCAGCAGCGCAGCTGCGGCCATCGATCCCGCAAGACGTGTTTTCATTTGCGACCCTCGCATGGAGGCATCGGTCCGGCACGGAACAGCCCGCGCCGGGTCCCAGCCCGGTTGATGGTGAACCACTCCGGTGGTTCGTCGGTCCCGACCTGGAAGTTACTTGACTCCCGGCGGAAGTAAGGTGGGTGCCACCGCCGGCGACAAAGGTTGCCACCCGCCACCGTGGCGATCAGCGCGACCCGACTAGCAGTGCTTGCAGCGCGGCGACGGCGTCACGCGCATGACGCCCGCGACGCAACTCGTGCACGCCGCGCCGGACCAGCTGCTGCTCGAAGCGGTCCCAGCCCGGTTGCGTCGCCGCGTAGGACTGATCAACGCGTAGGCGGGTTGCGATGTCGCCGGCGCGGATCGGACTCAGCAGCGCATCCGCATCGTCGGCCGCCTCGGCGGAGACGAACACCGCACCGATCAATTCCAGCGGTGTGGCCGCGAGGTGGCCGCGGCCCTGGCGCAGGTCGGCCTCGAACTTCTCCACGCCGCTGCGCCGGCGGATGCGCGGCGAGCGCTCAAGCCAATCCTGCACGACGCGATTGTCCACGTGGTGCAACGCGTCGGCCCGAACGTGCAGGTAGTTGGCGACGCCGGTGGCGAGCAAGGTTTCCGGTTGCACGAAGACGGCGTCCTCGGCGAGAAAATCCAGGCCATGCAGCAGGCCGTGCAGGGCCAGCGTCGATTTGCCCGAACCGCTTGCGCCCAGCAGCAGCACGCCGCGCCCCTGCCGCCCCACGCAGGCGCCATGCAGCGGGACCAGGCCCAGCCCGCGCGTCGCCAGGGTGAATACGGCGAATTCCACGAGTTCGTAGCGCAGGTGGTAGGGCTGGTCGAGCATGTCCTCCGAAGCCACCACCAGCGCCTGCTGCTGCGCGGGCGCCAGCACCACGTAGTTCGACGCGTCCATCACGCCACAGATCAGGCCCGCGCCGGATTGCATCCGCACCGGCGGCGGCCCGGCGCGTTGCGGCGATGCCTGGCGCGGAAGCAGTCGCAGCTCGATGCGGAACTCTGGCGCGGCCCCCGGCAAGCGATGCGCCGGCAGGCCGGCGTAGGCAGTGTCGACCACTTGCAGCAACGCCGCGCTGGCGCTGTCGAAGCGGAAGTCGCCGCCCAGGAGCTGCTTGCGCACGGAGAACGCGGGGGCGCTGCGCTCGCGGAAAGGGTCGGCGTCCGCATCCGGCACGCCGTGGGAGATCGTCAAGGCCATCCTCGTCGCGCGCAGCTCAGGGCAAGTGCCGAATGAGTGCGTCCGCAACGAAAAAAGGTTGCGCGCGCAAGGCCGCATCACGCTGCCGCGGCTCGTCGCCGCGCAGGCAACCGAAGCTCCGCAACGGAGCACTCACTTCCCGCAAGAGCAGGCTCGAACGCAAACGTCATCCGCCGCAGCAGCCCGTCCCCAAGGCCCCCGGAGGCCATAGTGATGCTGAAGATCCTGGTCGGCCACGCTTATTACCTGAAGTACGACCGGAAGCAGTGGGAGCGTGGCAAACCGTATCCTCCGCTCGCCACGATCCAGGTGGCCGCCCTGCTGCGACGGCTGGGGCACGAGGTCGCACTGTTCGACGCGATGCTGGCCGAGGGCGTCGAGGATTTCGCCGCATCCCTGCACGGCGCGCGCCCGGACGTGGTGGTGCTCTACGAGGACAACTTCAACTTCCTGACCAAGATGTGCCTGGGCCGCATGCGCGAGGCGGCCTGTCGCATGATCGCCGAGGCGCGCGCCGCCGGCGCCCGCGTGATCGTTGCCGGTTCCGACGCTTCCGATCACCCGGAGGCCTTTCTCGCGGCGGGCGCGGAGGCGGTGCTGATCGGCGAAGGCGTCGCCACGCTGGCCGAACTGATCGGCCGGCTGGAGCGCGCGCCCGACGTCACTACCCCGGCTTGGGTGGCCGGCCTCGCGGGCGTTGCCGCGCAGGTGGGCGGACAGCAGCAGCTGACGCGCGTCGGCGCACTGCCGCCGGACCCGCGCCTGGTCGGCCACCCGGCCTGGGACCTGATCGATATCGAACGCTATCGCGCGATCTGGCACGAACGGCATGGCTTTTTCAGCCTCAACATGGCCGCGTCGCGTGGCTGTCCGTTCCGCTGCAACTGGTGCGCCAAGCCGATCTGGGGCAACCACTACATGCAGCGCAGCCCGCAGGATGTCGCGGCGGAAATGAGCCACCTGAAACATGCCTTCCGGCCCGACCACATCTGGATGGCGGACGACATCTTCGGCTTCCGCGTCGACTGGGTGACGGAGTTCGGCGAACACCTGCGCGCCAGCGACGGCGCGGTGCCGTTCACCATCCAGACCCGCGCCGATCTGATCAGCGAGCGCATGGCCGAAGCGCTGGCGCAGGCCGGCTGCGCCGAGGCGTGGATCGGCGCCGAGAGCGGCAGCCAGCGCGTGCTCGACGCCATGAACAAGGGCACCAGGGTCACCGAACTGATCGTGGCGCGCGAACGGCTGGGCCGGCACGGCATCCGCGTGGGCTTCTTCATCCAGCTCGGCTATCTGGGCGAGGAACTGGCCGATCTGCTGGCCACCCGCGAACTGGTCGCGCAAGCGGCGCCGGACGACATCGGCGTGAGCGTGTCCTACCCCTTGCCCGGCACGCGGTTCTACGAACTGGTGAAGGCCCGGCTCGGTCGCAAGACGCATTGGCGGGACAGCGGCGACCTGGCCATGATGTTCCGCGGTGCCTACGACTCGGAGTTCTACCGCAGCGTGCGCGATCTGCTGCACGAGCAGGTCGTGCTGCAGCAGACCAAGGCCGGCACGCCGCCGAAACGCTACCGTGTCGCCAGTGCCGCGCTGGCCGCACGCTGGGATGCGCTGGTCGCGTGCGAACACGCGCACCGCAACCACGATGCGACGCCGCCGCCCGTGCCGCGGGGCATCGCCCTGCAAGTGCGATAGCGATGTTGCCGCCACTCGCCATCGTCAGGAACGGCCTGCGCCGCACCACCGAAGCGCTCGCCACCGAGCTGGCACTGGCGCGACCGGGCAGCGAGACACCCGCGTGGAGCGAACTGGAGTGGGCGCTGGCCCCGGCCGCCGCCGTCGCTCACGGCGTGGCGCCGCTGCTCGACCGGTACTCGACCTGGGACCACCCGGCGTGGCGGCATTTCCTTGCCGACCAGCGCACGCAGGTCGAGCAGCGCCATCGCCGCATCATCGAATTGCTCAAACGCATCGACGCCGGCGCCCGCGCCGCCGGCTTTCCCGTCGTCGCGCTGAAGGGCGCGGCGCTGCATGCCGATGGCATCTACGCGCCGGGCGAGCGGCCGATGGCCGACATCGACCTGCTGGTGCGCGAAACCGACGCCGCGGCCGCGGGCGTGCTGCTGCAGGAACTCGGCTATGTGGCCTCGTTCGCGCAGTGGAAGCACCAGGTGTTCAAGCCCGCCGGCGGCCAGCCCCATGCCGGACTGGGCGAACACCACGATGCGCCGGTGAACATCGAACTGCACGCGCGCATCCGGGAGCGGCTGCCGGTGGCCGCGGTCGACATCACCGAGCGGGTCCAGCCGCACGAGCCGCATGCGGGCCTGAACGACTACCCCTCGTGCGGCGCGCTGATGAGCCACCTGCTGCTGCACGCGGCGGGCAACATCTGCGGCCGCAGCCTGCGCCTGATGCATCTCAACGACATCTCGCTGCTGGCCACGCGCATGGTCGCGCGCGACTGGAACGAACTGTGGGGCACCCACGGCGACGAAGCGCCGTGGTGGGCACTGCCGCCGTTGCGGCTGGTCGCGCGCTACTACCGGCATGCGGTACCCGACACCGTGCTCGCGCGGCTCGAACGCGACTGCCCTCCCCTGCTGCGCGCGGTCTCGCGGCGGCAGACCCTGACGCGGGTGTCGTGCTCCGAACTGTGGTTGCACGCGCTCGCCGGCATCGAGTGGTCGCGCTCTTTCGGCGAGGCCGCGCGCTATCTTGCGCGCCATGTGCGGCCCACGGACGAAGCCCGCAAGGAACGCGCCGACATGGCGCGCACCCAGCTCTGGCTGCAGGGACAGGATTGGGTCACCTCGCCCCGGCGCCGGCGCGCGCTGACCTGGCTCGTGCGACCGGTGCCGCGCATGGACACCTTGTACGTGGTGCGCGCGGCGCTGGAGCCGCGCGCCTCATCGGCGAGCGAATAGCGGACGTCCGCAAGGCCATCGACGACATGCACACCGGCGAGCAGTACCACGAATTCATGCTGGCCTCGCCGCGGGACCGAAGCGTGCGCGCCAGGTTCCAGCAACTGGCGCTGGACCTGCTGCCTGCGGGAGCGGCCGTGCTCGACTTCGGCGCCGGCACCGGCATCGATGCGAAAACCTATGCCGCCCACGGACATCCGACCTTCGTATTCGAGCCTTCGGAGGCGATGCACGCTTGCCTGCTGCGGCACTGCCGCGACGAGATCGAACACAAGACCGTCGTCGCGGTCACCTCGCCGCTTGCCTGCAAGGTGCAGGCGGTCACCGCGAACTTCGCGGTCTTCAATCACTTCGCGGATCATGCCGCGCTGTTCGAGCAACTGTCATACGTGGTCCGGCACGGCGGCTTCGTGCTGGCCAGCATGCTCAACCCCTATTGCCTCGCCGACGCGCGCTACCGCTGGTGGCGAGCGAACCTGGTGAACCTCGTGCGCCACGGCCACTACGCCATCGCCAGCGAAAGCCGCATCCATCGCTTCACGCCGCGGGTCGTGGCGCAGGCGGCGGCGCCGCATTTCCGGTTGGAGCGCCGGATGCCCGGCGGCCTTGCGCTCGCGAGCCAGCTTTACCTGTTCCTGCTGTTCCGGAGAGTCTGACGATGTGGAAGGACTGGGTCAGGCCATTCGTTCGTCCGTTGCCGCAATGGTCGGTGGTCGCCGTCGCGCCGCCGCAGCAGACGGTCGTCGCCAGCCTGCGCTGGGGCAAGGCCACCGCGGATGTCACCACCGACCACACCGTGGCATCGCTACGGCCGCTCACCATTGCGACCAGCCTGGACGCCGGCCCGCACCCCGTTCTCGAGTACCGCGATCGCGTCAGCGGCCGGCTGCTTGGGGAACTGCGCCTGGTGCGCGCAACGACGGTCAGCACCGAAGGCAGCACGCTCGCCCTCTATCACGTCGCGGCCGGCGGACACCGCTGTCTGGCCTGGCCACTGCGTCCATGGAACGCCTGGCTGCAGAACCGCCTGATGCAGCAGAACACTTCGTCGTCCCACTCCCTCATGGCACCGGCCGCGACCCAGCAGTTGATGATCGCCTACCTGTGCCCGCGGCCGGTCGTGCTCGTCTCCGTCGATGCGACGGACCACCACAACATCTTCCCGATGGACCTGATCGGCCCGCTAGGGCGCAGCGGGCTGTTCACGCTCGCTCTGCGCAGCACCAATGTTTCCATGCCGATCATGCGTGAGCAGCGCCGGGTCGCCCTCTCCTGCATGCCGGCGGCGATGAAGGATGCCGTCTACGCACTCAGCGTGCATCACAAGCAGCCGCTCGCGGACTGGGCGGCACTGCCCTTCCCGGTCCGGCGCTCGCGTGCCTTCGGCATACCCGCGGTAGCCGCCGCGCTGCGCATCCGCGAGCTGGATATCGTGCACAGCGAGGAAGTCGGCTCGCACACACTGTTCGTCGGCCGCATCGTGTCCGAGGAAGCCCAGACGCAGGACACCCAGTTGCACCACACGGCGGGCTTTCACCAGGCCTGGCGCCGCCGGCGCGGCTTACCCTTCGCCGAGGCACGGTCCGCCTGAGCGTGCAGGCTCACGCCTTCGTCGCCACCGCAATCGTCAGGCTCTGCAGGAAGTGGAAATCCGGTCGCCGCAGCGCGTAGCGAGCATCGTCCGGATCGCACAGCTGTGCCAGCGTGTCGAAATCCTCCGGCTGCAGGTAGGGCCGCAGGCGCTCGCCCCAGGTGCCCCGGAAGATCGCGTCGCGCAGGTAGCGCTCGTCCGCCTCCGCGAGCGGCTGGATGCGCTCGATCATCCGCGTGCGCACCGCCACCTGCGGCAGGCCTGCCGCTTGTAGCCAGCCGACGAGCGCACGCGCCGCGGTGAATTCGCGCTCGCTGCGGCCGTAGCGCTCGCGGTAATACGTCCGCACCGCGTCGTTGACGCAGCGTTCGAGACGGGCGTCCCACGCGAAGACCATGTCCGGCACCAGCGAGCTCTGGCCCAGCACAAGGCGGCCGCCCGGACGCAGCAACGTAACCAGGACCTGCACACCGGCGAACGGATCGTGCAGATGGTTGACGGCGTTGACGGCCCAGATCAGGTCGAAGCTGCCGTCCGCCAGCGGCGGTCGCAGCATGTCGGCCTGCAGGATGGTCGCTTGCGCCGGTGCGCTGCGACGGGCGGCGCGGACATGCGCGCTCGCAAGGTCCATCCCCACCACCAGTGCGCGATCCCCTGAGGATTCCTGGAACCAGCCGACCGCCTCGCCCGTGTCGCAACCGGCGTCGAGCACGCGCGCATCCGCCTGCAAAGCCAGCGCGGCGATCACCTCGCTCAACTCCGGCCGCGCGAACGCGTTGAACAGCCGGAGCTTCTCCGTGTAGTCGCGCTGCGGAGTGTCACCGAGCAGTCCGGCCACGGCCTGTGTCCTGTTCATCGCAGCGAGCCTGTGGCCGTGCGGCACCCGTGCCGCGTCCGCGTGATGGCGGGCAGCTCGTTGCCATGTCGCAGCCGCCGGCGCAGACGGTTGAACGGGCGCTCGACCAGGAACCAGGACGACAGCGCCGCGAGAACAACGAACATCAGGTTCTGCGGGAATGCATGCATCCACACGTCGGAGCGATGGTCGAGGAAAGGCATTTGCCACAGATACAGCGAGTAGCTCAGTACGCCGATGAATACGATCGGTTTCCAGTTCAGCAAGCGTCCGGCCAGCGAGTTCGCATGACGCGTGCTCGACTCGATCAGCACGGCGAGGCACAGGTTCATCAGCGGTGATCCCAGCAGGATCGCCACGGGATGGCTGCCCATGCGGTTGATCAGCAGCACCACGGGGATCGCGAGCACGAGCCAGCGGCTGTCGGTCAGGCGCAGGTACCACGTGCGGGTCAGCAGCCATGGCCGCAGCAATGCCAATGCACAACCGGTGGCCAGGTAATCGAACATCGCGGGGAAGCTGGTCAGCATGCCGCTCGGGAAACGCGGATCGACGTGGAATATCCATTCATGGATGCCCCAGCGCACCAGCGGACCGATGCAGATCGCCGCGACCGCGACGAGCAAGGCGCGACGCTCGCGCAGGGCCAGCAGGGTCAGCGGCCACAGCAGGTAGAACTGCTCCTCGACCGACAGCGACCAGAGGTGTCCGATCTGCAGGGAGCAGCCCGACTCGAAGTTGACCGTGTAGGTCAGCGCGTAGGCAAAGTCGCGGCCGCTCAACTGCACCGCGCCCGCCGCCGTCGCGATCGCCATGACCAGGATAAACGCGTAGAACGCGGGAAAGATGCGCAGGATTCGGCGCAGGTAGAACCGCTTCAGCGAAATCTCCCCCGTCGCCTCGCGCTCGCCCATCAACAGCGAGGTGATGAGGAAACCGGAGATCACGAAGAACACCAGCACGCCGAGATGGGCGACGTCGCCGCACCAGCGGCCGTATTGTGCGATGGAAACGGGAAAACGCCGCGTCCCGCAGAGATGCCCGTAGCACACCATCAGGATCGAGATCGCCCGGAGTCCGTCCAGCGAAGGCATGCAGGTGCCTTGCGTGTTCATGCGGCGCGCAGGCGCAGGTAGAGCGCTTCGAACGCGCGCGCGGTGTGGTCGGCGTCCTCGCACAGCGCGCGGAGCTGCGCACCCGCGGCCAGGCGCAGCCGCAGTTCCTCGTCGCCGAGCAGGCAGCGGATCGCGTCCGCGAGCGCCGACGCGTCACCGACCGGCACGGCCAGCGCCGCCGCCGGCGCCCACTCCGCAATGTGCCCTACCGCCGTGCCCACCGTGGGCACGCCCACGGCAGCGGCCTCGAGCGCCACCAGCGGGCCGGCCTCGTGCAGCGACGACATCACCAGCAGGTCGGCCGACTCCATCAGCAGGCGCAGTTCGCGCTGAGTCTTGAAGCCGAGAAAGCGCACCCGTCCATCCAGCCCGAGCCGGCCGGCGAGCCGCTGCATCTCGCCCTGCAAGGTGTCCACGCCGACGATGTCCATTTCGAAGTCCGGCCCTGCCCCGGCCAGGATCGCCAGCGCGCGCAGAAGGGTCGGCTGGTCCTTGACGCGGTTGAGGCTGGCCACGTGGATCAACCGGGCCGGCCCCCTGTCGCGCCCGCGCGGCGCGCGTGGCGGCCAGGCCAGCAGGTCGACGCCCAGCGGTACGCGTCGGGCTTCGAGCCCGAGCGCGCGCAGCGACTCGAGGATCGGCGCGCTGGCGGCGGTGATCGCATCGGCGCCGCGCAGCACCACCGCTTCGCGCAGCCGCGCCTTCCACGTGCGTCGGCCGCCGTAGGCTATCGCGGGCAACGCGACCAGCTCGCCGCCGGCGACATGCACCAGGCTCGGCCGCCGCAACAGCTTCGCCGCCGCCACGGCAACCAGGCTGCAGGAGCCGGAGAAGATCGCGTGGATCGCATCGAACGGTGCTCGCCTGTGCTCGGCGCGGATCCCCGCGATCGCGCGCAGCCGCGTCCGGCCTTCGCCGATGTTGTGGATATGTGCGCCGGCGAGTTCCCAGCAAGCCGGCGCCGCCTCCTGGTGCAGCGCGAAGACGTGCACCTCGTGCGTGCGTGCCAGCCGCACTATCAGCGCCAGCAGGGCCGGGATCACGCGGAACTCGCCGCTGCGATCCACTCCGCCGGGAACCACCAGCGCGAGTTTCATGGCGCGCTCCCGCGGCGGTCGTCGAGCACCCGTGCATAGGCCTCGGCCCAGAGCCGCCCCACCGCCTGGAACGAGAGCGTCTCGTCGAAATGCGCGCGCACCTGTTGCGGCGAAGGACGGTTCGCCGCGGCATCGACCAGCGCCGCGGCCAGCGCCGGCGCATCGCCGCAGGGCCACAGCCGGCCGATGCGACCGTTGCAGGTCAGCGCGCGGAACGCCGGGATGTCCGTGAGTACCGGCGTCAGTCCGCAGGCGAGCGCCTCCATCGCCGCGTAGCCGCTGCCCTCGGCGCGGCTGCCGGAGACGAACAGGTCGGCGGCGCGCATCAACGTCTCGACCTGCGCATGCGCCACCTTGCCCAGCAGGTGTACGCGCCCGGCCAGCCGCGGATCGGCATCGATGTGCGCCCGCACCTCGGCCAGCATCGGCGCCTCGCCGAAGGCGCACCACAGCTGCAGGCCGGGCATGCGCTCCGCCGCCAGCGCGACGCCGTCGAGCACCGTGAGTGGATCCTTGCCGCGGTTCAGGCGCCCCACCCACAGTGCGCAAGGATTGCCGTGCACACCGGTCGCTGCGCGTGCGCGCGCGCGATCGCCCGGCGTGAAGCGGCTGCTGGATTCGGGGATCGCGAACAGCCGCGTCGTCGGGTCGAATACGTCGGCGGCGACGAAGGGCCGCGCAAGTTCGACTGCCGTGAAGGCCACGCCGGCTGCTGTCGCGAAGCGACGACGGTGACGCGGCCGCCGCCACCAGCGCGGTAGTCGATCGGCATGGTCCTGCAGAACCACCGGCAATCCCGGCGCCAGGTTGCCGGCAACGGCGAACGCATCGTCGACCCAGGCCAGGCTGTGCGCATGCAGCAGGTCGATGTCGCCACCGCCCAGCGCATCGGCGAAACGGCGGCCCCGGCCTTGCACCGTCCATGTTCCGCGCAGATCGACGAGGCGGTAGTCCACGCCGGCGCGCGTCAGGCGCTCGGCATGCGCGGCCGCCTGCAGCACGGTGACCCGGACGCCGGCGCCCGCCACCAGCTCCGCGATGTCCGCCAGCGACGGCCAGCGTTCGAGCAGGGCCGCGAGGCCCAAGCCGGGGGGGGCGGGCAGGAAATTGATCTGCGCCACGTACACCGGCACGACCTACAGGCCTGACACCTGCGGCATGCGCAGGCGCACCAGCCGGTTCGCCAGGTTCAGCTCCCACGGCCGGTCGTACCGGCGGAAGCGGTAGCGCCAGCCGGCCATCGCGCTGAGGTTGCGCTTGGCCCATGGCGGCGCGCGCAAGTCCTGCACCGTGGGATACCGGCAGCGCAGCACGGTGACGAAGTCGTTGATGCGGCGGCGCAGCCGGTCGCTGAGCCAGGGCGCATCCATGTGGCAGGCGTAATCGACCCAGCGCGGCTGGGCCCATTCGTCCGGCGTCGCGGGGAACACCACCGGCTCGCCGTGGAGGTCCAGCAGCGGCGCGCCCGGCCGCTTGCTGCGGTCCTTCTCGTGGCGGCTGTGCTCCGGCAGTGGCGTGTAGATGTAGATGATGATCTCCGCCTGCGGGTTGATCCGCTTCATCTCGCGGATGAACTCGAACGTGCGTTCGGTCTCCTCCTCGGTGTGCTCCGGCGGCGCGACCATGAACGACAACTCCGGGATCACGCCGTGGCGGCGGCACAGCTCGACCACCTCCAGGGTCTGGTCCGGCCGCGTGCCCTTGCGGATGTCATGCAGCATCTGGCCGCTGGGCGATTCCGCGCCGATGTAGGCCATGCGCAGCCGGCTCCGGCGCACCAGTTTCCACGCATGCTCCGAGAGCTTGAGCAGCGCGTCGGAACGGGCGTAGCACCACCACGGCAACTCGAACCGCGCCATCACCTCGAGCAGCGGCAGCATGTCCGCCTCGCGGTCGAAGAAGTTGTGGTCGAAGTACTGCACCGCATCGGCGCCCAGCGTGTGCTTGAAATACGCCAGCTCGCGTTCCAGCCGTGCCGCGGCCGGCAGCTGGGTCGCACCGCCGAACATCGCGGCCACGCCGCAGAAGGTGCAGTGGTAGCGGCAGCCGATCGCCGCCTGGGTGGCGACGGTGCGCTGGCCCAGGTAGGTGCGCGCCAGGTAGCGGCGCGGATCGCCGAGCTTGTCGTAGGGCAGCAACCCCGCGGGGTCGTGGCGCATGATGGGCCGCGCCGGGTTGTGCACCACCGTGCCGGCACGTTTCCACGACAGCCCGGCGATCCGCTCCAGCGCGGGCTGGTCGCCGGCGAGCGCGGCGACCAGCTCGGGCAAGGCCTGCTCGCCCTGCGCGCGGATCGCGTAATCCACATAGGGCGCGGCCAGCGTGGCGTCCGTGTGCAGGGTCGGGAAGTAGCCGCCCCAGACGATCGGCGTCGCCGGAAAATGTTCGCGTATCGCCTTGGACACGGCGATCGCCGTGGCCACCTGCGGACCGCCCATCACGCCCACGCCGACGGCGTCGAAGCGCTCCTGTTCCATCGCGCGCAGGCTGTCGTTGACGAAGTCGCGGTCCACGTTGCCGTCGATGATGCGGCTGCTGCCGCTGCGGTCCAGCGCTGCCGCCAGCTGCAGCAGTCCGAGCGGAAAGCGCGCGCTGGAACGCGAGGTGACGGTCGGGTTGATCAGCAAGGTGCGCGGAGCGGTCATGGGCGGGCCTGCGTGCAAGCGGGATCGGCGCCGGCGGAACCGGGTGCGCGCCGCAAGCGGAACACCAGCGCGACGGGGACCTCCAGCGCCCGGGGATCGAAGTGCGCGCCGGCGGGGATGTCGGCGGGGGCTAGCATGGGTTCCAGCACCTGCTCGATGCGCAGCCCGAGCGCGGCGCAGGCGGCGTGCCAATCGCCGTACAGGTGCGACGTGTGGCGCACGGCGTAGCGGCGTCCCGCGGATTTGAAATCGCGCTGCCAGCCCAGCGCGTGCCCGATCGGATGCACGTCGCTGCACAGCAGGATGCCGCCGGGCCGGGTCACCCGGCGCAGCTCGGCCAATGCCTGCGCCAGGTCATCGAGGTGCCCGACGACCAGGCCGCAGACCGTCAGGTCCGCCTGGGCGTCCGGCACCGGCAGGGCCAGCAGGTTCCCCTGCAGCAGGGAGACCTGTGCGCCGGTGCGCAAGCTGCCCAGTTCCGCGGCGGCGCGTTCCAGCATCGGCGGCGAGAGGTCCACGCCGATCGCGTGCGCCGCGCCGTGCCGCAGCGCGTGCAGCAGATAACGCCCGCTGCCGCAGCCGGCGTCGAGCACCGCCTGCCCGCGCAGCGAGGCTGGCATCAACGCGAGCATCGCGCGCTCCTCGGCGCACATCACCGGGTTGTGGGCGTGCGCCGGATACTCCGCTGCCCACAGCGCGTAGGCCTCGGTCGGTTCGAGCAGCGGCGGGCGCGTCATCATCGTCATCGCGCTTCCACGGCACACTCGCGCTCGGGCGCGTTGCATGCGGCGACAAGTTCGAGCCCGGGCTCGAGCGCAAGCAGGTCCGGCTCGGCCAGCGGCGCGGCCAGCAGCTTCGGCCGTCCGTCCAGCAGCGCGGGCACGGTGTCCACGCCGGCGACCGCGAACCATTCGGCGAAATCGGGATCGGCGATGCACGGCACGCCGTCGCGCACCACCGCGCGGATGTCGCTGCGCCCGAGGTCGGTCAGGCTGCGCGCCGCGCCGCCGCGGTCCTCGACGATCACCAGGTCCGCCCTTGCGCCCGGCGCGAGGTGGCCACGCCCCGGCAGGCGCAGGATGCGTGCCGCCGCGGTCGTGGCCAGCGCCAGGATCTGCGCGGGCGCGAGCTCGCCGCGGGTGGCGATGTCGCGCATTTCGTCGAGCAGGTCGCGCGCGCCACTGAGTCGCGAGTCGCTGCCCAGCGCGAGGCGACCGGCCGCGCACAGGCGCCGCGGATCGAGCGTGCGCCCGAGCAGCCTGCGGTTGCTGGTCGGACACCACACCACCGCGGCGCCGCTGGCGATCACGCGGTCGATGTCGCGCTCGCGCAGGCCCACGCCATGCACCAGCACGCTGTTCGCCGCCAGGCAGCCGAGCCGGTCGAGCTGCGCCAGCTCCGCCTGCGCGGTCGCATCCGTGCCCTCGGCCAGGTGGATCATCCAAGGCCGCCCCGCCGACGTGGCGGCGAAGCTCGCCGGCACCGGCGGCCCGTAACCGGGCCAACCCAGCGCGTAGCTCCAGCCGTAGTCGCGCAGCAAGGCCACCGGGAAATCCAGCGCATCTAGCGCCGGGTGCCAGGGGTCGTGGTGCGCCACGCAGGTAACGCCGGCGAGCAGGTTCTTCAGCGCGCCGTGGCGCATCCGCAGCGCCTTCGGCACGCGCAGCGCGGCGGCCACGGCGGGCTCGGCGAAATGTGCCTGGAACGCGGCGATCCACGCGTAGCTGTTCGCGAACGGCGTATCCGCGGGCAACGGCGGCACGGCGTTGACGTGCAGGTGCTCGTGCGCGTTGATCAGGCCGGGGAAGATCAGGTGGTCGCGCAAGTCGATGCGCCAGGCCCGCGCGGCCAGCGAGGCGCCGATCCGTGCAGCCCGGATCGGCAGCGGCGCGTGCGAGATGCCGGCCGGCGCGACCGTGATCGCACGGCACAGGCTGATGTCCAGCGCGGCCTGCAAGAGCCTGTTCATGACCTCTCCGTAGCTCGCGCCGGGAGCTGTTTGCGCGCAGGCCAAGGAAGAAGGAGGGAGTGGACGTCCGTCCACGACCGAGTGATGACGCCGGCATGTGGGCAAACAGACCCGGCCCTTCGGGTTGCCTCGCCATGGCCGCCATGCGGCAGCGCGCGGCTTGGCCTGCCAGCCAGGCAGGCGCTGCGCCACGCACTACCACCTGACGACCATGGCAAGGCAACGCGAGCCACGGAGAGATCATGAACAGGCTCTAATCCCATGGCGTCAGCGCCTGCGCATCACGATCAGGAAGTGGTCGCCCATGTCGCGCAACAGCGGCAGCGCGCCGAGGCGATCGTCGAGCCAGCCCAGGCATGCGCAGCGGCGACGGTGGCGGCGGTAGTAGTCCACCAGGTAGGGCGGCGGCAGGAACAGGCCGAGCGCGCGATAGCCTGCCAGTGCGAACTGCCCGGCGAAGGCGCGGTGGAATTCGCGCGGCAGGTAGTAGCTGGTCCAGATCGTGTGGCGGTTCATGCCCACCGCGGTGACGCCACGCGCGGCGCGCACGCCGGCCCGGCGGAAGCGGCCGCGCAGCATGTAATGCACCAGCTCCCACGGGCAGATCCGGCCGATCACCGAAAACACCAGCCGGCCGCCCGGCCGCAGCAGGCGCGCGCATTCGGCCGCGACCGCGTGCAGGTCCGGCGCGCAATTCAGCGGGCCGAAGTTCGAGTAGATGCCGTCAAACGCGTCGTCGAGCCGGTCGAGCTGCTGGATGCCGAGGTGCGCCGTGGCGACGCGCGCCTCCATGCCCGCGGCGGCGGCGCGCACCTGGGTGCGGGCGACCATCTGCGGCGACCAGTCGGTAGCGACGACCTGGTAGCCGCGCCCCGCGAATTCGATCGCGTCGAGGCCGGTGCCGCAGCCCAGGTCGAGCAAACGTCCGCCACCGGGAAGTTCGCGGCATACGGTATCCCACAACGTCGCGCGCATGCGCTGGATCAGCTCGTTGTTGCCGCGGGGACCGTCGTAGTCGGCCGCCACGCTGTCGAAGGCGCGCTGCGTGTCGAGCAGTTGCGCCTCGCTCAAGGGCGCCCCCGATCGATGCCGGCGAGCACCGTGGCCGGGTTCGACCGGGCACCCTGTTTCAAGCCCGTGTTGTCCACTCATGTCGAGTCGATCCCTGTTGCACCCAGCGCAGCTCGTTGATCGCCACCATGGCCAAGGACAGTCGCCGACCGGCGGTGCCCGTCGCAGTCAATGTGTCTCGACCCGCTCGATAGGTGCTGCCACGAGCGGATTTGGTTGAGTGGCTGCGGAAATTTCGGGGCGTGTGCCCGCCCTGCAGCAGAAGGCTGCGCCCGACCGCAGAGTCATCGAAACGGAATCGGCTGCCTGCCACCCTTTCTTGTAGGCGCAACCATTGATCGATGGGATGGCACGCACGTCTTGCGCGCGGCGACGGGAGTCGGATCGATGAGCCAGTTGGATCGACGAGGGTTCCTGCAAGGGCTAGTGGCCAGTCTCGCGCTGGCGCCGTTCGCCGGAATGGCCATGACGGAGCGCAGCCCATCCATCGCCGGCCTCGCGCCAGAGCAGCAAGACCCTGCATCGACCAAGTCGGATTCCCCCGCCGTCATCATTGCCCGCGCCCATATCGAGGCATGGAGCAACCACGACTTTGCATCGGCGCGGAAGAGCCTTGCGGGCGACATCCACTTCACCGCAACGAGCATGCAACCCGCCATGACGCCGACCGATCTCGTCGGCATCGACAACTACATGACGGGTCTGGTCCGGTTCGCGCAGGCCGTCGTACCGGGTAGTGCCCGCGTGATCGCGAGCATCGGCGATGAGCGCGACGCGCTCGTCATGGTGACGGTAAAGGTAAAGGCGTTTCTCGGCCTCGGCACGCCGAAGACGCTGCCGATGGCGCGCCTCTACCTGCTCGATGGACAGGGCAAGATCAAGGGCGAGCAAGTCATCTTCTACGTGGACCGGAGCTGAGTATTGCCCGGGTCCGTTCGAGCCATGTTCGGCCTCATGCAGCTTCGCGCAGCGCGGTTGCGGCCTGCCCGGAAGCGCCAGCCGGATGGATGCCATGTGGTGAGAAGTTCGGCACGGCAGGCCTTCCGACCTCCCGCGATCGGGTGACCCGGCCCTACTCCCTGGGCGTAGCCGTGCCAGCCCTATGCAGATCGCCGTGCGGTGCTGCGCGCAACGCTTGCTGATACGCCCAGGAAGATCCCCAGCAGCAGGCCGATGCCCCAGGTCAGCGCGGGATTCGGGAAGGCCTGTCCCTCCGGTACATAGATCGGCCACACCGTCGATGTTTCGTAGGTGTAGGTGGGTCCGAGGCGTTCGACGAGATCGTTCTTCGCCTGCCGCAGGCCACGGATCTCGTCATCCTTGTTGGCCAGCAGCAGGCTCGCGAGTACCGGATTCGCCATGTCCTCGCCACCCGCGCCGTTCCCGTTTCCCGGCGCGGCCGCCTGGCGATACCGGGCCTGGTCGGACAGCGCGGCCTGCAACCCGGCATCGATCTGGGCCAGGCGTGCGCGTGCCGCCGCCAGCGGCGCCTCCTCGAGACCTTGGTGGACCAGACGCAATCGGGCGACCGTCGCCGCGGCCAGCTCGCTGGCCTGCTGCCGCGAATACGCCCGCACGGTCAACTTGACCAGCGAGCCTGCGTAGAGCATCGGTTCCAGTTTCAGGCTCTTGCGATAAAGCCCGGCCACGGACGAAGTCGGCGCATAGCCGGCGCCCTGCAGGACCTCGTTCTGGAACGGCACCAGCTGCAGGCGCTCGGTCACGCGCTGCAGCGGCTCGACCTTCGGATCCTGACCGGCCGGCACCTGCCCGACCTGCGCGATCTGGATCCAGGCGGTCGCCTCCCACTGCCGTTTCGCCAGATGCGCGAACGCATAGGTGCAAGCCAGGGTCAGCACCAGCACGAGCACGAACCACTTCCACTCGCGTACAAAGATCCGCCACAGGTCGACCAGATAGATCTCATCTTGTTGCATGGTTCCGTACTCGCTGGTGAGATAGTGAAGACACGGCCTGCGCGGCCATCGCGGCGCCCCCTGCCCTTCGGTTCGGCAGCCAGGCCGCGAACAGCTGCAGGAAGAGGCAGATGCCGATGAAGCCGGCGTTCGTCCACGTGAAGGCCTGCGGTGCGAACGGCGACATCACGCACACATAGGACATGCGCAGGAAGATCAGCAGGGAAAACAGCGGCACCGTCGGGCGCAGCCGCTGCACGCTCCACAGCAACAGCGCGTACAGCGCGAACGCCGAAGCCACCGCGCCCCAGGGACCCAGCGCGAGCAGGAACGGAAAGAACTCCGTGCCCACGTTGATGTTCGGCGCATCGAGCGGAATGCCCGTGCCGGCCGTCGCGATGGAGCCGTGCAGGGGAACGATCTGGTTGATCAGGAAGTCCGCGTTGACGTAGTGCTTGGCCAGCATCGCGCTGAAGTTGTAGGGGCCCGCGCTGCCGTACAGCAGCAGCCACTTGATGCCTTGCGGCGCGGCGCGGTATATCGCGCCGAACGGCAGCGTGACGTACTGCAGCGTGCCGGAGCGCACGATGCCGAGGATCGAGAACACGCTGACGCCCGCCAGCGCCAGCGCACCGACGGCCTTCCACGGCAGCGGCCGCGCCTCGTCCCGCCGCAGCAGGATCAGCAGCGCGAACGAGAACACCGCGGCGAACAGTCGGTTGCGGTCGATCACCAGCACCGGGAACACGAAGCCGACGACGATCAGCAGGTTGCGCAGCCAGCGGCGCCGCGTGCAGAGCAGCCCGATCGGCGGCAGCACCCAGCACATGTCGGAGACGTGCCGGATATGTTCGCGGCCACCCGCCATCGAGGCGTAGGCCGAAGGTTTGTCGAACAGCGGGATCGGAAACAGCGCGAGGTCGAGCAGGCAGAACAGCAGGATCAGGCCGGCGAAGGCCAGTGCCACGAACGCATCACGGGTACCGGTGTAGTCGCGTGCGCGGAAGTGCGCGGTATCCGGAATGCGCACGCCCACCTGCACGTCGAGCAGCATGATCGCGGACGCGGTCACCACCAGCAGGAGCAGGCCTTCGAGGTAGTCGGCCGGCAGCTCGTAGGTGAACCAGGTCAGCCCGCAGGCGAACAGGATCGGCAGCCCCAGCCAGGTGGAGGGCAATCGCAGCAGCCGCTTCATGTTCCCTCCGCATGCGGTCCCGCGGGCGCCAGCCTGGCCCTGGCGGCCAGCGCGAGATACGCCGCCAAGTGATGCAGCAACGACCATGGCCGCCGCTCCAGGAACGAGATCTTGGCGTCGATGTAATGCGACTGCGCCCGCAGCAGGGTGCGGTACGGCTCCTCGAACAGCCCGGTCCGGAGCATCGCCACGTGCCGCGACTCGGCCAGGTTCGCGATGCGGGCCCCGGTATGCCGCGTCCGGCTCGCATTCGCGTCGTGCAGGCGGTAGGCGCACACATGGACGTCGATGAAACCGAGCACGCCGCGGGCCGCCAGGCGCAGGAACAGGTCCCAGTCCTCGATGCGCAGGCCTTCGCTCCAGCGGTCGGCGGTGTCCAGCGCGCCCTTGCGGATCAGGGCGACCGGCCCGCCGATGGCCCACTGCCGGATCACCGCGCGGCGGATGCCGTCGTCGGAGTGGTAGAGGCTCTTGTCGGCGCCGTGCAGGTCGCACATGCCGCTGTCGTGCAGCTTGTGCCCGTCGCCGTCCACGACCACCGAGTCGCCGATCACCACCACCTTGCGCGGATGCGCCAGCAGGTAGTCGACCTGCGCGACCAGGCCGCCGGGCAACAGGTAGTCGTCGCTGGCGCCCGGCCGCAGGAACTCGCCGTTCGCGCGCGCCGCCAGCTCGTTCAGGGTCGCGGCGATGCCGCGGTGCTCGCGCCGAACGTATTCGATGGGGATATCCATGCAATGCGTGGCCACCCAGTCGGCGATGCGCGCGCCGGTGCGGTCGGTCGAGCCGTCGTCGATGATGATCAGCTCCTTGGCCGGATAGGGGTCTTCCAGCACGCTGTCCAGGCAGCGCAGCACGTAACGCTCGTGGTTGAACGCGGGGATCAGCACCGAGACCAGCGGCGCCGCCGTATCTTGCATCGCGTCGTGGGCCGTCATCGCACCGTGCCGAGGTAGCGCCGCACGACCAGCACGTTGAAGGCGAGGTAGCCGAGGTAGTTGACCGCGAAGGCGTACATCGCGCCGACCAGACCGAAGCGCGCGGTGAACAGGTAGACCAGCGCCAGGTAGCTGGCCGCGAACGCGCATTCGGAGAGCACGAACAGCCGCGTCATCGCCTTGGCCAGCATCACGTAGGACAGCACAAAGGCGGCGATCTTGACCACGTCGCCCGCCAGCTGCGGTCCGTACAGCGCGTTGGCGGGCGCGAAGTCCGCACTGAACAGCAGGCGCGTCACCCATCCACGCAGCAGGTACACCGCCGCCGCCAGCACCACCACGGCGGGCAGGAGATGGCGATACGCCTGGCGCAACTCGTGCACCAGCGCGCCGCGCTCGCGGATCGAGGCCAGCTTCGGCAGGTAATAGATGTTGATGGCCGTGGTGAGGAACAGCAGGTAGGCGTCCGACACCTTGCTCACCGCCTGCCAGTAGCCGACCTGCCCCCAGCCGAGCTGCTGCGCGAGGTGGTCGCGCACCGCGATGTTCACCAGCGGAGAGACCAGCGCGGAGCTGAGCGTCATCACCGAGAAGGCGGCCAGCCGCAGCGTCATCTCGCGGTCGAAGCGCAGCCGCAGCATGCTGCGCCGGAAGTACGGGCTGCGCCACCACGCCGGCAGGCCGACCAGCAGCCACAGCAACTGGCCCAGCACCAGCGCCAGCAGCGCGCCGTACAGGTGCAGCCAGCGGGCAAGCCAGACCGCCGCCACGGTGCCCAGCATCGAGCCCAGCACCTGGATCAGCGCCAGCCGGCGCACGTCCATGAAGCCGTTGATCACGGCCAGGATGTAGTTGACCAGCGCGATGCCGAGCTGGGCCACGGCGAGCAGGCGGATCAGGCCCGCGTAGGCGGGATCGTCCAGCAGCCACAGCGCCAGCTGCCGACTGAACAGCAAGGCCACGCAACCCATCAGGACCGAGGCACACAACGCATACCAGAGCGCGGCAGCCAACAGGCGCGCCAGGCGCTGCGGGTCGTCCCGGTATTCGGCGACATACTTCACGATGCCGGCGCTGATGCCACCGCCGGCCAGCACGGCCAGCAACGACATCAGGCTCATGAACTGGCCCAGCTTGCCCACCCCCGCGGGCCCGGCCAGCCACGCCACCAGCTTGATCACCACCAGCGCCGCCAACAGCCGTGCCGCGGTGGCGATCGAGGAATAGAAGCCCGCGCGCACGATGTTCATGGCGGGCACTCGAACGCGTTGCAGGCCGCGATCACGCGCGCCACCGCGTCCTCGCCGAGGCTTGGCCCCAGCGGCAGGCTCAGCACCTCCTCATGCAGACATTCGGTGAGCGGCAGCCATGCCTCGCGCAGCTCGGCGTACGCCGGCTGGCGATGCGGCGGCACCGGGTAATGCACCTGGCTCTGCACGCCCTGCGCCTGCAGGTGTCGCTGCAATGCGTCACGGCGATGGCAGCGCACCACGAACAGATGCCAGGCGTGCCGCTCCTCGCACGCCACCTGCGGCAAGCCGATCTGCGGATGGCGGATACCTTCGCGATAACGCTGCGCCACGCGCCGGCGCCGCGCGATATCCTCGTCGAGATGGCGCAGCTTCACCCGCAGCAGCGCGGCCTGGATCTCGTCCAGTCGCGAGTTGACGCCCTGGAACAGGTGGTGGTACTTCGTGTCGGAGCCGTAGTTGCGCAGCGCCGCGACACGCTCCGCCAGTCGCGCGTCGCCGGTCACGACGGCGCCCCCGTCGCCCAAGGCGCCGAGGTTCTTGGCCGGGTAGAAGCTGAAGGCGGCCGCGTCGCCGAACGCGCCGGCCTTGCGCCCGTCGCGCGTCGCGCCGTGCGCCTGCGCGGCGTCCTCGATCAGCAGCAAGCCGTGCCGCCTGGCCAGCGCGACCAGCGCCGGCATGTCAGCCAGCTGACCGTACAGGTGCACGGCCATGATCGCGCGCGTGCGCGGCCCGATCGCCGCCGCCACGCAGGCCGGGTCGAGGTTGAAACTCGCCGCATCCGGCTCCACCGGCACCGGCACCAGCCGGTTCGCGCTGACGGCGAGGAAGCTGGCGATGAAGGTGTTGCCGGGCACGATCACCTCGTCGCCTTCGGCCAGCACACCCAGCCCCAGATAGCCGCGCAGGATCAGCGCCAGCGCATCGAGCCCGCTGCCCACGCCCAACGCATGGCGCACGCCGCACCAGGCCGCGAACTCGCGCTCGAAGGCCGCCAGTTCCTCGCCGAGCACGTAGTGCCCCGAATCGATCACCCGCGCGGCCGCCGCCTTCAGCTCGTCGGCGTAGCGCGCATGGACGTCCCTGAGGTCGAGGAACGGCACTTCCCTCAGCCGGGTGTCCATCACAGCAGCCACTCGTAGAAGTCGTGCACGATGGCGCGTGCGCCGAAGCGTTCCTTCTGCGCGACCAGGCCGCGGTTGAGCACCCTGCCCTCGTGTTCGGTCGAGATGCCGAAGCTGAAATAGCTGCGGTTCGCGTAGACGCCGCCGATCAGCTCCGCCAGCAGCAGGCTGAGCGTGTTCAGGCGTCGCCCCTCCTCCGAAGCGGCCAGGTACTGGGTGTGCACGACCCGTCCGAAGTCGTAGACGAGCGCCCCCGCCAGCAAGGCGCCCTCGTGGCGCGCCTCGTGCAGCACGATGTGTTGCGGGAAGCGCGCCTGCAGCAGGCGCAGTTCGGCGAGGCTGTGGGTCGGCCGGGTGTCGTGCTGGTGGAGCACCGAGGTCAGCAGCGCGTGGAAGTCCGCCGGATCGACGCCGGTCCGGAGGTCGATGCCGGACTTGCGCGCCTTGTTCACTTCACGCTGGCGCTCCTGCGTGAAGTGGAACGTCTCGCGCAGCGCGATGACCGAGGAGAGATCGCGACGCCGCAGCCGTGCACCCAGCCGATGCAGCGCGTACAGATCCTCCTCGGCCGGGCAGGCGTGGAAGATGTGCGGCACCGCCTTGTAGATCACCCGCTCCACGCCCAGCGCGCGGTAGTGGTCGGCGATCTGCCCGAACACGGCCAGCGTCGATTCGGCGCGCACAGCGGCCGTGCTGATCAGCCCGGCGTACGTGAGGCCGCCGTGGCTGGTCACCAGCTTGTCCTGGATGTTCGCGGGAAACACCGCCACCGCCTCGCCGTGCTTCTCGACGATCAGCGACTGGTCGACGAAGCGGTCGGCGTGGTAATCCATGTAGCCGCGCCGGTGCAGCAGGTTGCCGTTGCGGGAGCGCTCGACCAGCGCATCCCAAGTGTTTGCGTCGGCCGCGGCATAGGGCCTAACCGCGAACATGCGCGCCACCGTCGAAATGGATCGCGTCGGCCTCGGCCACGCCGAAGCCGTCCATCCCCATGTCGTTGCCGTTGTAGAACATCAGCAGTTTGTCGCGCTGGCGGATCAGCGCGGGATAGCAGAGCGTGCGCGAATCCCAGCCGTCGGCGGACAGCGCGATGCCCAGCATCTCGTCGTGGCGTTCCCAGGCGATACCGTCGTCGCTCGTGGCGACACCGGGGAAGTATTCGCCGGTGACATTGCCCCGCGTGAAGAGCATCACGTAGCCGCCGTCGCGACGATAGACGCGCGGCCGGCCGATGCGGTATTCGCTGCCCTGCGGACGCAGGCAGACCCGGTCTTCGCGCGGGATCACCGCGAGATCGCCCGTTTCGACATGGCGGATGTGGTAGCGCGGAAACGGCTGGCCGCCGATCGTCTCCCAGTCGTCGCCCACCGCGTACCACAGCCGCCAGCGGCCGTCTTCGTACATGGCCGTATGCACCGCGGCTATGCTGCTGCGGCCGGGCGCGCGATCAAGGATCGGGGTTTCCTGCACGCGCCGGAAACAGTTGCCGCCGTCGCGCGAAACGGCCAGACCGCTGAAGGCGAGGAACTTGGCCCTGGCCACGCGCTGGAAGCCGACATAGAACAGGTGCAGGCCGCCTGGCGCGTCCACCACGTCACCCAGGATCATGCCGTTGTCGTCGAAGCAGCCGGCCCGGCCGATGTCGAGCACCGGTTCGGCGCTGACCCGCACGACCGCCGCGGGATCGTCCGCTCGCACGTCGACGTATCCGATGCGGCTGACGCCCTCGGCATCGCGAAACCCCGCATAGACGCGGATCAGCTCGTCGTCGAGGCGATACGGGGTGGGCGTGAGCGCCGAGTGACGCATCCAGCCGCCCACGCCCTGCCGCGCGGTGTCGAATACCAGCCCTTGCTTGCTCCATGCGGACATGCGCTCGTCAAAGCCTCACGTCGAAACTCGTGCGGTCGGGCACCGCATGCGCCGGCGAGCCGACGTAGACACGGCCCGGTTCCGTGTCGCGGGTGACCAGCGCGCCGGCGCCGATCACGTTGTCGGGGGCGACCTTCACGTGGTCGTTGAAGGTGGTGTTCACGCCGACGAAGCTGCTCTCGCCGATCTCGCAGTAGCCGGAGATGACTGCGTGCGAGGCGACGAACACGTGGTCGTGCACCACCGTGCGATGCCCCACGTGGTTGCCGCTCCACAGCACGCAGTTGTTGCCGATGCGCACGAACGGTTGCACCACGTTGCCCTCGAAGATGAAGCTGTTCTCGCCCACCTCGGCGTTGCGCCACACGAAGGCGCGCGAACTGACGTAGCTGGCGAACCGGTAGCCGCGGCGTTTCGCATCGCGATAGAGGCGCGTGCGCAGGCGGTTGAGCTGACTGGCAGGCACCGCGACGAACACGTCGAACTCCGCCGGCGGATGGCTCGCCTCCAGGGTCTCGTACGCCACCACCGGACGGCCGGCCAGCTGGGTCTGTGCGAGGTACTCGCGCTCGACGCTGAAGGCGACCACGTCGTGGTCGCTGTCGTATTCGAAGTATTCGCAGGCGATCTGCGCGAACTCGCCCGCGCCGACGAGGACTAGAGGCCTTGGCATGCCGCCATGCCCTCCTGGTACACCGGGCCGCGCACCTCGCGCAGGAAGGTGGCGTAGTCGGTGATGTAGTCGGCCGGGTCGTACACGTGGTCGGCCAGCACCATCAGCACGCAGTCCTCGCTGAAGTCGTACAGCTCGCGCCACACCATGCTGCCGAGGTGCAGGCCGTACGAGGGATCGTCGAGCACCACTCGCACCGGTCCGCTGCCGTCGTCCAGCAGGAAGGTGACGGAGCCGCGTACCGCCACCGCCAGTTGGTTGAGGTGGCGATGCGCATGCATGCCGCGGTGCACGCCGCCATGGGTGGCGTACAGGTAATACACGCGCCGGATCACGAAGGGCACGTTCCGATCCTGTTCCAAGGCGATCAGCATGCCGCGATCGTCGCCATGTTCTTGCAACCGGATGCGTTCGATTTCCATGTACCGGACCAACCCCTGAGTTCATGGATGTGACCCACGACACCTGAGTGTCGTCCGGTTGGCGAAAGGTTGTGCCGCAAACGAGAGCGAGCAGGCGTGCTGGTTCGTTCTGCGGCGACCTGCCTGCGATGGCCACCGACGCTTCGACGCGGCCTGATTCCGGCCATGCCGAAGTGGCGCTTCGAGGCACCGGTGATTTCCAGGCTTGGCGATTGCCGGATGCAACCTTTCGGCGCCCGGCCGGCACTCCGTATCGCAGGGCTCCCTGATGCATCACGCGCATGAGCCTCGCTTCGGCATGAAGCAAGTCTTGGGGACATGCATGGGATCGACTGGATGACGACAACGCGCAAAGACATTCCGGGCCTGGCGCGGGGACGACGAGCCATTCGCCTGACGGCGCTGTCGCTGTGGGCGTTGCTGGCCATGATCGTCGGCCTCGGCAACGCGCTGCTGTGGTCGTCCGTCGCGCGGGCGCAGCAGCGCGACGACGCGAACACCGGCCAGTCCGTCGCGCACCAGCCGTCCAGCCGCCTGACCGAGAGCGACATCGCGCGCATGCTGCCGGCCACCGACATGGGTGCCGGCGCGGCGATGCGCCACGACGCTCGCGTGGACGCGTCCGACGACGGCCCCGCCACGCCGTTCGATGCGGCGTCGATCCCGCGGAATCCGCTGGCGCCCGACGCGGATGCGATCGGCGCGAAGAGCTGCGCCGCCTGCCATGCGCTGGAGAGCATGCAGGCTGCGCACAGCCTGCACGTGGCGTCGTTCCGCGCCGGCAGCGCCAACAGCGGACCGCAGGCCGCCTGCGAGGCCTGCCACGGCCCCGGCTCGGAGCATGCGAAGAACCCCGCGGCGCCGGGCCTGATCATCGCCTACACGCACGACGCGAAAACCCCGGTCGACGTGCAGACGCGCACCTGCCTGAGCTGCCACGTCGGCGGCGCGCGCCAGCACTGGATCGGCTCGGTGCACCAGGAGCGCGGACTGTCGTGCACCGATTGCCACAACCCGATGACGCGGCTGTCGGCCGAAGGCGTGCTGGCGAACGAGTCCATCAACCAGGTGTGCGCGACCTGCCACCAGGACATCCGCGCCCAGTTCAACCGCCGCTCGCACATGCCGCTGCCGGAGGGGCAGATGTCCTGCGTGGATTGCCACAACCCGCACGGCAGCATCACCCGGCCGCTGCTGAAGACCGACACCGTCAACGAGACCTGCACGACCTGCCACGCCGAGAAGCGCGGCCCGTTCCTGTTCGAGCACGCGCCGGTGGCCGAGAACTGCATCAACTGCCACACCCCGCACGGCTCGAACCAGGAAAACCTGCTGGCCCTGCCGGTGCCGATGCTGTGCCAGCAGTGCCACACGAACGATGACCACGTCAACGATCTGCTGACGCGCCAGAGCCTGCGCAGCGGACTGGTGCCGGACGAGCGCGTGATGGAGCGCGCCTGCCTGAGCTGCCACAGCAACATCCACGGCTCGAACAACCCCAACGGTGCCAAGTTCCACCAGTGACCCGCCATCCGGCGAAGGCGGAGAGCGATGCTGAAGCACAAACCCCTGACTGCGTTGCTTGGGCTGGCACTCGGCGTCGCAGGCCCCGCACCGGTGCTGGCGCAGAGCGATACCAGCGACAGCCAGCGCGTGGGCAACACCCAGTTCGGCAACAGCCTCGATCCCACCGGCTGGGCGATGTTCGACGCACCGGACCCGGCCGGCATGTCCTGGCTGCACGCCGGCCAGCTGCGCACGCCGACCGGCGTGCTCTACCCCTGGCCGCGCCAGCTACCCGACGAGGCCAGGCTAGGCAGCGGCGACTGGACGTACGAGTTGCTGGCCGAGCTCGGCTACCTCCATGCCAGCGGCGACCGCAACGACGAGTTCTTCCGGATGTATTCCGGCTGGAAGAACGGTGCCGCGCTGGGCATGCTCGCGTTTTCCGCGCTGAACCATCGAACCGGCCGGTACGTCGAGTTTCGCGGTAGCCGCATCAGCAGCCAGGATCAGTACTACCGCCTGCGCAGCGGTCGCTACGGCGACTATCGCGTCGAGGCGTTCTACCGGGACATCCCGCACACCCTGAGCACGACGGCGTATCCGCTGTGGAACGGCGCGGGCTCCACCGATCTGACCTTGCCCGGCGGCCTCGCCACCGGCAGCACGCCGGCCCAGGTGCAGGCCGTGGAGGCGAACCGGCCACGCCGGACCTTGTCGGTAACGCGCCAGAGCACGGGCGTCAGCTGGGAGGGCACGCTGATCCGCCACTGGATCGGCTACGCCGGCGTGACCAACGAAAACCGCACCGGCGACCGCGACTGGGGCGGCCCGATGTACCTGACCTACTTCTTCGTGGCCCCCGGGCCGGGGGGTGCGGGCACGCCGAGCGTGCCGGGTACGTTCGGCGGGCAATACGAAACGGTGCGTCCGGTCGACTTCACCACCACCGACGTGAACCTGGGCCTGCGCAACCAGGGTGGTGCCTCGGGCTGGCTGTTCAACCTCGGCATGACCGGCTCGTTCTTTCGCGACCACAAGCGCACGCTGGACTATGCCGTGCCGTTTGCCGCGGCGCCGGGCTACGCCTCGGTGATCACCGGCGGCACCTGGTCGCTGGAGCCCAACAACGATTACTACCACGTGCGCCTGGAGGCCTCGCATCCGCTGAAGCTCTGGCACGGCCAGTTCTCCGTCTCGGCCTCCTACGGCAGCATGCGGCAGAACGATGCACTGCAGGCACCGCTCAGTCCGATGTATTGCCCGAGTGGGCAGTTCATCGGCAGCACCGGCATCGCTTGCGCGGACTGGAACACCACAGCCGCGCTGTCGCGGCAGAACGGCGATGCGCGCATCGATACCGGCCTGCTGAACCTGCGCGTGGATTTCCGGCCCACCGCGAAGCTCAGCTGGCACCTCAACCTGCGCCAGCGCGACGAAGACAACATGACGCGCTACACCATGGTCAACCCGTTGACCGGGCAGTACGGCTACGTTCCCGAGAACGGCGCGGAGCCGCTCGTCACCGGTGGAACCGAACTGTTCCAGCCCGGCAGCCCGCTGTACCAGTCGAACTTCGCGCAGATCGCCAGCATTCCCTTCAGCACCAACGACCGCAAGGCGGAACTGGGCGGCAGCTACCGGATTGACCGGTACAACACGCTGAGCGCGAGCTACCTGCTCGACCACCAGACGCCGCGTCCGCGCGAACGCACGTACATCGACGACCAGCACCTCAAGCTGGGCTGGGACACCAGGGCCTTCGGCAACGCGACCCTGCGTTTCAGCTACGAATACGAGAAGCGCACGGGCGGCCGCTACAACCCCGACCCGTACCTCGCCGCGTATTCGCCGTCCATGCCCGGCTATGTGCTGCCTGCGGTGGGCTACACCGCGTTCACCGTCGCGCAGATGTACAAATACGACATGAGCAACCTCGAGGCGAGCAAGCTCAAGGCGATCCTGACCATGCCGCTGGGCACCACCGCCACCCTCAGCGCCACGCTGTACGGCAACCGGAAGCGCTACGGCGCGGACATCGGGCGGCAATCCGTCGGCACGACCGGCGCCGACCTGTCCTGGGACTGGGAACCGGGGGCGGCGACCTCGATGAGCGTCTACGCGGGCATGGCATCGAGCCGGCTCAAGCAGGGCAACGTCAACGACAACGAGGCGCTGACCTTTTCCTCGCCGCAACAGGCCGACATGCAGTTCGGTGGCCCGTTCTACCCGTATGCCAACTTCTGGACGGCGACGGACAACGAGCGCAACGTCGACGCCGGCACGCATTTCAGGCACGTCTTCTCGCCGCGCGTCAGGCTCGACCTCGACTACGACTACACCTGGTCGCGCGGCCTCGACAGCTACGGCTATGCCAGCCTGGCGGCGATCTCCACGGTATACCAGTCGATCCTGAGCGCGGCGGATGTTGGTAGCAGTTTTCCCGTGAATGTCTACCGCATGCAGACGCTCACGGCCCGCCTGAACCTGACGCTGACCCGGAAGCTGGGCCTGGCCTTGTACGGGAAATACGAATTCGGCAACTACGCCGACTGGCACTACGCCGGTTTCGACATGCCTGCCGAGCTGATCGTCGGCAACCGCGTCTTCACCGAGCTGGGGCCGCAGCCGCATTGGCATGTCCTGCTGGTGGGCGCCTTCGTGACCGTGAAGCTCTGAGGGAAACGCCGCGATGTCTGCCATGCCTCGTCTGCTTCATCTGGTGGCGCTCGCCATTCTGTGGGCACCCGCGTTTTCGACGGCCGCAGCCGACGGCGCGGCGGCGCACAAACCGGCGGCATGGGTCGACCTGCGCGGGCAGCCGCCGATCACCGGCGACGCCCGGGCCGGTCAGGCACGATCGGCTGTCTGCGCGGCCTGCCACGGGCCGCAGGGCCTGGCCATCGCGCCGAACTTCCCGGACCTGGCCGGGCAGTCGGCGACTTATCTCTACATGCAATTGAAAACCTTCAAGAGCGGCCAGCGCCGCGACCCGGTCATGAGCGGCCAGGCCGCCACGCTGAGCGACGCGGACATGCGCAACCTCGCCGTCCATTACGCCTCGCTCCCGGCCAAGCCGGCCGGCCGCGCCGATGCCGCCTCCCGCGGTGGGCAGCTCTTTCTCGACGGCGATCCGGCGCGGGGCATCCCTCCCTGCCAGGCTTGCCACGGCCCGACCGGGCGCGGGCCGCGGGTCTACCCGAGCGATGCGCCCCAGCCGCCCTGGGCGACTTTTCCGCGCCTGCATGGCCTGTCCGCCGTCTACGTGACCAAGGCACTGGGCGATTTCAGGAGCGGTGCGCGCAGCGGCAGCAGCAACGCGCGGATCATGCACGGCGTGGCACAGACACTCGACGATGCGGACATCCTGGCGCTGTCGAGCTACATCGCGACGCAATGACCGATGCCCCTCGTCCAACGCTCAGCCGGCCCGGTGCTTCCCGGCATCCGCCAACGAATGCCGCTCGTTGCCATGACGTGTGACTTCACACACTGGCAAGCGCAATACCAGCGCACGAATCTGATTCGGCGAGCATGCGCATTTCGCGGATACCCAGCGATTTCGCCACGGGCGAGGCGTCGCGGGATGCGGCAGGTTAGGGGCGCGAACCTCCCGGGGTTGCGGTGTTCGCCGAACCCGGAAGCGTGTTTGAACATCAGGGTGCTCGCGTCGGGCGGACACTCATCCACCGAGCGAGGTTTTCATGTTTCCGTTGCCGCTTGCCTTGGCGCTGGCCTCCGCCGCCACGCCTCCCCCACCTGCACCCAGCGACCTGCAGGCGCGCGAGAACCAGTACACCCGCGGCGTATTGACCGCGGACACGAAATTGCTGGATGACGTCTGGGCTGCAAGCTTCGTCGACACCAACGAGGCCGGCGGCTTCGCCACCAAGCGGCAACAATTGGCGAAAGTGGCCCGCAGCCGCGCAAAGATCGTTTCGCTCCATGTCAATGACGAGCGCACCGACCGCTATGGCGATACGGCCGTGGTCACCGAGCGGTTCCAGGTGGTCTACGTGCTGGACGGGAAAACCGGCGAGGAAACCGGTCGCGCCACCGACGTGTGGGTGAAGCTGCACGGACGCTGGATGTGCGTGGCCGCGCATTCGAGCGCCGTCACCCCGTCGGGGAATACGTGAGGAACGGCACGCAGGACCACCGCCCCGGATTCGCGCTAGGCTGCGCAAACCCGGGAACCACCCAGGTGGCTTGGGGCGGACCATTCATCCCATGAACCGATCCGGCTTCGGTTTGGCAACGCTGGTGCTGGGCACCTGTCTGCCGTGGGCATCGCACGCCCAGTCGGCGGCCTTCGGCGGTACTGTTGCGCTCAGTTCGCAATTGGTCGACCGTGGACAGGCGATCACCGCCAGTACGCCGACCCTGCAGGGAGACGTGACATGGACCTCGCCGGCCGGTTGGCTGCTGGGCCTGTCGGCGGGTACCGAGTTGCGTGCGCCTGGCCAACTTGCCGAAGCCTCCGTCCAGGTCGCGCGTTACTGGCCGCTGTCCGGCGACTGGCAGATGCAAACAGACTTGCTGTATTACCACTACTCCGGCTCTGCCCGCACGCGCGCCTACGATCGGGCCGAGACGGGCATCCACTGGACGTACCGCGACGTGCTGACATTCGGACTGTCGGCCGTACGCATGTTTGGCGCGCGGGATGGCCGGGTGCGGGGTGCGGCCGATCTCGATTTCCACTGGCCGCTGCCGCGGCATTTCTATCTTTCCGCCGGTGCGGGCATCGCCCAGATTCCCGCCATGCCCTGCCGGGTCTACGAGCACGCGGATTCCTGGCACGACCTCGAATACGGACGCCCTTATTACGGCTGTGAACGCCATGGCTCCTATCGCTACGGGCATGCGGGCCTGATCTGGGCCATGGGGGATTGGCGCATGGAACTCGAGCGCATCGTGACCGGCCCGCGCATGCGCCGGCAACGGGAGGCCGCCCCATGGGTTGCGACGGTTTCGTGGTCTTTTTGATCCGGGGGCAACCTTTTCGCGTCCGGACGGCACCAAACTGACAGCCCATGAACGAAGCCGACACCGACGCCGAGGTCATCGACCGCCTGCTGCTCCAGCGCATGGCGACGGGCGACCGCGCCGCGCTGGCGACCTTGTACCGCAGTTACCACGGCCGGTTGTGCCGCTTCCTGTCCCGCCTCACCCGACGCAGCGATGTCATCGAAGAGGTCGTCAATGATTGCTTCTGGATCGCCTGGCAGAAGGCAGGCGAGTTCCGCGGCGACTCGCGCGTTTCCACCTGGATCATGGGCATCGCCTACCGCTGTGGCCTCAAGGCGTTGCGGCAGCACGGCGACGAACCCGTCGAATACGAGATGTCGACGGACGAGCGCCTCGTGTCCAGCGATCCGGACGAAGACCGCGAATTGCGCGACTGGCTGGGCAAGGGACTCGAGCACCTGTCGGCGGATCAGCGCGTGGTGATCGAGCTGGTCTACGGCGTGGGGCATTCGCTGGACGATGTCGCGGCCATCATGCAGTGCCCACTGGGCACGGTGAAGGCGCGGCTGTTCTATGCCCGGGTCAAGCTGCGCAACGTGCTGCCCGCCTTGGCCGGCAACCCGGTCGCCTGCAAGGAGGGTACGTCATGAGGACCACGGTGAACCCCGGCGTGGATTGCCCGCACGCCTGGGAACTGATGCCCTGGGTGCTGCAGGACAGCGCCGCGAGGGAACAGGCTGCCTGGCTGGAGAACCACTTGGCCGGCTGCGCGTCGTGCCGCGCCGAGTTTGCGCAGCAGAGCCGCCTGCGGCTCGCGCTGTCGCTGCCGTCGGAGCGGCCGCTCGATGCGGAGGTCGGGTTGCAGCGCCTGCTGGCCCGGCTCGATGCCTCCGATCCCCAGCAAGCCCCCCGCCAGCCGCGATCGCGAGTCTGGCTGGTGCGGGCGCTGGCCGCCGCCGTGGTCGCCCAGGCGGTCGGCCTCGGCGTGCTGGGCGTCAAGCTGGACGCCGTCGAGAATCCGGCGTACCGCACGCTCAGCGAGACGCCATCGCCCATGCCGCCCGGCGCGATCCGCGTGGTGCCCGATACGGGCATGACGCTGGCCGACTGGAACGCATTGCTGCATACCCTGCGCCTGCAGGTGGTGCACGGCCCCAACAGCGTCGGGGCCTACACGGTGGTGCCGACGGACACCGCGGCGACGACCGGGCAGATCCTGCCGAAGCTCCGCGCCGCCCGCGGCATCCGCCTGGCCGAACCCATCAGCGCCACGCCATGAGCGGCCGTGCGCTTGTCCTACTCGCGCTGGCCATCGCCCTGGGCGCGCCGGCGCAGCGGGCGGTGGCCAGCGATGGACACCCCGGCAACGGAAGCGCTGCGACCACGACGGCGGCGGCGATGGATGCGCACCGCGACATCGTGCTGGCGGTCGCCAACGAGCAGGAACCACCCTCGACACGCGCCGGCTCCAGCCTGCTGGGCTACACCCCGCCGGCGCGCTACGGTGCCGGGCAGCGCGCGCTGTCCGTCATGGATGCGCTGAAACGGCACTATGGCCTGCGCGAGATCGCGGGCTGGCCGATCAAGCCGCTGGGCCTGTACTGCGCCGTGTTCGAACCCCCGCCTGGCACGACCCGGGACGACCTGCTGAAGACGCTCGCCGCGGACGCGCGCGTGCGGCTCGCGCAGCCGCTGCAGGATTTCGCCGTCTACGCGCAGCAGGACGCGCCTGCGCCCCGCTACAACGACCCCTACGTGGATCTCCAGCGCGGCTTCGTCGAAACCGCCGCCGCCCGTGCCCACGCGCTCAGCCAAGGCAAGGGCGTGGACATCGCGATCGTCGACACCGGCGTGGACCAGCGCCATCCCGAACTGCAGGGACGCATCCGCGACGTGCACAACCTGGTGGACAATGACGATGGCGCGTTCGACGCCGACCCTCACGGCACCGAAGTGGCCGGCATCGTCGCCGCCGACGGCAACAACCGCCAAGGCATCGTCGGCATCGCCCCCGAGGCCACGCTCAGCGTCTACAAGGCCTGCTGGTATCCGCCGGTGGCGGGCGCCGGCGCGCGCTGCAACTCCTTCACCCTGGCCAAGGCGCTGGCGGCGATCCTCGATACCCGGGTGCGCATCGTCAATCTGAGCCTCGGCGGCCCGGCCGATCCGTTGCTGCGCATGCTGCTGGCGCAGTTGCTCGATCAGGGTCGCATCGTGGTGGCCGCCATGCCGCCGGACGGCAAGCCCGACGGCTTTCCCAACGACGTGCCGGGCGTCATCGTGGTGCGCGTGGCCGACGCCGCGGTGGCTCCGCCCGGTGTGCTGAGCGCACCGGGGACGGACATCCTCACCACCCAGCCCGGCGACGGCTACGACTTCACCACCGGCTCGTCCATGGCCGCCGCGCACGTGAGCGGTATCGTCGCCTTGCTGCTCGCGCTCGCCCCGGAACTCGACGCGCACAGGGTCCGCGCCCTGCTGCTGGGCAGCAGCAAGGTGTCCGACGGTTTGCTGCAGGTGAATGCCGCTGCGGCGGTGGAGCAGTTGCGTGGCGCGCGGCGAAACACACCCTGAGGCCGACAGCCGGCACGGCTCCGTGGCCACGGGCGACTTCGTGCGCCCGCTGCCGGACGTCGCCGTCCATGCCCATTCGCATCCGGGTGGCGTCCTGGACTGGGTGGGCATGGACGGCATCGAGATGCCGGTGCGCTTCGACGCCGGCAACGGCGACGTGCAGCGCGCCAGCGCCAGGGTCGGCGCCTTCGTCGATCTCGCGCAACCGGACCGGCGCGGCATCCACATGTCGCGCCTGTACCTGCTGGCGGACGAATACCTGGCCGCACGACCGCTCGATGCGCCGCTGCTCGAATCCCTGCTGCGCGCCTTCCTCGTTTCGCAGCAAGGCCTGGCCCGGCGTGCCCGCGCCAGCCTGCGCTTCGAGCTGCTCGTGCGCCGCGCCGCACTGCGCAGCGACCATGCGGGCTGGCGCGCCTACCCGGTGTTCATCGACGCCCAGTTGGACGCCGCCGGCTTCCGTCTGGAGCTGGGCACGGAAGTGACGTACTCCTCCACCTGCCCCGCTTCGGCGGCGCTGTCGCGCCAGCTGATCCAGCAGCAGTTCGCGCGCGATTTCGACGCGACCGCACCGCTGGAGCATGCGGCCGTGCTGGCGTGGCTGGGCAGCGAGCGCGGCATCGTCGCCACCCCGCACGCGCAGCGCAGCGTGGCGCGGCTCGCCGTGCGCTTCGTCGACGGCGTGCCGCTGAATCTGATCGCCTCGATCGACCGCGTCGAACAGGCGCTGGGCACGCCGGTGCAAACGGCTGTGAAGCGCGAGGACGAGCAGGCCTTCGCGCGCGCCAACGGCGCCAACCCGATGTTCTGCGAGGACGCCGCGCGCCGCATCCAGCACGCGCTGGATGACGACGACAGCATCGCGGACTTCCACGTCCGTCTCGAGCACCGGGAAAGCCTGCATCCGCACGACGCCGTGGCGCAGGCGAGCAAGTCGATGCCCGGAAAAACACGGCCGGCGGATGCTCCGCCATCGAGTTGGGCGACCATGCTTGAGCAGGCTGCGGATCCTGCACGCTGATACGGCCGTAGCCAGACACATGGCGAGCGAGCGTCTTGCAGCGGAAGCTAGACGCAGCATGGGAGTTCACCACGACGGACCAGCGCCGCGCGCGGACCGGCTCGAATCACCGCTCGCAAGCCAGGCGTGCTGCTGCGATTGCCCATCCGCATTGACCGGTTGGCGCCTTCGCTGGCTGGATCGGCGTCGGGGAGCGGGGTCTTCGTGATGAGGCCGCGATCGTGGAGAGCATTGTGTACCGGCCGTGCCGCAAGAAAATACAGCGTTGCCGATGGCAATGTTATAACGTACTTTCACCCGTCATGTAGCGCGGAATACCCGCTGTCGGGACAGCGCGCAGCAACGAATACGGGCTCCGCATGGTTTCCATTCCGTCTGTCCAGACATCCGCGTCGCGCGCCTTGCGATGGGCCATGCCCATGGTCGCCGCGATGCTGCTCGCCGCTTGCGCGGTGGGGCCGGATTTCAAGGCACCCGCCCCGCCTGCGGTCGGCGGCTACACGCCGCATCCGGTTTCGACGACGACCGCCGCGCCCGGCGTGACGGCGGGCGCGGCCCAGCACCTCGCATCGGGCGCGGACATCCCCGGCGACTGGTGGACGCTGTTCCATTCCGCGCCGTTGAATGCGTTGATCGAGCAGGCGCTGGCGCACAACCACGACCTGAAGGCCGCGCAGGCGGCGCTGCGCGTGGCGCACGAGGACATGCTGGCGCAGCGCGGCGCGTTCCTGCCGAGCGTGTCGGCGAACTTCTCGGCCAGCCACCAACGCCAGGCCGGCTCGCTGGCGCCGGTGCCGAACTCCAACGCCTTCCAGTACAACCTGTACACGCCACAGCTTTCGATTTCCTACACGCCGGACGTATTCGGTGCCAACCGCCGCGCGTCGGAGTCGCTCAAGGCCCAGGAGCAGGCCGCGCGCTTCCAGATGATCGCGACCTGGAACACGTTGGCGTCCAACGTGGCGGTGGCGGCGATCCAGCTGGCCGCACTGCAAGCGCAGGTCGACACGACGCGGCAATCCATTGCCGCAGGCGAGAAGATGTTGGGCATCCTGCACTACCAATATGCGAAGGGCTACGCGAGCCGGGTCGATCTCGCCGCGCAGGAATCGCAACTGGCGCAGACTCGCGCCACGCTGCCGCCGCTGGAGAAGCAACTGGCGCAGCAGCACGACCAACTCGCAGTGCTGACCGGGCGCTTCCCGTCGCAGGCCGCGGACGACCGGATCACGCTGGACGGCTTGCAACTGCCCGCGGAACTGCCGCTCTCCCTGCCGTCGGCGCTGGTGCAGCAGCGGCCGGACGTGCGCCAGGCACAGGCGAACCTCCATGCCGCCAGCGCGCAGATCGGCGTCGCCACCGCGGCGCGCTTGCCGAACATCACGCTCAGTGCCGACACCGGCAGCACGGCGCTGGAATTCTCCAAGCTGTTCACCGGCGGCACCGGCTTCTGGGACGTGGCCGGCACGCTGACCGCGCCGATCTTCGAGGGTGGCACCTTGCTGCACCAGCAACGCGCGGCGAAGGCGGCCTATGCCGAAGCCGCCGAGCAGTACCGCAGCACCGTGCTCAACGCGTTCCAGAACGTGGCCGACACGCTGGTGGAGCTGGATCAGGACGCGAACGCGCTGCAGGCCGCGGCGAAGGCCGAGCAGGCAGCGAAACTGACCCTGGACCTCACCCAGCGCCAGCTCAAGGACGGCTACGCCAGCCAGCTGCAATGGCTGACCGCCGAACAGACCTGGCAGCAAGCACGGATCGCCCTCGTGCAAGCCCAGGCCAACCGATTCGCCGACACCGTCGCGCTGTACCAGGCGCTGGGCGGCGGCTGGTGGCACCACTCCGAACTGAGCAAGCAGTGACGATGAACAAGCCAGCACTACCCTGCCCCGCCTCCTTCCGCCACGGCGTCGTGCTCGTGGCGCTGATGGCGACCGCCACGCTCGCCGCCTGTTCGTCCGGTTCGGGCGCACCGGAGTCCGCGAACACGACGCCGCACAACGTGACGCTGACCCAGGCTCAGCAGCGGAGCATCCATTTCTACACGGTCGAACCGTCGTCCTATCGGACCGTGACCGACACCAACGGTGTGGTGGATTTCGACCACAACCGCTCCACCGACGTGCTCGCGCCGATCTCGGGCCCGGTCGCGAAACTGCTCGTGACACTGGGCCAGACGGTGAAACAGGGACAGGCGCTGGCGCTGGTGGACTCGCCCGACTTCGCCGCTGCCATAGGTACGTATCGCAAGGCCGTTGCCGCGGCCAAGGCGGCCGACCAGATCGCCGCGACCGACCGCGACCTCTACGCGCACAAGGCGGTGTCGCAGCGCGAATACGCGCAGGCGCAATCCGACGCGATCGGCGCCGATTCCGATCGCAACGCCGCATTGCAGGCGCTGGTCGGGCTGCATGTCGATCCGCGGAGCATCGCCGACATCCAGGTCGGCCGGACACCAGCAGGCGGCCCAGGCGCGATCCGCGCGCCGATCGCCGGCACCGTGGTGGTCAAGTCGATTACGCCGGGACAGCTGTTGTCGGCGGGGACCACCGACTGCTTCACCATCGCCAACACCTCGAAGATGTGGGTGATGGCGCAATTGTTCGGCCATGAAATCGACACGGTGAAGGTGGGCGATCCCGCCGAGATCGATACCGGCGACGGCGGCAAGGCGATCACCGGCACGGTCAGCAATGTCGGCGCGGTGATCGATCCGAATACGCGCTCGGTGAGCGCGCGCGTCGCGGTCGACAATCCGGCTGGTGCGCTGAAGCAGCAGATGTACGTGTCGGTGCGGATCCAGTCGCGCGACGAGCGAACGGGCATGCTGATTCCCGTGTCGGCGGTGCTGCGCGACGACGAGAACCTGCCGTTCGTCTACGTGGTCGCGGCGGATGGCGGCTACGCGCGCACGCCGGTGACGCTGGGCAAGCGGATCGGCGACCGTTACGTGATTCCGCAGGGCGTCCACGCCGGCGACAAGGTGGTGGTGGACGGGGCGATCTTCCTCAATTTCATCCAGACCCAATGAGCGCCACGCTCCCGCCAGACGCATCGAAGCGCGACGCTTCGATCATCAACCGCATCGTCGCGTTCGCGCTGGAACAGCGGCTGCTCGTCGTGCTGCTGTCGTGCGCGCTCACGGTCGCCGGCATCTGGGCCTACAACTCGCTGCCGATGGATGCGTATCCCGACCTGTCGCCACCGATGGCGGAAATCATCACCCAGTGGCCAGGCCATTCGGCGGAGGAAGTCGAGCGCCTGATCACGGTGCCGGTGGAGCTGGGGATGAACGCGATCCCGGGCCTGGTGACCAAGCGGTCGATCTCGCTGTACGGGTTGTCGGACGTCACTCTCACCTATGCGAACGGCGTCGACGATTATTTCGCGCAGCAGCAGGTGTACAACCGCCTGCCCGGCATCACGCTGCCCAGCGGCGTCACGCCCTCGCTGTCGCCGATGTCGCCGCCGTCCGGCCTGTCCTATCGCTACGTGCTGCAGAGCTCCGACCGCTCGCCGATGGAGCTGAAGACGCTGGAGGACTGGGTGATCGCGCCGCAGTACCGGTCGGTGCCTGGCGTAGCCGACGATTCCGCGTTCGGCGGCGGCAACATGCAGTACCAGGTGCTGCTCGATCCGGTGAAGATCGCGGCGCTCGGCCTGGGCGTGACGCAGATCGAGGCCGCGCTGACCGCGAACAACAGCAATGCCGGCGGCGGCTTCTACCAGCAGGGCGGCCAGTTCTTCTACGTGCGCGGACTCGGGCGGCTCGCGACTCTGCAGGACATCGGCAACGTGGTGCTGGCCATGCACAACGGTACGCCGGTCCTGGTGAAGGATGTCGGCACGGTGAAGATCGGCATCGCGCCGCGCCTTGGCGAGTTCGGCTACATGGACCAGGACGATGCGGTCGAGGGCGTGATCCTGACGCTCACCGGAGCGAAGACCCAGAACGTGCTGAAACGCGTCGAGGCCAAGACCCGGGAACTCAACGACGAGATCCTGCCGAAAGACGTCAAGATCCACCCGTTCTACGATCTCACCGACCTGATCCAGCAGACCAAGGAGGTGGTGCGGCACAACCTGCTGGTCGGGATGTTGCTGGTGATCGCGGTGCTGGTGTTCTTCCTGTATGACCTGCGCGCCGGCCTGATCGTCGCGGTCACGATCCCGCTCTCCTTGCTGTTCGCATTTTGCGGGCTGCACCTGCAGAACGCCTCGGCAAACCTGCTTTCGATCGGCGCGGTGGACTTCGGCATCCTGGTGGATGCCGCGGTGGTGATGGTGGAGAACATCTACCGCCAGCTTGCCCTGCGCGAGGGCGCCCCGCTGGACATCACCGCCGTCATCCGCGACGCGGCCGCCGAGGTCGATCGCCCGCTGTTCTATGCGGTAGGAGTCATCGTGGCCGGCTTCCTGCCGATCTACGTGCTCAGCGGCCCTTCCGGCACGCTGTTCAAGCCGATGGCCGACACCATGATCTTCGCGATCGTCGGTTCCTTGATCGTCACGCTGACCCTGTTGCCGGTGCTGTGCGCATGGTTCATGCGCAAGGGCGTGCGCGAGCGGCGCAACGCGATCTTCGAGGCGATCAAGACGCGTTATGCGCGATGGCTCGACACCTGCCTGGCGCATCCGTGGCGCATCACGGTTGCCGCGGGCGTGTTGCTGGGCCTGTCGCTGCTGCTGGTGCCGTTCATGGGCGCGGAATTCATGCCGCAGCTCGACGAAGGCGCCTTGTGGGTGCGCGCGACGATGCCATACACCATCTCGTTCGACGAGGCCGCGAAGATCTCCCCGCAAATCCGCAAGGTGCTGCGCTCGTTCCCGGTCGTCACCACGGTGGCATCCGAGCTGGCGCGTCCCGACGACGGCACCGACTCCACGGGCTTCTTCAACGACGAATTCTTCGTGGGCCTGAAACCGTATTCGGAATGGCATGGCGCCTACCGCGACAAGCAGGCGCTGATCGACGCGATCGACGCGAAGCTGCGGAAATTCCCCGGCATCCAGTTCAACTACTCCCAGCCCGCCGAAGATGCGGTGGACGAAGCCGAGACGGGCCTGAAGAGCGCGCTGGCGGTGAAGGTGTACGGACCGGACCTGCGTACGCTGCAGGAGAAAGGCAAGCAGATCAAGGCGGCGATGGCGAAGGTGCGCGGCATCGCCGACCTGACCCTGGTGCACGAACTGGGCCAGCCCAACCTCGCGATCAAGATCGACCGCGCCAAGATCGCGCGCTACGGCATCAACGTGGACGACATCAACAACCTGATCGAGGCCGCCGTCGGCGGCAACGTCGCGACCGAGGTGGTACAGGGCGAGAAGCAATTCGACCTGGTGGTGCGCCTGCTGCCGCAGTACCGCAACAACCCGCAGCAGATCGGCAACATTCCGGTCGCGACGCCGGGCGGCCAGGAAATCCCGTTGCGGGAGTTCGCCAGCATCACGGTCGAGAACGGTGCCTCCTTCATCTATCGCGAAAACGATTCGCGCTACATCGGCGTGCAGTTCTCGGTGCAGGGCCGCGACCTCGCCGGCACGGTGCAGGACGCGATGGCGCAAGTCGCGAAGCAGGTGAAACTGCCGCAGGGCTATCGCCTCGACTGGGGCGGCGAATACAAGGAATACGCGGCCTCGCACCGGCAACTGAACATCGTGCTGCCACTCACGCTGGCCGTCATCTTCCTGCTGCTGTTCGCGTTGTACGGAAACTTCAAGTTCCCGTTGATCACCGTGCTCGGCGTGCTGCTGTCGGCGCCGATCGGCGGCATCGTCGCGCTGTGGATCACGCACACGCCGTTTTCCGTTTCATCCGGCATCGGCTTCCTGGCGTTGTTCGGCGTGTCGGTGCAGACCGCCGTGGTCTACATCTCCTACGTCAACGAGTTGCGATTGAGCGGCACTCCGATCGACGAGGCCATCCGGGAGGGCGCGATCCTGCGCCTGCGCCCGATCATGATGACCGCGCTCGTGGCCGCGCTGGGCCTGCTGCCGGCCGCCATTGCCGTCGGCGTCGGCACCGATACGCAGAAGCCGTTCGCGCTGGTGATCGTCAGCGGTCTGTTCACGCGGTTGGCGATCAGCATCTTCCTGATGCCGGCGCTGTACAGCCTCGTGGCGCGCAACAACGACCGGCTGCAGGTATGAACCGGGCGCTGCCGCGGAGGCCTGCCGCTACGACAGCATCCCGACGATGCCGGCATACAGGCCAAGCCCGGCGGTGAGCGCGATGGTGGCGCCGACCAGCACGGCGTAAGCGCCCTTGAGGCGGTACGGCGCGGGCAGCACGCGCCGCGCCAGCAGGAACAGGAAACCCAGCACGATAGGCAGCAGCAGCGCGTTCATCACCTGCACGCCCACGCTCAGTTCCACCAGGTCGACGCCCGAGGCGACCAGCACGCCGCCCAGTGCCAGGATCAGTGCGCAGGCGCCGTAGAACCACGGTGCCTCCTGCGGTCTGTGGCGCAGCGAGTGTTCGAAGCCCATCACCTCGCCCAGCGCGCGCGCCGCGGTCAGCGTCACCACGATGGTGGCCACCAGCGCGGCGCCGACCATGCCCAGCGCGAACATCAGCGTGCCCGCCCAGCGGCCGAGGAAGGGCGTCAGCGCATCCACGATCTGCTGCACGGTATCCAGCGGCTTGCCCGGCTGCGTTCGCCCGATGGTGGCCGCCACGGCGACCAGCACCGCCGCCATCACCGCCTGGGTCAGCACCGAACCGATCGCGGTATCCCAGCGCGCGGCGCGCAGGTCGGCGGCGGTCAGTCCCTTCTCCGCCACCGCCGACTGCTGGTAGAACACCATCCACGGCATGATCACCGCACCGATGTTGGCGGCCACGAGGTAGAGATGGCGGTGGTCGGCGAACGGCACCTGCATGATCTGCGTCCATGCCGCCGACAGATCCGGCTTAGCCTGCCAGGCCACGACGAGGAACACGCACTCGAACAGGCCGATGGCCAGCGCGATGCGCTCCACCGTGAGATAGGAGCCATTGCACACCATCGCGGTGAGCCCGGCCGCCACGATGAGCATGCTGAGCCAGGCCGGGATACCCAGCAGCGCACCCACGCCGGCGATGCCGCTCAGCTCGGTGACCAGTGCACCCACGCAGGCGAGCAACAGAGTGGCCACCGACACCCAGGCCCAGAAACGGCCGAAATGCAGGCGGATCGCATGCCCGTGCCCGTGACCCGTGAAGATGCCCAGGCGCACCGTGAGCTCCTGCACGATGAACAGGATCGGCACCATCACTATCTGCAGGAGCAACAGGCGATAGCCCGATTCCGCACCGCTCTGTGCCGCCGTGACGAGGCTGCCCGCGTCGGTGTCCGCCAGCATCACCACCATGCCAGGGCCGGCCACCGCGAGCAGACGCAGCCAACGCGACCGCCGCCTGCCGGCGGCAGCTTCCGTGCGTGGCAACACTTCAACGGTATGCGTATCCAGCGGCATGGTCAGTACGGAATCAAGAATGATTCGCATTTGTACCATGCGGCTTTTCGGGCCCTCCTGATGCAGGTCAGGGCGCTGCCGCGGGCCGCGTCGCGCTCAGCGCCGGGCGCGGAAGAACTCGCGCAGCATCGTGGCCGACTCCTCGGCCAGCAGGCCGCCCTGCACTGCCAGGCGATGGTTGTGGCGCGGGTCGATCAAGGTGTCGAACATGCTGCCGGCGGCGCCGGTCTTGGGATCGGTCGCCGCGTACACCACGCGGCCGATGCGGGCGTGGATCAAGGCCATCGCGCACATCGTGCAGGGCTCCAGGGTCACGTACAAGGTGGCGCCGACGACCCGGTGATTGGTGAGTTTTTCTCCCGCTGCGCGCAGCGCCATCACCTCGGCGTGGGCAGTGGGGTCGTGCAAGGTGATGTTGCGGTTCCAGCCCAGCCCCACGATCTCGCCATTCAGCACCAGCACCGCCCCAACCGGCACCTCGTTCTCGGCGTCGCGGGCATGCGCGGCCAGCTGCAGGGCACGGCGCATGTGGGCTTCGTCTTCGGGGGTGAAGGGCGGCCTGACTTCGATCATTTCAACATGGGTCCGGCACGTAGGTCGGGCTTCAATCCGACGAGGCGGTGCGGTCGGGATGAATCCCGACCTACTCCCACTCGATGGTGGCCGGCGGTTTGCCGCTGATGTCGTAGACCACGCGGGAGACGCCACGCAGTTCGTTGATGATGCGGTTGGAGACCTTGCCGAGGAAGTCGTACGGCAGGTGTGCCCAATGCGCGGTCATGAAGTCGATGGTTTCCACCGCGCGCAGCGCGATCACCCACTCGTAGGCGCGCGCGTCGCCTACCACGCCCACCGATTTCACCGGCAGGAACACGGCGAAGGCCTGGCTGGTCTGGTCGTAGAGGTCGGCCTTGCGCAGCTCCTCGATGAAGATCGCATCAGCGCGAGCGAGCAGTTCCGCATACTCACGCTTCACCTCGCCCAGGATGCGCACGCCCAGGCCCGGGCCGGGGAACGGGTGGCGGTAGACCATTTCGCGCGGCAGGCCGAGTTCCACGCCGATGCGACGCACCTCGTCCTTGAACAGCTCGCGCAGCGGCTCGACCAGCTTGAGCTTCATGTGCGCGGGCAGGCCGCCCACGTTGTGATGGCTCTTGATGACGTGGGCCTTGCCGGTCTTGCTGCCGGCGGACTCGATCACGTCGGGGTAGATCGTGCCCTGGGCCAGCCACTTCACCTGGCCGTGGCCGGCCGCGGTGACCTTGGCGGACTCCTCGTCGAAGATCTCCACGAACAGGCGGCCGATGACCTTGCGCTTGGCTTCCGGATCGGCCACGCCTTCGAGGGCCTTGAAGTAGCGCTCGGCGGCGTTGACGCGGATCACCTTGACGCCCATGTGCTCGGCCATGGTGGCCATCACCTGGTCGCCTTCCTGCCAGCGCAGCAGGCCGGTGTCCACGAACACGCAGGTGAGCTGGTCGCCGATGGCCCGGTGCAGCAGCGCGGCGACCACCGAGGAATCCACGCCGCCGGAGAGGCCGAGCAGCACATGGTCGCCGCCGACCTGCCCACGCACGCGGGCGATCTGGTCCTCGATGATGTTCGCCGCCGTCCACAGCGTGGCGCAGCCGCAGATCCCGGTGACAAAGCGCTGGAGCAACGCACTGCCCTGCTTCGTGTGCGTCACCTCGGGATGGAACTGCACGCCGTACCAGCGCCTGGCCCAGTTCTCCATCACCGCTACCGGAATGCGGGAGGTCGAGCCGGTAATGGCGAAACCCGGCGGCGCCTTGCTGACGTGGTCGCCATGACTCATCCACACGTCGAGCTTGTGCGCACCAGCGTGGTCGCTGAGACCGTCGAACAGCCGGCTCTTCGCCACGATGTCGACTTCGGCATGACCGAACTCGCGCTGATCGGCCGCTTCGGTGGCACCGCCCAGTTGCGCGGCCAGCGTCTGCATGCCGTAGCAGATGCCGAGGATCGGCAGGCCCGAATCAAACACTTCCTGCGGCGCCTTCGGTGCACCCGGCAGCGTGGTCGATTCCGGGCCGCCGGACAGGATGATGCCCTTGGCGCCAAACGCGGCGATCTCGGCCGGTTCGTGGTCCCATGCCCAGATCTCGCAATACACGCCCAGCTCGCGCACGCGGCGGGCGATCAGCTGCGTGTACTGCGCGCCGAAGTCGAGGATGAGGATCTTGTCGCTATGGATGTTGGTGGTCATGGGCGGCAGCAAGGAAGGCTGGAGTCGGTTGTCGTCATTCCGGCGCAGGCCGGAATCCAGTTGCAACGTATTCCGGTTGCCGCGGATGCGTTCCGGATCACGCTTGGCACGGCCGGGCAAACCGTGTGCCTCGCCGCTACTGGATTCCGGCCTGCGCCGGAATGACGCGAGGGAGCGCGAGCGCTCCCGCATTCGTCAGGAATTCAGCCGGTAATTCGGCGCTTCCTTGGTGATCTGGATATCGTGCGGATGCGCCTCGGTAACGCCGGCACTGGTCACCTTGACGAACTGCGCCTTCGCGCGCACGTCCTCGACCGTGGCCGCGCCCAGGTAACCCATCGAGGCGCGCAGGCCTCCGATCAGCTGGTGGATGATGTTGCGCAGCGGGCCGCGGTAGGGCACGCGGCCCTCGATGCCTTCGGGCACCAGCTTGTCGGCGTCGGCCTCGTTGTCCTGGAAGTAGCGATCCTTTGAGCCGAGCTGCATCGCGCCGATCGAACCCATGCCGCGATAGCTCTTGTACGAGCGGCCCTGGAACAGTTCCACCTCGCCCGGCGATTCCTCGGTACCGGCGAACATCGAGCCCAGCATCACGGTGGACGCGCCGGCGGCCAGCGCCTTGGGGATGTCGCCGGAATAGCGGATGCCGCCGTCGGCGATCAGCGGAATGGAATCCTTCAACGCCGTGGCCACCATGTCGATCGCGGTGATCTGCGGCACGCCCACGCCGGCCACCACGCGGGTGGTGCAGATCGAGCCCGGGCCCACGCCCACCTTCACCGCGTCGGCGCCGGCGTCGCGCAGCATCAGCGCGGCATCGCCAGTGACGATGTTGCCGGCCACCACCTGCACCTGCGGGAAGCTCTTCTTCACCCAGGCCACGCGGTCGATCACGCCCTGCGAATGGCCGTGCGCGGTGTCGACCACCAGCACGTCCACGCCGGCCTCGACCAGCGCCTCGACGCGACGCTCGGTGTCGCCGCCCACGCCCACCGCCGCACCGACCAGCAGCGCCTCGTTGGCGTCCTTGGCGGAATGGGGATTGTCGCGCGCCTTCTGGATGTCCTTCACGGTGATCAGGCCGCGCAGCTGGAACGCGTCGTTGACCACCAGCACCTTTTCGATGCGGTGCTTGTGCAAGAGCTGCAGCACCTCGTCCTGGCTGGCGCCTTCCTTCACCGTCACCAGTCGTTCTTGGCGGGTCATGATGTTGCGCACCGGGTCCTCGGGCTTGCGCTCGAAGCGCATGTCGCGGCTGGTGACGATGCCCACCAGCTTCTCGCCCTCCACCACCGGCACGCCGGAGATATTGTGCGCACGGGTGAGCTTGAGCACGTCGCGGATGGACGTATCCGGCCCCACGGTGAACGGGCTGCGGATCACGCCGGCCTCGAACTTCTTCACCAGGCGCACTTCGGCGGCCTGCTGTTCGAGCGTCATGTTCTTGTGGATGATGCCGATGCCGCCCTGCTGCGCCATGGTGATGGCGAGGCGCGCTTCGGTCACGGTGTCCATCGCGGCGGACACGATGGGGATGTTCAGGCGCAGTCCGCGGGTGAACCGGGTGGAGGTATCCACGTCGCGTGGCAGCACGGTGGAATGGCCCGGAACGAGGTAGACGTCGTCGTAGGTGAGAGCCTCGGCGAGAATGCGCATGGTGAGCCCCGCTGCAAAGAGAGGATTATACGCGGCACTGCAGCATGTCGCCAGACCAGTGCGACAAAGTCAGCTGGCTTCGGCGGCTTCCAGCGTGTTCTCCATCAGCGTGGCCACCGTCATCGGGCCCACGCCGCCGGGCACCGGGGTGATCCAGCTGGCGCGTTCGGAGGCCGGCGCGAATTCCACGTCGCCCACCAGGCGGCCGTCGTCGAGCCGGTTGATGCCCACGTCGATCACCACCGCGCCGGGTTTGATCCATTCGCCCTGCACCAGGCCCGGCCGGCCCACCGCGACGATCACGATGTCGGCCTGGCGCACGTGGCCTTCCAGGTCGCGGGTGAACTTGTGGCAGCAGGTGGTGGTGCAACCGGCGATCAGCAATTCCAGCGCCAGCGGCCGTCCGACGTGGTTGGATACACCGACGACCACCGCATGCTGGCCGCGCACCGGACGATCGGTGTGGCCGAGCAGGGTCATCACGCCTTTCGGCGTGCACGGGCGCAGGCCGAAGCGGCGCAGCGCGAGGCGGCCCACGTTCACCGCCTGGAAGCCGTCCACGTCTTTGCCGGTGTCGATGCGGTCGACCAGCGCGTCCTCGTCGATGTGCTCCGGCAGCGGCGACTGCACCAGGATGCCGTGCACGGCCGGATCGGCATTGAGCCGGTCGATCAGCGCGAACAGTTCTTCCTGCGTGGTGCGCGTCGGCAAGTCGTAGTCGAAGGAGCGGAAACCGACCTGGTGGCAGGCCTTGCGCTTGTTGCGCACGTACACCGACGAGGCGGCGTCGTCGCCCACCAGCACCACGGCGAGGCCGGGCGCGGCGTGACCCTGCGCCTTGCGCTCGGCGACGCGTCGGCCAATCCGCTCCAACAGTTCCTGCGCGATGCGTTTGCCGTCGAGGATGCGTGCGCTCATGTTGATACCGGGGCGAAGGACGGGACATTATCCAAGCTCCAACCGCAGCGCACAAACGCCAAACCATGGCCGAAGCAATGACCCACGTTACGCCTTCACTCGCCGACGGCCGCCTGGTGCTGCGGCCATGGCGCGACACGGATGTCGCCGAATTGCATGCCGCCGTGCAGGAATCGGTCGCCAGCGTGGGCCGCTGGCTGCCGTGGTGTCGCGCCGACTACGACATGGACCGGGCCGGGGCGTGGACGAGGCATTGCCACGAAACCTGGCGGACCGGCACGCAATTCGCGTTCGCCGTGCGCGACGCGGTTGGCGGCGAACTCCTGGGTGGCTGCGGACTCAACCAGATCAATCCGCTGCATCGCAGTGCCAACCTCGGCTACTGGATACGTGCCTCGCGCCACGGCCAGGGCCTCGCCGCCGCGGCCGCGCGGCTGGTGGCGCGGTTCGGTTTCGCCGAGCTGGGCTTGATCCGGATCGAGATCGTCACCCTGCCCGACAACCATGCCAGCCGGCGCGTGGCGGAGAAGTCGGGCGCCGTGTTCGAGGCGATGGCACGGCAGCGGTTGTGGGCCTGGGATCGCGCCCACGACGCCGCGGTATATGCGCTGATTCCCGCCGACCTCGATCAGCCGGCTGCCGCGCAAAGCGCAGCGATATCCTCGTAACCAGCGAAGCGCGCGGTCGCGCCGCAGCCTGGGCAGGCCGGGTCGCGCGGCAGGCGCGTCTCGCGAAAATGCATGCCCAGCGCGTCGAAGGACAGCAGCCGGCCGACCAGCGGCTCGCCCAGTCCCAGGATCAGCTTCAACGCCTCGGTGGCCTGCAGCAGGCCCACGATGCCCGGCAGCACGCCGAGCACGCCCGCCTCGCTGCAGTTCGGCGCCTCGGCGGCCGAGGGCGGCTCGGGGAACAGGCAGCGGTAGCACGGCGAGTCGTCGCGGCGCGGGTCGAACACGCTGAGCTGCCCGGTGAAGCGCTCCACCGCGCCATAGACCATCGGCAGCTTCAGCCGCTGCGTGGCAGCAGCCAGCAGGTACCTCGCGGGAAAATTGTCGGCGCCATCGATCACCAGGTCATGACCGTCGAGCAGGCGCTCCACGTTGTCGGCGCGCAGCCGCTCGTCGCGCAGCGCGATGCGCACGCGCGGGTTCAGCGCATTCAGCGCGATGCGCGCCGACTCGGTTTTGGCCATCCCCACGCGCGCATCGGCGTGGATCACCTGGCGATGCAGGTTGGAACGTTCCACGCGGTCGTCGTCGATCAGGGTGAGCTGGCCGACGCCGGCCGCGGCGAGGTACAGCGCCGACGGCGCACCGAGGCCGCCGGCGCCGAGCAACACGATCTTCGCGGCCCCCAGCCGCGCCTGCCCCGCCTCGCCCACCTGCGGCAGGCGCAGCTGGCGCGCATAGCGTTCGGCGGCGTCCGCATCCAGCGCACCCGCGACAATCGGCAGGCCTTCGCTCTTCCAGCGCTCGAAGCCGCCGGCCACGGAACGCACGTCGCGATAACCCAGCCGCTGCAAGGTCTCGGCCGCCAGCAGCGAACGTGTGCCGCTGCCGCAGAGGGCAAGGACGGGACGCGCGCGATCCGGTTCTGCCTGTTCGATGCGCAATTCAAGGAAACCGCGCGACAAGCCCAGCGCACCGGCCGGCATGCCGGCGGCGCGTTCGCCGTCCTCGCGCACGTCGATCAGCAAGGCGCCCTGCGCCTGGCGCCCCAGCGCCTCGGCGGGAGCGATTTCGGGAATGCGGCTGCGCAGCTCGGCGAGCCAGGTGTCGCGGTCAAATGGAAGAGGCATGGCAAGAGTGTAGCCTTTCCCCCTCTCCCCTCCGGGGAGAGGGTCGGGGTGAGGGGACATACTGGCGATACTTTCACCAGCAAGGCCGATTTTCGATGAGTACTGCGGCAAGCACCCACCCCTCACCTCAATCCTCTCCCCAAAGGGGAGAGGAGGCGAACGGGCCGTGCGGGTTCGTGTTCATGCTGGTCAGTACGCGAATTGTCCATCGCGCTCCGGACAAACCACGAGTTTATTTCCCGCGCTTCTTCATCTCGCGGATCATGCGCTGGCGTTTGCGCTGCTGCGCTTCGGTGAGCACGTTCTTCTTGCCGGCGTACGGGTTCTCGCCTTCGCGGAAACTGATGCGTACCGGCGTGCCTTCCAGCTTGTAGCGCTTGCGGAAGAAGTTTTCCAGGTAACGCTGATAGGCCGGCGCGATGTGCTTGGTGCGGCTGCCGTGGATCACGATGGTGGGCGGATTGTTGCCGCCGGGATGCGCGAAGCGCAGCTTCGGCGCATGCCCGCGCACCAGCGGCGGCTGGTAGCTCTCGTAGGCTTTTTCCAGTGTCTTGGTCAGGTCGGAGGAACTCAGTTCCTTCGTCGCTGCGGCATGCGCACGCACCACCGCGCGCATCAGCTCGCGCAAGCCGGAACCGTGCAGCGCGGAGATGAACACGGTCTTCGCCCAGTCGACGAACTGCAGGCGGCGATCCAGCGCACGCTCACATTGCTCGCGCTGGTAGGCGTCCAGGCCGTCCCACTTGTTCACCGCGATCACCAGCGCCCTGCCTTCGTCCATCGCATGGCCGATCAGGGTGAGATCCTGGTCGGCGAGGTTCTCGCGCGCGTCGATCAGCATCACCACCACCTGGGCGGCGGCGATCGACTGCAGGGTCTTGATGACGCTGAACTTCTCCACCGCCTCCTCGACGCGCGCCTTGCGACGCACGCCGGCGGTGTCGATCAGGGTGTAGCGGCGGCCGTCGCGTTCCAGCGGCACGCGGATCGGGTCGCGGGTGGTGCCGGCCACGTCGGAGACGATCAGCCGGTCCTCGCCGAGCAGGCGGTTGATCAGGGTGGACTTGCCCGCGTTCGGCCGCCCCGCGATGGCGACGCGGATGGAACCGTCCTCGCCCGCGGCCAGTTCCTCGTGCGCGTCTTCCGGCAGCACCGGCAGCAGCGCGGCGATCAGCTCTTCGGTGCCACGGTTGTGCGCGGCGGACAGCGGCAGCGTGGTCGCGATGCCGAAGCGGGCGAATTCCGCCAGCGCCTCGTGCAGGTCCAGGCCGTCGGTCTTGTTCACCGCCAGCAGCAGCGGCTTGCCGCTGCGGCGCAGCTCGTCGAGGATGTTGCGATCCTGCGGCAGCAGGCCGTCGCGCGCATCCACCACGAACACCAGCGCCTGCGCTTCCTCGATGGCCAGGCGCACCTGCTGCGCGGTGAGCCCGTCGAGGCCTTCGTCCACGCCGGAGAGGCCGCCGGTGTCGACCACCACGAACGGGCGCGCGCCGGTGCGGCACACGCCGTAATGGCGATCGCGGGTGACGCCCGGCAGGTCGGCCACCAGGGCGTCGCGGCTGCGCGTCAGCGCGTTGAACAGGGTCGATTTACCGACGTTGGGGCGACCGACCAGGGCGACGACGGGCAGCATGAGAGGTCATGGTTCCCGGCGATCAGTGCGCAGCGAGACGGTAGGCGCCGATGTGGCCCTTCACGTCCTCGACATACACGGTGTCGCCCACCACCAGCGGCTGGGCCTGGATCGCCTTCTTCGACAGGCGCACGCGCGCGGCCAGCGCGCCGTCGCCCGCCTGCAGCCAGTGCACGTAGCCGTAGGCGTCGCCCACCACCACGTAGTTGCCCTGCACGGCGGGACCGGTGAGCCAGCGGTACTTCAGCTTGTCGTTCTTCCACATGTCGGCGCCGCCGCTGCGGTCGAACGCCCACGCCACGCCCTGGTCGTCCACGCCGTAGACGGAGTTGCCGCCCACGGCTAGCGCGGTGTAGGTGGAGAACGGATGCGACCACAGCGGGCGGCCGCTGGGGCCGTCGATCGCGCTGAGGTTGCCGTGGTAGGCGGCGCCGTACAACGTGCTGCCGTCGAGCAGGATCGCGCCATCGGCATCGTCGAGACGCTCGATGTCGGTGCGGCCCTCGCCGTTGGCGAGCTTCTGCTCCCACAGCTTCTCGCCGTTGTCCTGGCGCAGCGCGACCAGCTTGCCGTCGTCGGTGCCAATGAACACGACGCCGTTCGCGGCCAGCGGCACGCCGTTGCCGCGCAGGCTGAGCGACGGCACATTGCCCTGGTCGTAGACCCAGCGGCGCTTGCCGGTGGCGGCGTCGAGACCGTACACGCGACCGTCCTGGGTGCGCACGATCACCAGGTCGCCGCTGATCGCCGGCGCGGCGATCACTTCGGAAACCAGGTCGGCCTCCCAGCGCGGGCTGCCGTCCTTCGCACCCATCGCGTAGACGTGGCCGTCGAGCGTGCCAACCGCAAGCAGGTCGCCGGCCACGGCCGGGCCCCCGGCATACGCGGCATCGACGCCCTTCGCGTGACCCAGGCCGAACCAGCCCTTGCTGCTGCGGGTGGTCTTTTCCCACAGCTTCTTGCCGCTGGCGGCGTCGAACGCGGCGATCTTGCCGTCGGTGCTGTCGGCATACAACACGCCGTCCGCCACGGTCGGGCGCAGGCGCACGCCGCTGATGCCGGCGCCGTCACCGACGCGCGCGGTCCACACCTTGCTGACTTGCACCGTGGGGGTGAAATGCTTTTCCAGCGGGGTTGGCGGTTCGAGGTTCTTCTTCTTGAACGAGTTGCAACCGGCCAGCAGGACCAGCGAACCCAGGGCGACCAGCCAAATGCTCTTCTTCACCACGACTTTCATGCACCCTGCTTTCCGGCCACGGCCAGATCGTCGATTTTCATCTGCAGGACGGCATGCTGCGGCGCGTCCTCACCCAATGCCGTCATCGCCGCCTGGTAGGCCTTGCGTGCGTCGTCGGCGCGTCCCAGCTTGACCAGCGCATCGCCGCGGAGTTCCTGGTTCAGGCCCGTGTACTGGCCCGCCGGCATGGCTTCGAGCGTGGCCAGTGCGGCCTGGCCGTCGCCCTTGGCCAGCTGCACGCGCGCCATGCGCAGTTCCACCAGCGCCTTCAGCGCCGGGTCGGCGGCATGCGTCTCGGCCCACTGCAGCGAGGCGATCGCCTTGTCCAGCTGCTTGTCCTGTACCTGCTGTTTCGCGCGGTCGCTGACCGCGAACAGCGCGTACGGCGACTTGGCGTAGTCCTTCATCAGCTCGTCGACGAAGGCGGTCGCCGCCGTCGGCTTGCCGCTGGCCAGCGCCACCTGCGCCTGCTGGTACAAGGTGGCCGCCGCGGCCTCGTTGTTCGCCTGGTGCTTGCGCCACTGCTGCAGGCCGAAGATGCCGACCAGGCCGATCGCGATGCCGACGGCGATGGAGAGGCCGTTCTCGCGCAGCCATTTCTGGACACGTTCGCTTTGTTCGTAATCGTCGTATGCGTCAAATGCCATGCTTCACCGTTCGTGGGTACCGCGCGCGGCGCGCGCCGGCAGGCCGGAGGCGAGAAAAAAACGGCTCGCCATCACCCTTCGCCCGTGCCCGGGCGAAGAATGGGCAAGCATAACCGAAATGGATCGCGCGCAGGCGCGGCGAGCGCCTGCGATGTCGCGATCAGAGGGTGGCCGCAGCGGCCTTGCCGTCCGCGATCTGCACGCGGAAATGCGCCACGTTGGCGCGACGAAAACCGTCGAGCGTCACCGGCTGGCCGTCGATGCTCACCTGCGCGCCACCGACGTTGCCGATGCGCACGTCCAGCGGCTGGTCGCTGTGCCAGGTCTTGCTGGTACCGGCGGGCAGCAGACCGTATTCCATGCGCGTGCCATCCTGCCCGGTCACCTCGACCCAACTGGCAGCCGACAGGCTCAGGCTGAGGCTGTGCGCGCCGCTGCCGGCATTGACGGTCGCGGGCGTGCTGATCGTGGGCGGCGTCGGCAAGGTGTCATTGCCGAGATTCGGGAACGGCGCCATGGAGGCCATCAGCGGCTGCTCCGACGCAGCCGGCGCCGAAGCCTGCGGCTGTGCCGGCGTGGCGGAAGCCGGTGCGGTGGACGCGACCGTCTTGGCCGCGCTCACGGCCGGCGTCGATGCATCCTGCTGCGCCACCGGCGAGGCATCCAGCGGAGTGAGATGGCTGAGGTCGCGATCCAGCGTGCTGCGCACGCCGAACCAGATCGTCGGTACCGCGATCACCAGGGTCAGCACCACGTAAGTGGCGGCGGTGGCGTAGCGGTCTAGCAGGAAGCGCGAATGCGAAATGCCGCCGGTGGCCACCAGCGGCGGCTCGATCTGGCGGATGCGCGCCTGTTCGGCCTCGATCTCGGCCGCGTCGATGCCCAGGTACTGCCCGTACTTGCCGATGTAGCTGGCCAGGTAGACCTTGGAATCGATGCCCTGCTGCTCGCCCTGCTCCAGCTTGCGCAGGATGCGCAGCGGCAGCTTCAGCGCATGCGCGCAGGTTTCCAGGTCAGCACCACGCGCCTCGCGCGCCGCGCGCAGACGGCTGCCGAACGCGGCATCGTGGTGATCGAACGCATGGCTGGCGGCGGGGGCTTCCATGAGGTCCGGCCGATCGGCGAACAGATCGTGCGCGGCCGGATCCTGGCCGGGCTGGAAAGGCTGCTTCGTGGTCATTGACTGCTGGCGGTGGTTTTCAGGGCGCGAGCCTGTTCCGAATCCGGGAACTGGCTCTGCAAACGCCTGAGATAGGTCTGGGCTGCGTCCGTATTGCCCAAGCGCGACTCGATATCGTAACCAAGCTTGAGAGCGGCCGCATTGGGTTGGCCCAGCGCATCGAAGCGCTGGATGAAAGCCCGAGCACGAAACGCATCCCCCTGCCGGTAGAGTACTTCGGCGAGATGGAAAAGTGCATCGCCGTTGACGGGATTTCGCGCGATTGCGTCACGAAAACTCGTTTCCGCGCCCGCCGTGTCGTTCGCCCGCAGCTGGCAGATGCCGGCGTTGGTGTACGCCACGTCGGGGGTGGCGTAGAACGGGTCGGCCACCGCCTTGCGGAAGTAGCCGATCGATTCCTGCACCTTGCCGGTACGGCACAGGAACTGGCCGAGATTGTTGTTCGGGGCGCCCTTGGTCGGCTCCAGCGCCACCGCCTTGCGGTAGTGGGCCTCGGCCTCGGGCAGGTTGTTGATCTTCTCGTAGACCACCGCGATCACGGTGTGGGCCGGCGCGTAGTTCGGATCGAACTTCAGTGCCAGCTGCAACTTGGCCAGTGCGTCCTGCAGGTCGCCGTCGGCCATGTAGTGCTGGGCCAACTCGGTGTGGATGCGGGCCGCATCCTGGCGTTGGTCGACCTTGCTGGTCGCCGGGATGTTGGCGGTGCTCGACTGCCCACTGCCGTTGTTGTCGCCGCTGCCATTCACCGTGACGCAGCCGGCCAGCACCAGCGACAACAGACCAACTCCCAGCAGCGGCTTACGGCGCATGCGTCACCCCTTGCTCCACACGTTGGCGTATCCCGGCGCTGCGCCGGGTGCGGTCGTTCACCTGCCCGGCCAGCTGGCCGCAGGCCGCGTCGATGTCGTCGCCGCGGGTACGGCGCAGCATGGTGAGGATGCCGGCGTTGAGCAACTGGGTCTGGAACGCGTGGATGGTCGCGGCGTCCGAGCGCTCGAAACGCGTGCCGGGGAAGGGATTGAACGGTATCAGGTTGACCTTGCAGGTCGGCAGGCGGCGCATGAAGCGGATCAGCTGCTTCGCATGCTCCGGCTGATCGTTCACGCCCTTCATCAAGGTGTATTCGAAGGTGATCGAGGTGCGCGGCTTGCGCGCGATCCAGCGCTGGCAGGCCGCGGTGAGCTCGGCCAGCGGATAGCGCTTGTTGAGCGGCACCAGCTCGGTGCGCAGCTCGTCGTTCGCCGCGTGCAGCGACACCGCCAGCGACACGTCGATCACGTCCGACAGCTTGTCGATCATCGGCACCATGCCTGCGGTGGACAGCGTGACGCGCTTGGAGGCGAGGCCGAAGCCCAGGTCGTCGCGCATCAGGCTCATCGCCTTGACCACGTTGTCGAAGTTCGCCAGCGGCTCGCCCATGCCCATCATCACCACGTTGGTGATGCGGCGGTTCTGGTGGGTGACATTGCCCAGGTGCTTCGCCGCCACCCACATCTGGCCGATGATCTCGGCGGTGGCGAGGTTGCGGTTGAAGCCCTGCGCGCCGGTGGAGCAGAACTGGCAGTTCAGCGCACAGCCGATCTGCGAGGACACGCACAGCGTGCCGCGGGTGGGCTCGGGGATGTACACCGCCTCCACCGCGTTGCGACCATCCATGCCCAGCAGCCACTTGTGCGTGCCGTCGGCAGCGGCCTTGTCCACCAGGGTCTGCGGCGGACCGACGTGGCAGCTCGCCTCGAGCTTGGCGCGCAGCGCCTTGCCCACGTCGGTCATGTTCGCGAAGTCGGATTCCAGGTGATGGTAGATCCACTTCATCACCTGCTCGGCGCGATACGGCTTCTCGCCGAGCTGCGCGAAGAAATCGCGCAGCCCCTGGCGATCGAAGTCGAGCAGGTTGACCTTGCCGGCAGTGCCGGGCTGGTCGGACGGAATGGCGAGTACCTGGGTCATGTCCTTTTCAAGAGTGCGGCCATGGATGGCCGCCTTTTGATCTCCGCGTTCATGGACGAACGCACAAGTAGCGGCTTACCGACTGTGGATTTCCGTGGCAGCAAAGAAGTACGCGATCTCCACCTTCGCCGTCTCGGCGGCGTCGGAGCCGTGCACGGCATTCGCGTCGATCGAGTCGGCGAAGTCGGCGCGGATCGTGCCCGGCGCGGCGTCCTTCGGATTGGTGGCGCCCATCAGGTCGCGGTTCTTGAGGATCGCGCCCTCGCCTTCCAGCACCTGGATCATCACCGGGCCGGAGATCATGAACTCCACCAGCGCCTTGAAGAACGGACGCTCCTTGTGCACCGCGTAGAAACCCTCGGCCTCGGCGCGCGACAGCTGCTTCTGCTTGGCGGCGATCACCTTGAGGCCGGCCTTCTCGAAACGGGCGTAGATCTCGCCGATCACGTTCTTGGCGACGGCATCGGGCTTGATGATGGAAAGGGTGCGCTCCAGCGCCATGGTGTGCTCCGGGAAAACGGGATGGATGAAGTGGCCGGCATCGTGCCGCGAACGGCCAAAACCGACTCGGAATGCGGGTTTAGCCCGCGAAGTTTGACAGATTCTACCCCATTCGCAAGTCGTCGACGGGCCGATCGGCCTGTCGGTTTGACGACAGCGAAGCCGCCCGCGTATGCTCAAACGATCGTTTGAACGACAAGCTTGGCCACGTGGGAAAACCCGATCCGTGAACCGCTCCGGCTCCACCAAGGAACGCATCCTCGCCGCCGCCGAGACCCTGTTCGCCCAGCGCGGCTTCGACGGCGCCTCGCTGCGCCAGCTGACCAGCGACGCCGGGGTCAACCTCGCCGCGGTCAACTACCACTTCGGCTCCAAGGAGAAGCTGGTCGAGCAGGTATTCCGGCGCCGGCTGGACGCGTTGAACGCGCAGCGCCTGGCCGCGCTGGCCCGGGTGGCTGGCCAGCCCGACACCCGGCTGGAGGACGTGCTCGACGCCTTCATCCGCCCTGCCCTCGAACTCTCGCACGAAGACAGCGGTTCGCTGTTCATGCGCGTGCTGGCGCGCGCCTTCGCCGAGCACGACGACAGCCTGCGCAAGTTCCTGTCCGAGAACTACGGCCACGTGATGCGCCAGTTCACCGCCGAGTTCGCCCGCCTGCTGCCGCAGCTGAGCAAGGAGGAGCTGTACTGGCGCATCGACCTGGTCACCGGCGCGCTGACCCACGCGATGTCCGGCTTCGGCATGATCCAGCGCAAGAGCGATGTCAGCGAACGCACCCACCGCGAGCAGACCGTCGCCCACCTCACCCGTTTTGCCGCCGCCGGCCTGCGCGCCGGTGCGTGAGCGCGCCCCTTTCACCGGCCGCTGACCGCCGGCCGCGTTCCATGTCCGTCTTGCCCTACGTGTCCGCATCACTCTGGAGAACCCGATGACTGCTCCATCCACCACCACCCCGACGCTGCGCATCCGCAAGGCCGCCGTGCTGGGCGCCGGCGTCATGGGCGCGCAGATCGCCGCGCACCTCACCAACGCCGGCGTCGAGACCGTGCTGTTCGACCTGCCCGCGAAGGAAGGCCCGAAGAGCGGCATCGCGCTCAAGGCCATCGCCAACCTCGCCAAGCTGTCGCCCGCGCCGCTGGCCGACAAGGACCTCGCCAGCGCGATCATCCCGGCGAACTATGACGAGGACATGGACCACCTCAAGGACGTCGACCTGGTGATCGAGGCGATCGCCGAGCGGATGGACTGGAAGCTGGATCTCTACAAGAAGATCGCCCCGCACGTCTCGCCCACCGCGGTGCTGGCCTCCAACACCTCGGGGCTGTCGATCAACGGCCTCGCCGAAGTGTTGCCAGAGGAAATGCGCCACCGTTTCTGCGGCGTGCACTTCTTCAACCCGCCGCGCTACATGCACCTGGTCGAAGTGATCCCCACCCGGCTGACCGATGCCAAGGTGGTCGAGGGCCTGGAAGCCTTCCTCGTCACCACCGTGGGCAAGGGCGTGGTGATCGCCCGCGACACGCCGAACTTCATCGGCAACCGCATCGGCGTGTTCTCGATGCTGGCCACCATGCACCACACCGAGCAGTTCGGCCTGGGCTTCGACGTGGTCGACGCGCTCACCGGCCCGGCCGTGGGTCGCCCCAAGAGCGCCACCTACCGCACCGCCGACGTGGTCGGCCTGGACACCATGGCCCACGTCATCAAGACCATGGCCGACACCTTGCCGGACGACCCGTGGCACGCCTACTTCAAGGCGCCGGTGTGGCTGAGCGGCCTGATCGAGAAGGGGGCGCTGGGCCAGAAGAACGGCGCCGGCTTCTACCGCAAGGCCGGCAAGGACATCGTGGTGCTGGACCTCGCCAAGCAGGATTACCGCGCCTCCGAGCAGAAGGCTTCGGACGAAGTCGCCACGATCCTCGCGATCAAGAACCCTGCCGAGAAGTTTGCGAAGCTGCGCGCCTCCGAGGACAAGCAGGCGCAGTTCCTGTGGGCCACGTTCCGCGACCTGTTCCACTACACCGCTTTCCACCTTGCCGACATTGCCGACACCGCGCGTGATGTCGACTTCGCGATCCGCTGGGGCTACGGCTGGAAGCTCGGCCCGTTCGAGACCTGGCAGGCCGCCGGTTGGCAACAGGTTGCCAAGTGGGTGCAGGAAGACATCGCAGCCGGCAAGGCAATGAGCAAGGCGCCGTTGCCCGCCTGGGTGCTGGATGGCCGCACCGGCGTGCACGGCAAGGACGGCTCGTGGTCCGCCGCCGACGGCAAGGCCAAGCCGCGCTCCGCGCACCCGGTGTACGCGCGCCAGCTGTTCCCCGATCCCATCCTGGGCGAGCAGTTCGACCAGGGCAGCACGGTGTGGGAGAACGACGGCGTGCGTCTGTGGACGCTGGGCGACGACGGCGTGGGCATCCTCTCGTTCAAGACCAAGATGCACACGGTCAACGACCAGGTGCTCGACGGCATCCAGCACGCCATCGGCATCGCCGAGGAAAAATTGAAGGCGGTCGTGATCTGGCAGACCGGCGAACCGTTCTCTGCCGGCGCCGACCTCAAGGGTGCGCTGGGTCTGCTGCAAGCCGGCAAGTTCGACGACTTCGAGCAGATGGTCGCCAACTTCCAGCGCACCAGCATGCGCATCAAGCATGCGCTGGTGCCGGTGGTCTCCGCCGTGCGCGGCCTGGCGCTGGGCGGCGGCTGCGAGTTCCAGATGCATTCGGCGCGCACCGTGGCCGCGCTGGAAAGCTACATCGGCCTGGTCGAGGCCGGCGTCGGCCTGCTGCCGGCCGGTGGCGGCCTGCACGAACTGGCCGTGCGTGCGGCGCACGCCAACCCGGCCGATCCGTTCGAATCGCTGAAGAAGGTGTTCGAGACGGTGGCCATGGCCAAGGTCTCGCCCAGCGCGATCGAGGCGAAGAACCTGGGCCTGCTGCGCGACAGCGACGTGGTGGTGTTCAACCCCTGGGAGCTGCTCTACGTGGCCAAGAACGTGGCGCTGTCGCTGGCCGAATCCGGCTACCGCCCGCCGCTGTACCAGCGCGCCATCCCGGTCGCCGGCGACGTCGGCACCGCCACCTTCAAGGCCTCGCTGGCCAACCTGCAGGCCGGCTACTTCGCCTCGCCGCATGACGTGGAAATCGCCACTCGCATCGCCGACACCTTGTGCGGCGGCAACATCGAACGCGGCTCGCTGGTGGACGAGGAATGGCTGCTCGCACTGGAGCGCAAGCACTTCGTGGAACTGGCAAAGACCGAGAAAACCCAGGCGCGCATCGCCCACACCATGACCACCGGCAAGCCGCTGCGGAACTGACCGCGCCCTGCTCCCTCCCCTTCAAGGGGAGGGCTGGGGTGGGGATGGTTGTCCCCCACTCCGCGACCAAACCACCAGCCCGCACCCGCGCACCGCGCGAAGGGCAACGGAGAACAAAATGACCAAGCAAGTGCAAGACGCCTACATCGTCGCCGCCACCCGCACCCCGGTGGGCAAGGCGCCGCGCGGCGTGTTCCGCAACACCCGTCCCGACGACATGCTGGCCCACGTCATCAAGGCCGTGATGGCGCAGGCGCCGGGCATCGACCCGCACCGCATCGGCGACGCCATCATCGGCTGCGCCATGCCCGAGGCCGAGCAAGGCATGAACGTGGCACGCATCGGCGTGCTGCTGGCCGGCCTGCCCGACACCGTGCCCGGCGTCACCATCAACCGCTTCTGCTCGTCCGGCCTGCAGGCCGTGGCGATGGCCGCCGACCGCATCCGCCTCGGCGAGGACGACCTGATGCTCGCCGGCGGCACCGAGAGCATGAGCATGGTGCCGATGATGGGACACAAGATCGCGATGAACCCCGCGATCTTCAGCAACGAGCACATCGGCATCGCCTACGGCATGGGCATCACCGCCGAAAACGTGGCCAAGCAGTGGAAGGTCAGCCGCGAACAGCAAGACGCGTTCGCCGTGGAAAGCCACCGCCGCGCGCTCGCCGCCCAGGCCGCCGGCGAGTTCAACGACGAGATCAGCCCGTTCGCGCTGGACGACCATTACCCCAACCTCGCCACCCGCCAGATCATCACCGACAGCCGCAGCATCAGCGCCGACGAAGGCCCGCGCGCCGGCACCACGCTGGAAGTGCTGGCCAAGCTCAAGACCGTGTTCCGCAACGGCCAGTTCGGCGGCACCGTCACCGCCGGCAACTCCAGCCAGATGTCCGACGGCGCCAGCGCCGTGCTGCTCGCCAGCGAAAAGGCGATCAAGGAATACAACCTCAAGCCGCTCGCCCGCTTCGTCGGCTTCTCCGTCGCCGGCGTCAAACCCGAAGTCATGGGCATCGGCCCGAAGGAAGCGATCCCGAAGGCGCTCAAGCAAACCGGCATCACCCAGGATCAGCTGGACTGGATCGAACTCAACGAAGCGTTCGCCGCCCAGGCGCTGGCCGTGATGGGCGATCTCAAGCTCGACCCCAGCAAGGTCAACCCGCTGGGTGGCGCGATCGCGCTAGGCCATCCGCTCGGTGCCACCGGCGCCGTGCGCGTCGCCACCCTGGTGCACGGCCTGCGCCGGCGCAAGCAGAAGTACGGCATGGTGACGATGTGCATCGGTACGGGCATGGGCGCGGCGGGGGTTTTCGAAGCGCTCTGAGTTCCCTCACCGTCATGCCAGCGAACGCTGGCATCCAGTGACTTCCGCTGGAAACAGCAACGGCGCCGTAGCGATACAGCGCCGTTGCTTTATTTATGTGAGGGTGGTTCTGTGCCCGATACAGGCATATCCCATGGTTGGCGATATGTTGCCCAAGGGATACATTCTGCGCATGATCGAAGTCCATCGGACCGAGGCTTTCACATCATGACTGGATGCGCTGCGCAATGAGGCTGCCAGCCTGTGAGGTGAAACATGCGCGCCAAGACCCACCCGTTTGATCCCGCCGAACACCTGGGCACGCCCGAAGCCCAAGCCGAATACATCTCCGTCGCCCTCGAAACCGGCGATCCCGCCTTCATCGCCGACAGCCTCGGCGTTGTGGCGCGCGCCCGCGGCATGTCGCAACTCGCACGCGACACCGGCCTGCGCCGCGAAAGCCTGTACAAGGCGCTGTCCGCCGAAGGCAACCCGGAGTTCGCCACCATCATGAAGGTCTTGCAAGCGCTGGGGGTGAAGCTGAGTGCCAAGGCGGCGTAGCGACCGGGCCAAGTCTGAAATTTGTCCCTGGCACTTTTTTCAAGGGGCACGACGTATCCTATTCCGCGACGCAAGTGGCAATCTTGGGCATACTTTCCGCGCTCGTCTTCACCGTTGGCAGATTTTTCCAAGCTAGGCGTGGCCAGCACTGCGCACTCTGCAAGGACACGCCCGAGATGCAACAAGACCATCGCGGCTAGCAGGCTGTTGAGAAACCTCCGCGCGCCGCCGCGGTCATAGACGTTCTCAATCACTGACCGCCCGATCCGATGCGCAGCCCCGACGTCCAGCAGCTTGGCATGTTCTCGTATGTATCGGTCGAAGACC
>NZ_MUNP01000049.1 GCF_002001105.1 Rhodanobacter sp. C06 | reverse complement strand
TCAACGGCCGCGAAACCGACCCCCACCCCGCCTCGCCGCTGGCTGCCCTGAGCGCGTTCTACCGCGCCTTCAACGGCCGCGACCTCGAGGCGATGGCGTGCAACTGGCACGACGGCGCCGACGTGGCGATGAGCAACCCGCTGGGCGGCATCGCGCGCGGCTGGCCGGCGATCCGCGCGGTGTACCAGCGCATCTTCGAGGGCAAGGCGCGCGTGCATGTGGAGTTCCACGACTACACCCTGCACGAGGCAGGCGATATGTTCTACGCGGTGGGCCGCGAGCGCGGCGCGCTGGAACGCGACGGCCTGCGGCTGGAGCCCGCGATCCGCACCAGCCGGCTGTTCCGTCGCATCGACGGCGCGTGGCGGCAGGTGCACCACCATGGCTCGTTCGACGACGCGGCACTGCTCGCCGCCTACCAGGAGGCCGTGCGGTGAACGCGACGACCGCTTCCGTCGCGCCAACGACGCAGGCGCCGGTGCTGCTGTTCGCGCTGGCCACCGGGGTGATCGTGCAAGGCCTGTACGTGGCACAGCCGCTGGTGGGCGTTATCGCCGCTTCGCTGGGCCTGCCGGCCGCGGTGGTGAGCCTGGTCGCCACGCTGGCCTTGCTCGGTTATGCGCTGGGCCTGTTCCTGCTGGTGCCGTTGTGCGACCTGGTGGAGAACCGCCGGCTGGTGCTGGCGACGCTGGCAATCAACGCGCTGGCCTTGCTGGTCGCCGCGTTGCCGGTGTCGGCGCCGACCTTCCTCGCCGCCAGCCTGTTGGTGGGCTTCAGCGCCACGGTCATCCAGATGCTGATTCCGCTGGCGGCGGCGATGACGACAGAAGCGCAACGCGGCCGCGTGATCGGCAACATCACCAGCGGCATGATGCTGGGCATCATGCTGTCGCGCCCGCTGGCCAGCGTGATCGCCGGCTACCTGGGCTGGCACGCCAGCTACGCCGTGCTGGCGGCAGCCATCGTGGTGCTGTCGCTCGCGCTGGCGCGCTCGATGCCCAGCCTGCCGCCGCGCCAGCGCATGTCGTATCCGGCGCTGTTGTCTTCGCTGGCCGCGCTGTGGCGCGCGGAACCGCTGCTGCGCGAACGCGCGCTGTCAGTGGCGCTCTGCTTCGGCGCGTTCAGCGCATTCTGGGGCATGGTGGCGCTGCGCCTGGCAGCGGCGCCGTTCGGGCTGCATGCGAACGGCATCGCGCTGTTTGCGCTGGCCGGAGTGAGCGGCGCGATCAGCGCACCGCTGGCCGGCCGGCTGGGCGACGCCGGCAAGGCTCGCTTTGCCACGTTCGCCGCGCACGTTTGCGTGGTGCTGGCCACGCTGCTCGCCTGGCTGGGCGGGGATGCAAGATTGTTCGCCTCATCGACGCCTGCATTGGCGACGCTGGTGATCGCGGCGATCCTGCTCGACGCGGGCACCATCGGCGACCTGACCCTGGGCCGGCGCGAGATCAACCTGCTGCAGCCGGAGGCGCGCGGGCGCATCAACGGCCTCTACACCGGCGTGTTCTTCGTGGGCGGCGCAGCTGGTTCTGCGCTGGCCGGCCTCGCCTGGGCTCGCGCGGGCTGGAACGGCACCTGCCTCGCGGCGCTGGGCTTCGGACTGGCGGCGCTGGTCAGCGGCCTGCGCCGTCGCGTGCCCTCGCCGCGAATTGCCGTTTGCGAGTCATGACGCCGACTACTCGGCCGCCACATCCATCCCCGGAAACAGCACCTCGGTGTAACCGAACTTGCTGAAGTCGGTGATGCGCGAGGGGTACAGCCGGCCGATCAGGTGATCGCATTCGTGCTGCACCACGCGGGCATGGAAGCCCTCGGCGCGACGGTCGATGGGCACGCCGTGCGGATCGACGCCCTGGTAGCGGATCAGGCTGTAGCGGTTCACCGCGCCGCGCAGGCCGGGCACCGAGAGGCACCCCTCCCAGCCTTCCTCCATGTCCTGCGACAACGGAGTGATGACGGGGTTGAGCAGGATGGTCTGCGGAACCTCGGGCGCGTCGGGATAGCGCTCGGAATGCTCGAAGCCGAAGATCACCAGCTGCAGGTCCACCCCGATCTGCGGCGCGGCGAGGCCCACGCCGTCGGCGGCATGCATGGTGTCGAACATGTCGGCGACCAGGGCGTCCAATTCGGCGCTGCCGATCATCGCGTCGGGCACCGGCGGCGCCACGCGCAGCAGGCGCGGGTCGCCCATCTTCAGGATGTCGCGGATCATGGCAGTCTCGTGGGTGGACGCGTCACCGGTTGGAATGTGGTCGATGCGGTTCCAATGCAAGCCGTGCTGCCCTGTGCTTCAACTGCAAAGCGCCGAGCAACGGCCTCGTGCCTATTCGTTGAACCCGCAAGCGGGTTCAACAAGCGGGTTCGACAGCGCGTTCAACCGCCGAACACCTTCTTCAGCAGGTCGGTGGTGCGCGCGGCAGGGTTGGTTCGGATCGATTTTTCCTGATCGCCGATCGTGGTGAACAAGCCGTCGAGCGTCTTGCGGGTGACGTAGTCGTCCAGGTTCAACGGGCTGCCGTTGCTTTCGGCGTGATGGCCACCCAGCGACCCCAGCGATCCGAGTGCGCCGCCCAGCGCACCGCCGCCACTGCCGGAGGTGAACGCCTTGTATTTCTGGGTGACGCCCACGCTGTCGGTGGCCTTGGCCACGATCGGCTCGATCCGCGCGGTCAGCGCTGGGCCGGCAACACGGCGGAAGTAATCGGTCGCGGCGTGGTCGCCGCCGCTGAGGATGCCGCGCGCGTCGCTCAACGTCATCTTGCGGATCGCGTCGCCGAAGATCTGCGCCACCTGCGGTACGGCCTTCTCGGCAGCCCGGTTCATGCTCAGCTCGAACGCGTCGACCTTCGCGCCCTGGCCCAGCTTGCGCGCGAGCTTGCCGGCCTCTTCAAGCTTTCCCGGCAGCGGAATGCGCACCTTGCTGTTGTTCCAGAAACCGCCGTCGCGGCCCAGGCTGTTGATCGCGCTGGTGGTGCTCTTGGCCAGCGCCTCCTTGAGGCCGGCGGCGATGTCGCTGGTCGGCAGGTTCGCGGCGGCCGTCGAGGCATTCGTCATGTGCGTGGCCTGCTTGGCCTTGTCGAGCAGATCCTTGAACTGCCCCGTGCCCGCCGCCGGCAGCGCCAGCGCCGGCAAGGTCACGGCGGCGAACAGGGCGACGAACAAGGCAGAGTGCGGATGCGTGCGCATGGGAAACTCCGGCGGCCGAGGTTCGAGCAGTGTACGCCGCACCCGTGTTGCATCCGTGCACAAAGGAATCCGGAAATTGCCGGCGGCCGCACCCGCCGGCATTCGACCAAAGGCTAAGCCACCCGGCATTGACCCCCACCCCGCCCGGCGAGACCCTTGCACGGACTTCCCGGGAGAGACTCCATGCACAGCGCAACCCTCAAACCCAGCCCGGCGGCGAAGATCCTTTGGGTCGCCATCGCCATCGTGGGCGCCTGGTGCCTGGGCGTGGTCGCCCTGCGCCGCGGCGAACCGATCAACGCGATCTGGCTGGTCGCCGCGGCGATCGCGGTGTTCGTGATCGGCTACCGCTTCTACGGCAAGTTCGTCGAACACTACGTGCTCAAGCTGGACCCCAGCCGCGCGCCACCCTCGGTGCTGCGCAACGACGGCCTGGACTACGTGCCCACCGACAAGTGGGTGGTGTTCGGCCACCACTTCGCCGCGATCGCGGGCGCCGGCCCGCTGGTCGGCCCGGTGCTGGCGGCGCAGATGGGCTACCTGCCCGGCACGATGTGGATACTGTTCGGCGTGGTGTTCGCCGGCGCGGTGCAGGACTTCATGATCCTCGGCCTCTCGCTGCGCCGCGACGGCCGCTCGCTGGGCCACATGCTGCGCGAGGAGCTGGGGCCGTTGCCCGGCATCGTGGCGATGATCGGCGTGCTGGTGCTGATGATGATCGTGCTGGCGGTGCTGGCGCTGGTGGTGGTGAAGGCGCTCACGCACAGCCCCTGGGGCACGTTCACCGTGGCCGCCACGATCCCGATCGCACTGCTGATGGGTGCCTACCTGCGCTGGTTCCGCCCGGGCCGCATCCTCGAGGTGTCGATCATCGGCCTGGTGTTGCTGCTGCTGTCGATCTGGGCCGGCAAGTTCGTGGCCGACTCGGTCGCGCTGGCACCGATCTTCGACATGGACGCCAAGGCGCTGGCCTGGTGGCTGATCGGCTACGGCTTCGTGGCCTCGGTGCTGCCGGTGTGGCTGCTGCTGGCGCCGCGCGACTACCTCTCGACCTTCCTCAAGATCGGCACCATCGCGCTGTTGGCGCTGGCGATCTTCCTCGCCGCGCCGATGCTGCAGATGCCGGCGGTGACGAAGTTCATCGACGGCACCGGCCCGGTGTTCTCCGGCAACCTGTTCCCGTTCCTGTTCATCACCATCGCCTGCGGCGCGGTGTCGGGCTGGCATTCGATCATCGCCTCTGGCACCACGCCCAAGCTGCTGGCGAACGAGGGCCAGGCGCGCATGGTCGGCTACGGCGGCATGCTGATGGAAGCCTTCGTGGCGATCATGGCGATGGTCGCGGCGGTGTCGCTGCACCCCGGCGTGTACTTCGCGATGAATGCGCCGGGCGCGATCATCGGCACCACGGTGGAACACGCGGCGCAGGTGATCAGCCAGTGGGGCTTCGTGGTGACGCCGGACGAGCTGATCCGCACGGCGAAGGACGTGGGCGAGCAGAGCATCCTCAGCCGCGCGGGCGGCGCGCCCACGCTGGCGGTGGGCATGGCCCAGCTGCTGCACAACATCCTGCCCGGCGAAGGCATGATGGCATTCTGGTACCACTACGCGATCCTGTTCGAGGCGCTGTTCATCCTCACCACGGTGGACGCCGGCACGCGCGTGGGCCGCTTCATGATCCAGGAGATCGTGGGGCTCGTCCACAAGCCGCTGCAGGGTACCGAGTCGTGGACCGGCAACCTGCTCGCCACCGCGATCTGCGTGGCGCTGTGGGGCTACTTCCTGTACCAGGGCGCGGTCGATCCGCTGGGCGGCATCAACACGCTGTGGCCGCTGTTCGGCATCGCCAACCAGATGCTGGCCGCGATCGCGCTGATGCTGGCCACGGTGGTCGTGGTGAAGCTGAAGCGCGAGCGCTACGTGTGGGTTCCTGGCATCCCCGCGATCTGGCTGATCGTGTGCACGCTGGCCGCTGGCTACGAGAAGCTGGTCGGCCCGATCAGCTTCACCGCGGCCGCCGACAAGTACGCCACCGCGCTGGCGAGCGGCCAGCTGCTGGCGCCGGCCAAGACCACGGCGGCGATGCAGCAGATCATCACCAACAACCGCGTGGACATGGTGATGACCGGGCTGTTCATGGCGCTGGTGGTGGTGATGGTGCTGTTCTGCCTGAACGCGCTGGTGAAGGCCTGGCGCACCAACCATCCCACCGCCAACGAGGAACCCTACGTGGCGCTGGCCGACGTGGCGGTACACTGACGCCATGGACCTCAGGGCGCGACTGCAGACATTCCGGAAGCGGGCGGTGCAGACCGCCCGCCTCTGCTGCGGCGTGCCCGACTACGAGGTCTACGTGCAGCACCTGCGCGAGCACCACCCCGAGCGCAAGGTGCCCAGCTACGCCGAGTTCTTCCGCGAACGCCAGGAAGCGCGCTACAAGGGCGGCGGGGGACGCTGCTGCTGAACCCCGCGGCGCCGCCGCGGCCATGCCGGCACCGACCGGCATGGCCGCGTGCTTTTCGCGCCGCCCCGCCGTCTGGGGATTTCCCCGGCGGCCCCCATGTCTTTGCGCACTGGCCGTTCATGTCGCGGCCGGGACAATAGTCCGAGCGTTTGCCAGAACATCCCATGCCCGAGATCGAGAACATCGCCGCCGCCCAGGCTGCCGCACGCCCCGCGCCGCGGGCGTCGCACCGCGCCGGCCTGCGCGTGATCGCGACGTACGAGATCATCAAGACCGTCTGCCTGCTGCTGGTGGCGGTGGCGGCGTTCCACCTCGACCGCCAGCAGAACTTCGAGCGGCTGGTGCACTGGCTGGAGCATTTGTCGCTGTCCGACAGCAACGGCCTGCGCTGGCGGATGGTGTCGATGCTGCAGGATTTCGGTCCCAGCCGCTTCGTGGCGGTGGGGCTGGTGGCACTGGGCTACGCCGTGCTGTTCGGCATCGAGGGCGTGGGCCTGCTGATGGGCAAGTACTGGGCCGAATGGTTCACCGTGATCGCCACCGCCTCGCTGATCCCGATCGAGCTCTATGAGACCCTGCACCGCTTCGGCTGGCTGAAGCTGGCCGCCTTGGTCGGCAACGTGGCGATCGTGGTGTACCTGGTGCGCGTGGCGCTGCAGACGCGCGAGTCGCGCAGGGTGGCGCGCGAGTCTGCGCACTGAGAGCCGCTTGACCCCCTCTTCCCGCCGGGGAGAGGGCTGGGGTGAGGGGCGTTGCTCGCGATGGATTTTCGGACTCGCCACTACGGCTTTTGGTGAGGCCGCTTTGTCGCTTGCCCGAGCACAGAAGCAAAAACCCCTCTTCCCCCTCTCCCGCAAGCGAGAGAGGGGGGCGTCACACCGCGGCAACCGTGCGAATACCGCCCCTTACACCTCGTGATGCACCGCCTCCGCCCCCAACGCCGCGGTGCGCCGCGGTGCCAGTTCCACCAGGTACATCGCCCCCAGCACCAGCGCGCCACCGGCGAGCATGCGCCAGGTGAGCAGGTCGCTGCCGAAGGCCACCGCGAAGGCGGCGGCGAACACCGGTTCGGTGGTCATCACGATGGCGGCGCGGGTGGCCGGCATATGTGCTTGCGCCCAGGTCTGGAGCGCCATCGCCCCGGCGCCGGCGATCAGCGCCATGTACAGCACGGCGAGCCATGCGGCGCGATCCGGCGGCGCCACCGGACCGCCGTGCGGCAGCGTGGCGAGGAGGCAAACCAGGGCGATGGCGACCATCTGCACCGCCGACAGTCCGAACGCCTCGCCGGGGCGCGACCACTGTCCCAGCAGCACGATGTGCAGCGCGTACAGCACCGCCGAGGCCAGCGTGAGCCACACGCCCAGATCCACCGACACGCCGTTGAGCGAGAGCAGCGCGAGGCCGGCGGTGGCCAGCCCCACCGCGATCCACACCACGCCGGGCATGCGCTGGCGCAGCAGCAGGGTTGCCAGGATCGGGGTGAACACCACGTACATGCCGGTGGCGAAACCGCTGACGCTGGGCGCGATCAGCGCCAGCCCCCAAGTCTGCAGCAGCTGGCCCACGCCATAGATCGTACCCAGCACCAGCCCGCGCGCGATGCCGCCGCGGCCCAGCCGCCAGACGTGGCGCGGGAACAGCGCCAGCATCGCCAGCGCGGCGACGGCGAAGCGCACGGCGAGGAAATCCGCCACCGGCATGCGCGCCACCACGTCCTTGATCATGAAGAACGTCGAGCCCCACACGGCGGTCATCGCCAGCAGGCCCAGGGTGGGGAGGGTCGTGGTGCGTGAGGTCATGGGGAGAAGTGAGTGAAGAGGAGTGAGGAGCGAGAGAAAAGCGCGATGCAGCGGGCTTTCGCTTTCTCTATTTTCTCGCTTCGCTTCACTCACTCCTCGCTTTGCGCAGCAACTGCCCGGGAATCTGCGCGAAGAAATGCACCCAGATGCCCAGCCACACCGTGGCCGCCACCAGCGGCCGGCGCGCTTCCGGGTCGAACTTGCGGAACCAGCGCCACATGCCGCGGTGCTTGTGGCGGCTGACGAACACCGGGCGGTGCCGGCTGGAGCCGCCCTTGCCGTGCAGCACGCGCACGTCGCCGGCCAGCAGCACGCGCCAGCCGGCGTCGCGCACGCGGCGGCACAGGTCGAGGTCTTCGCAATGCAGGAAATAGCCCTCGTCGAAACCGCCCAGCCGCTCGAAGAGGTGGCGCGGCAGCAGCATGAGCGCGCCGGACACCGCCTCGGCCTCGACCAAGCGATCCGGCATCGCGCCGCCGATCTCCACGCGCTCGCCCTTGCCACCGAACAGGCTGGCCAGCGCGCGGCGCAGCAGCGGATCGCGCCGGTACGAGGCGGGATCAGGCACGCCCTGCGCGTCGCAGACCACGGCGCCAAGCAGCCCGACCTGCCGCTCGTCGTCGAACACGGCGAGCAGGCGGTCGAGGCTGGCCTGGTCCAGCAGGCAGTCGGGATTGAGTACCAGCAGAATCTGCCCCTTCGCCTGCGCCGCTGCGCGGTTCGCCGCAGGGCCGAAGCCGAGGTTGCCGTGGTTCTGCATCAGGTGGAAGCGCGGCTCGTGTTCGTAGGCGCGCGCCAACGCCTGCGGCACGCCGTCGGCGGAGGCGTTGTCGATCAGCAGCAATTCCAGAGGCGTGCTGCAGGCCAGCACCCGGCGCACGCAGTCGCGCAAGCCCTGACCGCTGTCGGCGGATACCACGATCACGCTGAGTGGCAGCGGCGAGGAAGAGAATGGAGTATTCACGGGGCAAGTATGCGGCAGGTGGCGTGAGACAGTTGCATGGATCGCGGGTCGGTGGTCCGGGCGAACGGCAGCTCAATCGTCCTCGTCATGCCCCAGCACGTGGGCGATGGCCAGCGGCACGTGTTCCTCGTCGCGGCTCAGCCACGGCTGGCCTTCGTACCAGCCGGCCAGCTGCCAGCCGCGCAGGCGATGCCGGCGATCGCAGCGGCGATCCAGCAGCAGCAGGCCGCGCTGACCGACCAGCGGCAACACCAGCCAGCGGCCATCGGCGGCGAAGTCGCAACGCGGTTCCACGCCTTCGAGCTGGCTGCCGTCGGCCAGTTGCGCGGCCTCATCGCGCCAGCGCAGTTCGCCGCCCAGCGGATCGGTGAGGCCCGCTTCCAGCGACCGCCACTGCGGCGGCTGCAGCTCGATGATCGCGCCGGCGGGGCCGATCGGCGCCAGCGCCAATGCGGGCCATTCGTCCGTGGCCGAGGACGACGGCTCGCGCCGCCGGCCGCGATCCAGCCAGTACTCCAGCAACATCAACAGCGAGAAGCCGGCCAGCGCGGCGAGCAGGGTCAGCAGCCACGCCAGCGCATCGGCGCCGAACGCGCGCAGCACCGCCAGCAGGAGGCCCGGCAGGCCCCAGCGCAGCGCCAGCCGCAACAGCCGCGCCTGCGGCTGCAGCGGCCCCGTGCGCCACAGCAGCGCCAGCACGCAGGCCACCAACAACGGCAGGTCCAGCCACCAGGGCAGCACGGCGAGCAACAGCAACCATGCGAGCGCCGGCAGCCAAGTCGGCCACCGGTGCCACAATGCCGGCACGCTCAGCCGCACCACACCCGCGCGTTGCGGAACATGCGCAGCCACGGCGAGTCTTCGCCCCACTGCTCCGGATGCCAGCTCATTTGCACGCTGCGGAACACGCGCTCCGGATGCGGCATCAGGATCGTCACGCGGCCGTCGGCGGCAGTGAAGCCGGCGAGGCCGCCAGGCGAGCCGTTCGGGTTGAGCGGGAAGTGTTCGGTGGGCTTGCCGCGGTTGTCCGTGAAGCGCAGCGCCGCCTGTGCCTTGGACGGGCTGCAGGTGTTCGGGAAATGCACGCGCCCTTCGCCGTGCGCCACCGCCACCGGGATCCGCGAGCCGGCCATGCCCTTGAAGAACAAGCTGGGCGAGTCGAGCACCTCCAGCGTGGCCAAGCGCGCCTCGTACTGCTCGGAGGTGTTGCGCAGGAACTTCGGCCAGTGCTGCGCGCCGGGGATGATGTCCTTCAACTGGCTCATCATCTGGCAACCGTTGCATACGCCCAGCGCGAACTTTGTCGGGTCGGCGAAGAACGCGGTGAACTCGGCGCGCAGGGTGTCGTTGTACAGGATCGAGGTGGCCCAGCCGCGCCCGGCGCCGAGCACGTCGCCGTAGGAGAAGCCGCCGCAGGCGGCGAAGCCGCGGAAATCGGCCAGCTTCACCCGGCCGCTGGCGAGATCGGACATGTGCACGTCCACCGCCTCGAAGCCGGCACGCGCGAACGCGGCGGCCATCTCCACTTGGCCGTTGACGCCCTGCTCGCGCAGGATCGCCACGCGCGGCTTGGCGCCGCCGGTGATCGCGGCATGGATCAGCGGCGCGGCGATGTCCTCGGCCGGGTCGAACGTGAGCTTGGGCGAGAGGCCCGGATCGGCGTCGTCCATGCGCCATTCCAGCTCGGCGTCGGCGCTGGCGGGGTTGTCGCGCAGCCGCTGCATCGCGTGGCTGGTTTCGTTCCAGGCGCGGTAGAGCGTGCTCCAGTTCCACTTGAACAGTGTCTCGCTGCCCGAGTACAGCTTGATGCCCAGCTTCTCCTTGGGCCGGCCGATGCGGTGGCTCATGCCGGCGAGGCCGTGCTTCACCAGCAGCGCCTCGAACGCTTCGCGGTTGGCCTTGGCCACCTGCAGCACCGCGCCCAGCTCTTCGTTGAACAGCGCGCGCAGCGCCGCGTCGGCCCAGCCTTCGAGCTGGATCTCCAGGCCGCAGTGGCCGGCGAAGGCCATCTCCAGCAGGGTGACGATGACGCCGCCGTCGGAACGGTCGTGGTAGGCAAGCAGCAGGCCGCCGCGGTTCGCTTCCTGCACCAGCTCGAACAGCGCCTTGAGGCGCTCCGCATCGTCCAGGTCCGGCGGCACGCCGCCACCGCGGTTGAACACCTGGGTCAGCGCGGAGGCGCCGAGGCGGTCGCGGCCGGCGCCGAGGTCGAGCAGCCACAGGTCGGTGTCGCCATGGTGCAGCTTCAGTTGCGGGGTGAGCGTGCGGCGCGCGTCGTCCACGCGGGCGAACCCGGTGACCACCAGCGACACCGGCGACACCGTCTTCTGCGGCGTGTCGCCGTCCTTCCACACGGTCTGCATGGACAGCGAGTCCTTGCCTACCGGGATGGAGATGTCGAGCTCGGGGCACAGCTCCATGCCCACGGCCTTCACCGCGTCGAACAGCGCGGCGTCCTCGCCGGGGTGGTTCACCGCGGCCATCCAGTTCGCCGAGAGGCGGATCTCGCCCAGCGAGGCGATCGGCGCGGCGGCGAGGTTGGTGATCGCCTCGCCCACCGCGAGCCGCGCGGCGTCGGCGCTGGACAGCAGCGCCACCGGCGCGCGCTCGGCCATCGCCATCGCCTCGCCGCGGTAGCCGTCGAAGTCGGCCAGGGTCACCGCGCAGTCGGCCACCGGCACCTGCCACGGACCGACCATCGGATCGCGGTGGTTGAGGCCGCCCACGGTCCGATCGCCGATGTGGATCAGGAAGCTCTTGCTGCCCACGCCGGGCAGGCGCAGCACGCGCAGCAACGCCTCGTCCATGCCGATGCCGGTGAGGTCGGGCACCAGGTCCACGCGCGGCTTGACGCGCTTGGCGTCGCGGTGCATGCGTGGCGGCTTGCCGAACAGCACGTCCATCGGCAGGTCGATCACGGTGAGGTTGCGGCGCGGATCGGCGACGCGCAGCACGCGCGCTTCCGTGGCCGTGCCGACCACGGCGTACGGGCAGCGCTCGCGCGCGCAGTACGCCTCGAACTCCGGCAGGTTTTCCTGCGCGATGGCGAGCACGTAACGTTCCTGCGACTCGTTGCTCCACACCTGCATCGGCGACAGCGAGGGATCGTCGCAAGGCACCTTGGAGAGGTCGATCTCGCCGCCCACGTCGGCGTCGTTGAGGATTTCCGGGATCGCGTTGGAGAGGCCGCCCGCGCCCACGTCGTGGATGCTGACGATGGGGTTGGCGTCGCCGCGCGCCCAGCAGGCGTCGATCACCTGCTGGCAACGGCGCTCCATCTCGGCGTTGTCGCGCTGCACCGAGGCGAAGTCGAGTTCGGCGCTGGACGCGCCCGAGGCCACCGACGAGGCGGCGCCGCCGCCCAGGCCGATCAGCATCGCCGGACCGCCCAGCACGATCACCGCGTGGCCGGGCCGCACCGCGCGCTTCTGCACGTGGTCGTGGCGGATGTTGGCGAGGCCGCCGGCCAGCATGATCGGCTTGTCGTAGCCGCGGCGCAGGCCGGTCTCACCGGTCTCGTGCTCGTAGCTGCGGAAATAGCCGCCCAGACACGGACGGCCGAATTCGTTGTTGAACGCGGCGGCGCCCAGCGGGCCGTCGCGCATGATCTCGAACGCCGATGCCATGCGCGGCGGCAGCGGGCGCTCCACTTCCCACGGTTGCGGATGGCCGGGGATGCGCAGGTCGGACACCGAGAAGCCGGTCAGTCCCGCCTTGGGCTTGGCGCCACGGCCGGTGGCGCCCTCGTCGCGGATCTCGCCGCCGGCGCCGGTGGCGGCGCCGGGCCAGGGCGCGATCGCGGTGGGATGGTTGTGCGTCTCCACCTTGATTGCGTAGCCGATCTGCTCCTCGTGCTTGCGCCACACGCCGTTCGCATCGGCGAAGAAGCGCTTGCCGGCGCTGCCCTCGATCACCGCCGCGTTGTCGTGGTAGGCGGACAGCGTGTGCGCGGGCGATCGCTGATGGGTGTGCTTGATCATCGCGAACAGGCTCTTGTCCTGTTCCTGGCCGTCCACCGTCCAGCTCGCGTTGAACACCTTGTGCCGGCAATGCTCGGAGTTCGCCTGCGCGAACATGAAGAGCTCGGCATCGGTGGGGTCGCGACCCAGCTCGGCGTAGCGCTCGGCGAGGTAGTCGATCTCGTCGGCCGCCAGCGCCAGGCCCAGTTCGGCATTGGCCTTGGCCAGTGCGCCGCGGGCGTCGCCACCCAGCGTGATGTGCACCAGGTCGCCCGGCTGGCCGGCGAGGAACAAGCCCTGTGCGTCGTCCAGCGAAGCCAGCACCGACTGCGTCATCGCATCGTGCAGCAGGGCCAGCACCGTGGCGTGCGCGGGCGTGCCGGCCGCGGGCATGCCGGCGAGCTGCCAGGCGGTGCCGCGTTCCACCCGGTGCACTTCGAAGCCGGCGCCGTGCAGGATGTCGGTGGCCTTGCTCGACCACGGCGAGATCGTGCCCAGCCGCGGCACCACCCACAGCGTGGCGGGCTGGGGCACGGCGTCCTTCGCCTCCAGCACTTCCAGCAGGCGCTGGCGCAGCGTGCCTTCCGGCGCGGCGGCGGCATCGAGGAAATACACGAACCAGGCGGCCTGCACGCGGCTGCCGCGATGCAAGGCGTCGAGGCGGGCGTTGAGGCGTTCGAGGCGGAAGGCCGAAAGGGCGTTCTGCCCGTCGAGTGCGATCATGCGGGGAACGGCGCCAAGCTGATGGGAACGCCTATTCTAGCCGATGCACCCGACCGATGCTGCGGCACGGCATGACCGCTGCCGGCCGCGCGGGCGCAGGCTCTTGCGAGCGCCGGCTGGCGGGCTCAGCCTTCCTTCTGCAACACCTGCAGCAACTGGGCCGGCGTGAGATAGCCCCCCACCATGCGGCCGCTGGGAGTAAAGATCGCCGGAGTGCCGCTGACGCCCAGCTTCTCGCCCAGCTCGAACTGGGCACGCACCGGGTTGGAACAGCTGGCGGCCTTGGGCTCGTGCCCCGCGAACGCCTCGGTGAGCGCGGCCTTGCGGTCGGTGGCGCACCAGGCCGAAACCATGGTCTTGTAGGTCGCGGTGGGATGGCCGAGCGGATTGGTCACGCCCTCGCGCGGCCACGCCAGGTAATCCACCGCGATGCCTTCCTTGTTGAGCTCGGCGATGTGCTCGTGCAGCACCTTGCAGTACGGGCAGGTGACGTCGGTGAACACGGTGACCCGGTACTTCGGGTTCGCCGGCGCGTATTCGATGCGTGCGGAGGATGGCACCTTGGCCAGCTCGGCCTTGCGATAGGCCGCCCAGGCGGCGTCGTTGAGGCTCTTCTTCGCGCCCAGGTCGACCAGGTCGCCGTTCAGCAGGTACTTGCCGTCGGTGCTCACGTAGACCAGCTGGCCCGAGGCGATCACCTGGTAGAAGCCCGGCAGCGGCGCAAGGTTCACCACGGCCACCTGCACCCCCGGCGCCAGCTTCGCCAGCGACTGCTGCACCTGCTTCAGCGCGGCAGCGTCGACGCCGTCGCCGAGCATCGGGCCGGGCACCGGCGCGTCCGTTGCCGGGACAGCCGTGGCGGCGTTGTCGGCCGCACAGGCGGTCAGGGCGATTCCGCTGACGCACACGGCCAGCAACAGCTTCTTCAACATCTCGCACCTCGATGGCCGGGCCAAAAGAGGGTCAGAGTGCAGTTTTACGACGCTTCTGGCAATGCCGGGCATCCTCGAAAACTGCACTCTGACCCTCTTTTGGCCTAGCCGCGCGGATGATGCTGCGCATGCAGGCGCTTCAGCCCTTCCTTCGCCACCAGGGTGTAGATCTGCGTGGTGCTGAGCGCGCTGTGGCCGAGCAGCATCTGCAGCGCACGCAGGTCGGCGCCGTGGTTGAGCAAATGCGTGGCGAAGGAGTGGCGCAGCACGTGCGGCGAGATGCGCTTGGCCTGGATGCCGACCTTCAGTGCATGGCGCTTCACCAGGGTCCAGAACATCTGTCGCGTCATGCCCTCGCCACGCCGGCTGAGGAACAGCGCCGCGGGCTGATGCCCCTTGGCCAGCGCGGGACGCGCACCGGCGAGATAGCTTTCGATCCAGCCCAGCGCCACCTCGCCTACCGGCACGAGGCGGTCCTTGCCGCCCTTGCCGGTGACGCGCAACACGCCCTGGCGCGGGTTGAGCGCGGCGAGCGGCAACTCCACCAGCTCGGAAACGCGCAGGCCCGAGGCGTACATCAGCTCCAGCATCGCGCGGTCGCGCAGGCCCAGCGTGCCGTCGGTGTCCGGCGCATTCAGCAGCGCCTCGATCTCGCGCTCGGCCAGCGCCTTGGGCAGGCTGCGTGGCATGCGCGGACGCTCGATCAGCAAGGTGGGATCCTCGAAGCCGGTCTGTTCCCGAGCGAGATGCGCGTAGTAGCGGCGGAACGCCGACTGCCGCCGCGCCATCGAGCGCACCGCGGCATGCTGCTCGCCGTGGTAGGCGGAGATGTCCTCGCGCCGCGCATTGCGCAGCGTGCGCCCGCGACCGGCCAGCCAGCGCGCCAGCGCTTCCAGATCCCGGCGATAGGCCTCCAGCGTGCGGTCGGCGAGGCCGTCCTCGGACCACACGCGTTCCAGGAAGGCGTCGATGCTCGCGGCATCCGCTTCGGCGATACTGGGCGAATCTTCTTTCTGCATGCGCACCATGCTGGGCATGGCGCCAACCGAGTGCAAGCCGCCCGATGAACGCCGCCAACCTGCCCTGTCCGCTGTGGCGTCGCCTCGCCGCCCTGATCTACGACCTCTTGATCGTGGTAGCGATCGTGATGGTGGTGGGCCTGCTGTGCCAGCTCGCCACCGGCGGCCGGCTGATCGAAACCGGAGCGCGCACCGTGGTCCCGCTCTGGTACCAGTGGCTGCAAGGCGTGGTGGTGGCCGCCTACTTCGTGGCCTCGTGGCGCCGCGGCGGGCAGACCGTGGGCATGCGGCCGTGGCGCATCCGCGTGAGCCGCGACGACGGCGGCACGATCAGCCTGCAGCAGGCCGTGGTCCGCGTGCTGGTCGCCGCCGCGCCGATGCTGCTGCTGGCGCTGGAGCCGCTGCTCGGTTTGCACGCCACGCTGTGGACCGTGCTGGGTGCATGGGCGCTGTGGTTCGCCGTGGCGCTGTTCGATCCGCGCCGCCGCGCACTGCACGACCTCGCCGCGGATACCGAGTTGCGGCGCATCGAATGAGCGTCAGCGCACCTTCCAACTGGCGACCGGCCAGCTGCTGGAATCGCCGGCTTCGGCACAGGTGACCGGCGCCAGCCGCGCGACGCGCCCCGCCGATCCCGCGGCGGAGAGGCGCGGCCAGCGCTCCAGCATCGACAGCAGGCCGCCGAGCGCGCTCAGGTACGCCCGCTTGGCATGCCGCTTCGACCCAGGCAGGCCGCTGGCGCGGGAACACAGTTCGTCGACATAGCCGCCCCAGTTCGAACCGTCCAGCATGTTCTGGCAGATCGAGATCGATGGCGACAGCGCCCGCGCGCCGTGCCACCAACGCGAGGGCACGAACACCATGTCGCCCGGATGCAGCACGGTGTGGTACTGGGTGGCACGCTCGTACAGCGGGAAGCGCTGCGGGTCGACCTGGCGCACGTCCGGGATCGTCGACTGGTTCGGCATGCCCGGTTTGGGATACAGGAACGCGGCGTCTTCCGGCGGATACAGGATGAACTCCTTGTCGCCGTGGATCTCGGTGATCGTCGCGTGCGAGTTCTCGAGGTCGTAATGCAGGAACGGAAAGCGCCCCCCGATGCCGCCGATCAGCAGCTTCAGATAGCCGTCCGGCCGCCGCCACTGCCGCGGCATCAGCGGGCTGGCCAGCCGTCGCGGGAACGCATAGGGATTCAGCGGCTCCAGGTCCGGCAGCAGCTCCGGCATGTGCGGGCCGATGAACAGGCGGTACATGTACGGGCCGGGCGCATCCTCGCGCGAGGCCAGCACCGCGTCGATGAAGTCGGCGAACGTCATCTGCTCGCTGGGGCTGACCTGGATGGGTTTCGCGCCGAAGCGTTCGCGGAAATATTCCGGCGTCCACTGCTGCCGCGCCGGGCAGGCCCGCAGCGCGTCCTCCACCACCACCGGACGATTGCGCGCGACGTAATCGCGCACGAAGTCCGGATACGGCAACTCGGCGGCGCTCCGGCGCTCGAGCGCAACCCGGCGCTGCGCCCCGATTTCCGGACGCGCCTGCGTATCGATGTCCACTGCGCCCATGTCGATTCGCTCCCCTGTGCGAAGCAGCCGCGGGCCACCCGTGCCGGTGTGCCACGCCACGAAATCACGACGCCGGAGCGCGACGCTACGCGCGCCGTCGGACGGCGTCAACGCGATCGTGCGCCGGCTGGCGCATCCGGCCGGCATCGCCGCTTGGCGCCGCCGGGCGACGCCAAGCGGCGCAAGCCAAACCCTTGATCGTCTTGACGATCGCGCCTGCGGCACTGCAACACAAGAAACCGTGAACGGCGCTAAGATGGCGCGTTTTTCGCCCATACCGGTCGCCCCATGCTCTATCAGATCCACGAGTGGCAACGCGCCTTCCTCGGCCCGCTCAGCCACTTCGCCGACGCCAGCGCACAGATGCTCAACGATGCGAACAACCCGTTCGCCGCGTGGCCCGGCACGCAACGGCTGGCCGCCGGCTACGAGCTGGTCCATCGTCTCGGCAAGGATTACGAGAAGCCCGTCTTCGGCATCCACCAGGTCGAGGCGCACGGCCACGAGATCGCGGTGATCGAGCGCGTGGCGCTGGACACGCCGTTCTGCCAGCTGAAGCGCTTCAAGCGCTTCAGCGACGACCCGGTCACCATCGAGACGATGAAAACCGACCCGGTGGTGCTGGTGGTGGCGCCGCTGTCCGGCCACCACGCCACCTTGCTGCGCGACACCGTGCGCACCCTGCTGCGCGAACACAAGGTCTACGTCACCGACTGGGTGGATGCGCGCATGGTGCCGGCCGAAGCCGGCCCGTTCGGGCTGGACGACTACGTGGCGCTGATCGAGCGCTTCATCCGCCACATCGGCGCGGAATCACTTCACGTGATCTCGGTCTGCCAGCCCACGGTGCCGGTGCTGGCGGCGGTGTCGCTGCTGGCCGCGCGCGGCGAGGCCACGCCGCGCAGCCTCACCATGATGGGCGGACCGATCGACCCGCGGTGCAGCCCCACCAGCGTCAACAACCTCGCCACCACCCAGCCGCTGGCCTGGTTCAAGGGCAACGTGATCCACACCGTGCCGCCGAACTATCCCGGCCGCGGCCGCGAGGTGTACCCGGGCTTCCTGCAGCACGCCGGCTTCATCGCGATGAACCCCGGCCGCCACCTGCAATCGCACTGGGACTTCTACCAGAACCTGCTGCGCGGCGACCTGGAAGACGCCGAGTCGCACCGCAAGTTCTACGACGAATACAACGCCGTGCTCGACCTGCCGGCGGAGTTCTACCTCGACACCATAGCCACCGTATTCCAGCAGTTCCTGCTGCCGCGCGGGCTGTGGGACGTGGCCGGCGAGCGGGTGAACCCCGCCGCGATCACGCGGAGCGCCTTGCTCACCGTGGAAGGCGAACTGGACGACATCTCCGGCCTCGGCCAGACCCAGGCCGCGCACGACCTCTGCAGCAGCATCCCGGCGAAGCGCCGCGCGCACAAGGTGATCGAAGGCGCCGGCCACTACGGCATCTTCAGCGGCCGGCGCTGGCGCGAAGTGGTCTATCCGCAGGTGCGGGATTTCATCCGGCGGTTCGACAAGACCGCCGCCTGACCGCCGTCAAGGCATCCCCCACAGCGCACGGTCAAGGTTCGCGTCCAGCCCGAACGCGCTGAGCGCCACGCGACCGTTCTTCACCTCCACGCCCTCGGCATGCAGCCGTCGCACCTGTTCGCGGAAGCCGCGGCTGCCCTTGGGCAGGGCGATCTCGCCCGAGGAACGCAACACCCGGAACCAGGGCAGCTCCACGCCGTCGGGCACTTCGCCCAGCAGCTTGCCGACCAGCCGCGCGCGGCCCGGCAGGCCGGCGCGGGCGGCGATGGCGCCGTAGCTGGCAACGCGGCCGGGCGGGATCGCGGCGATGGCGGCGTAGACGCGAGCGTGGCTGTCTTGCATGGCGATAACAGGGCCTTGACCAAGGCGGGATACGGACGTGTCAGAGTAGCAGTGCCATCGGCCAGTCACGGGGGCGTCCCATGCACCATTTCGAAGCCGTACGTTCCCACGTGGGCAGCCTGCACGGGCTGCGCCAGAACGACCCCTACCTGATCAGCTTCGACCTCAGCCTGCCGCGCGGGCGCCACCAGGGCATCTACCTGGCCGAGCTGGAGGACGAGACCGGCCGCCGCTACCTGCGCATCTCCACCCCGATCGGGCCGCTCGCGGGCACCGACCCGCAACGCTGCCTGCGCTTCAACTGGGAGCAGCGCTGCGGCTTCCTCGCCGTCACCGACCTGGACGGAGCGCCCTACCTGCAGCTGTGCGAGAACCGCCCCTACGAGTTGCTCGACGAGCGAGAACTGCATCGCCTGATCACCGAATTGGGCAACCTTGGCGACCAGCTGGAACAGCTGGTCGCCAACAGCAGCGACGCGTTCTAGGCAGCGAGGCTCAACCCCACAAACGGGCGATCTCGACAAAGCCCCACGCGATCAGCGCAGTAACCGGCAGGGTGAGGATCCACGCCCACACCATGCGCTCCACCACGGACCAGCGGATCGCGTTCGAGCGCTTGGCCGAGCCCACGCCCATGATCGCCGAGGACACCACGTGGGTGGTGGACACCGGCAGGCCGAAGTGCGAGGCAAGCAGGATCACCGCCGCCGAGCTGCCTTCCGCGGCGAAGCCGTTGATCGGGTGCAGCTTCACCATCTTGTGGCCCAGCGTCTTGATGATGCGCCAGCCGCCGCCGGCGGTGCCGCCGGCCATGGTCAGCGCGCACACCACCGCCACCCACGCCGGCACCGCGAAGCCACCGTGCGCGGTTTCGTGGATGCGCAGGAAATGCAGCCACGCCGGCAGGTGGTCGAACTGCCCCGCCGCGGTGGTGCTGGCCAGCGCCAGCGCGATGATGCCCATGCTCTTCTGCGCGTCGTTGCTGCCGTGCGCCAGGCCCATCGCGCTGGCCGAAACGATCTGCGCCTTGCCGAAGAAGCTGTTGACGAAGGGCGTGCGGCCGAGCAGGCGCAGCCAGCCGCCGCGGCGCGAGAACCACGCCAGCAGTGCGTAGAGGCCGCCCATCAGCGCGAAACCGATCAGCATGCCCATGATCGGCGAGGCCACCATCGGCACCACCACCTTGGGGATCACGCCCTTGCCGGTCCACCAGTGCGCGCCACCCTGCGTCCAGATCACCGCGTCGAAGCTGCCGCTGGCCTCGGCGATCGCGGCGCCCACCAGGGCGCCGACCAGCGCGTGGCTGGAGCTGGACGGCAGACCCAGCCACCAGGTGATCAGGTTCCACACGATCGCCGCCAGCAGCGCGCAGATCAGCAGCTGCGGGCCGGCCTCGACCACGCCGCTGTTGACGATGCCCGCAGCGATGGTGGCCGCCACCGCGGTGCCCCACAACGCGCCGATCAGGTTGGTCACCGCGGCCAGCAGCACCGCCTGGCCCGGCGTGAGCACCTTGGTCGCCACCACGGTGGCGATCGAGTTGGCGGTGTCGTGGAAGCCGTTGATGTAGGTAAAGACGAGGGCGATCAGCACCACCGCCACGACCAGTCCGAGGCTCATGCGACGGGCCTCACGAATTCTTCAGCACGATCGAGTAGACGATGTTGCCGACGTCGCGGCACTTGTCGATCGCCTTCTCCAGCAGCTCGAACAAGTCCTTCGCCAGCATCGCCTTCATCGCGTCGTTGCCTTCGACGTACAGCGTACGGTAAGGCGCCAGCAGCATGCGGTCGCCTTCCGACTCCAGCGTCTGCAGCCGATCCTGCAGTTTCTTCACCGGATCGATGCGCAGGCCGCGGCGCAGCTCGCCGATCATCTCGGACACCACCTCGGTGGAGCGCTCCAGCACCAGCGCGCGCTGGCCGAAATCCACGCCCTGCAGGCGCACCGCCACGATCTCGTAGCGCTCGGCGAACTTCTCCACGGTCTTGGGGATCTTGTACAGCGCCGAGTTCAGCGCCTCGATGTCCTCGCGGTCCAGCGCGGTGACGAAGGTGTTCACCAGCTCTTCGCTGATCTGCGCGGCCAGCGCCTTCTCGCGCGCGCGGGTAGCGGCGAACGCGGCCATCACCGGTGCATGGTCGGCCTGGGTGACCAGGGCCTGGAGCGCCTTGGCGCTCTCGTGCGCCGCCTCGGCGCTCTGCTCCAGCAGCCCGTAGAACTTGTCGCCTTTGCCGAAGATCGTCTGCAGTGAAAACATGCGGGCCACGCCTGGGGGTCGAATGGCGGCGATGTTACAGGACAGTTACCTCGCACCGCAGCACGGTTGTCGCCGCCGCTCCGCCGCACGCCGGCCGGAAGCGCTCTCATCGGCCAACACGATCAGGCACTTGCGCAACGGCACGCCGCCCCATCCGGAGCGCCAGCGTGGAGCGCCACGCGGCGCTGCCGCTACACTCCGGCCCATGCGCCCCTCCCCGCGATCCCCGCGATGCTGACCGAAATCGCGCTCGTCCTCGTGCTCGCCCTGTGCAACGGCTTCTTCGCGCTGTCCGAGATGGCCCTGGTCGCCTCGCGCAAGAGCCGCCTCAAGCAGATGGCGCGCAGCAGCAGCCGCGCCGCGCTGGCGCTGCGGCACGCCGAGAAGCCGGAATACTTCCTCTCCACCATCCAGGTCGGCATCACCCTCTTGATGCTGATCACCGGCGCCGTGGCCGGCGATGCGCTGGGCACGCACATCGCCGCCCTGCTGCATGGCGGGCGCGCCGCGTGGCTGGAGCCCTATGCCCGGGTGCTCGGCGTGGTGTTGGGCTTCGTGCTGATCTCCTTCATCCAGATCGTGGTGGGCGAACTGGTACCCAAGCGCCTCGCGCTGTCGGCGCCGGAGAAGGTGTCGGTCATCGTGGCCATTCCAATGCTGGTGCTGTCGCGCGCCACCGCGCCGTTCGTGTGGTTGCTCAACGCCGCAAGCAGCCTGCTGTTGCGCCTGCTCGGCGTGCGCAGCCGCGGCCATGCCGCCGCCACCGAGGAGGAGATCCGCCTGCTGGTGGCCGAGAGCGCCGAGCAGGGCGTGCTGGACGCCGACGAACACAACATGGTCAACCGCGTGCTGCGCCTGGGCGACCGCAGCGTGGACAGCGTGATGACACCGCGCGTGCGCATTGCCTGGCTGGACATGGCCGCGACGCACGCGGAGAACGTGGAAGTGCTGCGGCAGACGCCATACTCGCGCTATCCGGTCTACCGCGGCGACGAGAGCGAGGTGGTCGGCGTGGTCGAGGTGAAGCGCCTGCTGCAGGCCTTCGCCGACGGCCGCCCGCAGCTGTTCGACCACCTCGCCAAGCCGCTGTACGTACCCGCCACCGCACGCGCGCTGGACCTGCTGGAGGAATTCCGCGACGCCGAGACGCCGCTGGCCCTGGTGGTGGACGAATACGGCGACATCGAGGGCCTGGTCACCGTCAACGACCTGCTCGCCGCCGTGGTCGGCGCCAGCCAGCTCGGCCATGGCGATGCCGCCGCGGACGCGCCCATCGTCGAGCGCGCCGACGGCAGCTGGCTGATCGACGGCAGCCTGGCCAACGACGATCTGCGTGAACTCCTGCACGTCGACCGCCTGCCCGGCGAGAACGAACACGATTTCCGCACCCTGGCCGGCATGGTGACAGCCGCGCTCGGCCACATCCCCCAGACCGGCGAGGTGTTCGCCTGGCAGGGCTTCCGCTTCGAGGTGGTGGACCTGGACGGCGCCCGCATCGACAAGTTGCTGGTCACCCGCGCGCCGCAGCAGGACAACGCGGACGAGGCGGAGGGGTAGCGGCGGCGCGTAAAGCCAGAGCAAAAGCGTGGCTTGATGTCAGGAAAGGGCTTCCTGCCCTTTCCTGACTCGCCCGATCCGGCCCTGGCCGGATCGGGCTCCGTCAATCAGGCTCAGCCTGATTGACGTGCGATCCCTCCGTGGATCGCGGCGATGCTGGCGCGGCCCGCGCCAGCATCGCCATCCGCTGCGCATCGGCGAGGATGCCGTGCAGCACGCGCAGCTCGCGCTGGTCAGGTTGAGCGCGCTGGAACAGCTTGCGCAAGCGCAACATGATCGTCTCGGGCGAACGGCCCTTGTGGAAGTCGATGTCGTCCAGCGTCTCGGCGAGATGCGCATAGAAGCGCTCCATCTGCGAAGCGTCGGCGGGCGGCTCGTCGTGCTCGGGCGGCGGCGCGGGCAACTCGTCGCCCAGCATCGCCAGGCGCAACTCGTAGGCCATCACCTGCACGGCCTGGGCCAGGTTCAGCGAGCTGAAATCGTCCACGCTGGGAATGCGCACCATCGCATGGCAGGTCGCCAGCTCGTCGTTTTCCAGTCCCGTGCGCTCGTTGCCGAACAGCAGCGCCACCTGCTCGCCGCGCGCGGCCGCGGCCAACGCCTGCCGCGCTCCCTCGCGCGGCGACAGCTCCGGCAGGTTCACCCCGCGCCGCCGCGCCGACAGGCCCAGCGCGAAACTCGCGCCGGCCAGGCCGTCGACCAGCGTCTCGTGCACGCCGGCCTCGGCCAGCACCTGCACCGCGTTCGCCGCCAGCGCGTCCGCCTCGCGGTCGGGGAAGCGCGCCGGCGCCACCAGCTCCAGCCGGGTGAACCCCATCGTGCGGATCGCCCGCGCCGCACCGCCGATATTGCCGGGGTGCGAGGTGCGCACCAGCACGAAGCGGAACAAGACAGCAAGATCGTTGGCGGTCATGCGAGGGCGGATTGGGCGAGGATGGTCGACAAGGATAGTCCAAGCCCCGCCATCGTTCCGAACCGCCGCCGCGACGCACCGACTGGCTCGCGCCCCGGCTCTGCTAGAATCGCCCGCCGCAACCCGCTCTTTTGCCAAGCCGAAGCCATGACCCGACCCGCCATCACCATCGCGGTGCGCGCCGCGCGCGCCGCCGGCAACGTCATCCTGCGCTACATGAACCGCATCGACGGCCTCACCGTCGTCGAGAAGCAGCGCATGGACTTCGCCTCCGAGGTCGACAAGCTGGCCGAAGCCGAGATCGTCAAGGAACTGCGCCGCGCCTACCCCGACCACGGCATCCTCGCCGAGGAAAGCGGCGCGATCGGCAAGAAGGGCCCGCTCACCTGGGTGATCGACCCACTGGACGGCACCCACAACTACCTGCGCGGCATCCCGCACTTCTCCGTCTCCATCGCGATGCTCGACAAGGGCGTGCCGGTGTACGGCGTGGTGTTCGACCCGTTGCGCGGCGAGCTGTTCACCGCCAGCAAGGGCGACGGCGCGTATCTCGACAAGGGCACCGGCCCCACCCGCATCCGCGTCGGCAAGCGCGAGAACCTGGGCGGCGCGATGATCGCCACCGGCTTCCCCTATCGCCAGCGCGCACATCTGGACACCCAGCTCGCGATGACCCGCGCCCTGCTCGGCCAGGCCGAGGACATCCGCCGCTCCGGCTCCGCCGCGCTGGATCTCGCCTACACCGCCGCCGGCCGCTACGACGGCTACTTCGAGATCGGCCTCAAGCCCTGGGACATGGCCGCCGGCGTGCTGCTGGTGCACGAGGCGGGCGGCCGCTACGGCGACTTCGCCGGCCGCGACGGCATCCCGGCCAGCGGCAATATCATCGCCGGCAACCTCAACGTGGCAAAGGCGATGACCGACGCCATCGGCGCGCAGGCGACACCGGAGTTGCTGAAGGCCTGAGGTAACCATCGGCATCACCGATGCGCCAAAAAACCTAAGGAAGCTTGCATGAGGATCGTGCAAATACCTTTGATCTCAGCAGCCCTGGCATTGGCTGCATGTGCCGCTTCCAGCACGCAGCAACTCCCGATCTCCGGGCAGTACGGAACAGTCGCATATTCGGGCACGGTGGTTCGCGAGGAAACGCCTGACACCTACGTGTTCATCGTGCGTGATCTGAAACTGACTTTCTCGCCAAACGCGGGGATCAATTCGGTTGAGGCGATCACCAATCCGACACTCCGACTGGAAACGATGTATCTGGCGCCGAGCGCTACGCAAGGCGTTCCTACATCGGAAGAGTCGACCACCCTGCACCTTACGCTTGATGCCGATCACCCTGTCGCGCACGTGCGCGACCTACGCTTCGTGATGAACAAGACCAAGGTCACAGCATCGACTTCCACGCATCTAGACCTGACCGATGGCCATACTCTCTGGCCATTTGTATCGCAATTGAAACCTTAGAGATTTTGTCCAACCATTCCATTTGAAAGCGCTCACTTGCGTCGTTTGGCTCAAGCGCCCGACCGTCGCTTCGACATGAGTCAAGATCCTACACGGCCTGATTCGCGCAACAGCCCGCGCAAGAACGGAATCGTCACCCGCCGCTGCGCCGCCAGCGAGGCCTGGTCGAGCCGATCGAGCAGATCCAGCAGCGCGCCGAGATCACGCGTGTGGCGGGCGAACAGCCAGTCGAGCACGCCCTCGTCCAGCTCGATGCCACGCAGGCCGGCCTGGGCCTTGAGCACGGCGCGGCGTTCGGCGTCGTCCAGCGGTTTGAGCGCGAACTGGGTGCAGGCGCCGAGGCGCGAGCGCAGGTCGGGCAGCGTGAGGCCGAGCTGCGCCGGCACGGCATCGGCGGCGAACAGCAGGGCGGCGCCTTCGGCCTTCGCGCGGTTGTAGAGGTCGAACAGCGCATGCTCGGCCTCGCGGTCGCCGGCGATGGCGCCGAGATCGTCGAATGCCAGCAGCGCGCCGCCGGCCACGCCGCGGATCGCGACGGCGCGGTCGGCGATGCGCGCCAGCGGCAGGTATTGCACGCCGCGACCGGCCTCGCCGGCGGCCTGGCAGGCAGCCATCAACAGGTGGCTCTTGCCGCTGCCGGCGGGGCCGTGCAGGTAGAGCCATGGCGCGTCCGACTCGCACGCCAGCGCCTCGACCGCGGCGAGCGCGACGGCGTTGGCGCCGGCGTGGAAATGTTCGAAGCGCTGGCGGCGCGGCCAGCGCAGCGCGAGCGGCAGCTGCGGGATCATGGCTGGGCGGGCGGCTCGTGCGACGGCGGCTCGATCACCGTCGTGGTTTCCACCGTGCCGGCGGCGGTGCTCACTGCAACATCCACCTCGGCGACCGTTTCGTGGAGGGCAGGATCGGCCTCACCCTCTTCGGTGTACAGGTCGCTCTGGCGGTAGCGCTCCATCAGGTAGCGCAGCAACACCATCACCACCGAGGCGGCCGGCAGTGCCAGCAGCACGCCGATGAAGCCGAACAGCTCGCCGCCGGCGAGCACCGCGAAGATCACGGCCACAGGATGCAGGCCGATCTTCTCGCCCACCAGCTTGGGCACCAGCACGTAGCCTTCCAGCAACTGGCCGACGATGAACACGCCGCAGACGATCAGCACGTGTGTCCAGTCGCCGTACTGCACCAGCGCGGCGATGATCGCGGCGCCGAAGCCGGTGATGAAGCCGAGGTAGGGCACGAAGCTCAGCAGGCCCGCGATCATGCCGATCAGCACGCCCACCGACAGCCCCGCCACCAGCGACAACGTGCCGCCGTAGTACACGCCCAGCGCCAGCATCACCAGCAGCTGGCCGCGCACGAACGCGCCGAGCACCGCATCCGACTCGCGCGCGAGGTGAGCGATCGTAGGCTGGATCAAGCGCGGCAGCAGGCGGTCGATCGCCGCCACCAGCCGGTCCCAGTCGCGCAGCAGGTAAAACGCCACCACCGGGATCAGCACCAGGTTGGTGAGCCACAGCACCACGCCCAAGCCGGAACGCGAGACCTTGCCCAGCACCTGGCCGGCGATGCCGCCCACCGAGCCGATGTGCTCCTTGATCGTGGCGATCATCCGGTCGCTGTCGAAGGTGCGCGGATCGAGGTGCAGCTTCGCCTGCAGCCACGGCCAGGCGGTGTGCTCGGCCCAGTCCACGTAGCGCGGCACGTTCTGGATCAGGTTCTCGATCTGGTGCGAGATCAGCGGGATCAGCAGCAGCAGCGCGCCGGTCAGCACCAGCGCCAGCACCAGGAACACGATGCTCACCGCCAGCGTGCGCCCCATGCCGACGCGCTCCAGCCGGTCGGCCAGCGGATCGCCCAGATAGGCCAGCATCGCCGCCACCACGAACGGCATCAGCATCGGCGCCAGCCGCCACAACAGGAAGACGATGACTGCGAGGATCGCCAGCAACTGCCAGCGGCGCTGGTTCTCCTGCGTCAGCATGACGACACCCCAGCGGCGCACGAACGCCGGCGGGACACGTGCGTGGAGGAGCATTGGAAAACCTCCGTCACCCCAGTGGAAGCTGGGGTCCGGCGCCTCCCGATCCTTGACGGCAAAGATCCTGGACGACTCGCTGCGCCCGCCCCTCCGGGGCCGCCCTGCGGGCGTTCTGCGCGATCCGCGCTTGTCCTGCTTTCGCAGGAATGACGAACAAGCAAGCGGTCGTTCCTGATACCCATCAATGCAGCCAGCGCAGGCTGGCGTCGGTGCCGGGATGCGCGGTGGCACGGATCAGCCGTCCGCTGGCGGCGAGGTTCGCGGCCAGCGCACCGGCCGGCATCGCCGACTTCACTTCGATCAGCATGCCGTCGTTCTCCGCACCAAGCGTCGCGACACTGCGCACCGAGGGATCGGCGCGCAGCACGTTGAGCAGGCTGGCGTAGTCCATCGCGCTGCTCAGCCCGCTCACCCACAGCTTTTCGTCGCTGACCGTGGCGCCGATCACGTTGAGCTGTTTGCCGATGCGGTCGACCGTACCGTTGCCGGCGTCGGCCAGCAGGGCGTCCTCGGTGGCGGCCTTGTCGGTCCAGCGCTGCGCCTTGCCGCCGGAGACCAGGGTCCAGTCGGCGCTGCCGTCGTGCAGGCTGCCAAGCAGCACCAGGCCGGTGTGGTATTGCTGGTTGATCGCCGCCAGCGTGGCCGGATCGGCCGCGTCCACCTTGGCCGGATCGGGCGCATTGGCGGGATCGACGTAGGCCACGCCGTAGCCGCGAGCGGCGGCGGCCTTGGCGAGACCGGCCAGCGCGTCCTTGTCCAGCAATTGGCCGTCACTGCCGCGCACCATCAGCAACACCGGCGGCTTGGCGCCCACGCTGCCCACCACGCCCAGCGTGGAGACCAGATGGCGCACCGCGCCGGGCTCGAAATCCACGGTGAGGCTCATGCCAGTGGCGGCACGCGCGTACTGGAAGCGGCGCACCAGCGCGGCGGCGTTCTTCAGCGCGTCGTCGTAGCCCGCCTTGCTGCGCAGATCCTGGCCACCGGCGACCCGCGCCAGCACCTGGCTGAGCGCGGTGGCGAAGGCGTCGCCGCGCTGGGTGTCGCTGGTGTCGGGCACCGGCACCGTCACCGAGTACGGCGAGGCGACCTGCGCCTGCAGCGGCGGCAGCGCGGCGAAGCCCAGCAGCAGGGCGATGGTGAACAGGCGGAGCAGACGCATCGGGGGCAGGCGCATCGGCGGGACACAGGTCGGGGGATACCGCGGAAGTCTGCCCAATCGCCCTCCCCGCGTCCATGCCGCGGGCCACGGAACCGGGCATGCGACCGCGCCGACCACGGCCCGCATGCGCTAGAATTGCGCGTTTCCCACCGCCGGTTTCCGCCATGTCCGACGCCCTTACCTATCGCGCCGCCGGGGTCGATATCGACGCCGGCAATGCCCTGGTCGAACGCATCAAGCCGCTGGTCAAGCGCACCAGCCGACCCGAGGTGATGGGCGGGCTGGGCGGCTTCGGCGGCCTGTTCAACCTGGGCGGCAAGTACAGGGAGCCGGTACTGGTCTCCGGCACCGACGGCGTGGGCACCAAGCTGAAGCTGGCCCAGCAGCTCGGCCGCCACGACACCATCGGCATCGACCTGGTCGGCATGTGCGTCAACGACGTGCTGGTGCAGGGCGCCGAGCCGCTGTTCTTCCTCGACTACTTCGCCACCGGCAAGCTGGACGTGGACACCGCCGCGGCCGTGGTGGGCGGCATCGCCAGGGGCTGCGAACTGGCCGGCTGCGCGCTGATCGGCGGCGAGACCGCCGAGATGCCCGACATGTACCCGCCCGGCGAATACGACCTGGCCGGCTTCACCGTGGGCGCGGTGGAGAAGGCCGACCTGCTCTCCGGCGACGCCATCGTGGCCGGCGACGTGGTGCTGGGCGTCGCCTCCAGCGGCCCGCACTCCAACGGCTACTCGCTGATCCGCAAGATTCTCGACCGCGCCGGCCGGCCGCTCGATCTCGACCTGGGCGGCACGAAGCTCGCCGACGCGCTGATGGCGCCCACCACGATCTACGTGAAGCCGATGCTGGAGCTGCTCGCCACACAGCGCGCGGCCATCCACGGCATGGCGCACATCACCGGCGGCGGCCTGAAGGAAAACATCATCCGCGTGGTGCCCGACGGCCTCGCCCTCGCGCTCGACGCCGGCACGCTGACTCTGCCGCCGGTATTCGACTGGCTGCAGCGCGAAGGCAAGGTGGCGCGCGAGGAAATGTGGCGCACCTTCAACTGCGGCATCGGCTTCACCGTGATCCTGCCGCAGGCCGCGGTAGCCGCGGCCACGGCCCTGCTGGCGAAGCACGGCCTCGCCAGTCGCGTGATCGGCGCGGTGGTGAAGGCCAGCGGCGACGAGCGCGTCCATATCGGCTGATGTCAGCCAACTCGACTTCCACCACCCACTTGCAACAACGTCATTCCGGCGAAAGCCGGAACCCAGTGAAATGCATCGTGCGAAGCACACGAAACAGAACATATTCGGCGTGCTTCGCACGAGTTCTCTGACTGGATTCCGGCCTGCGCCGGAATGACGAACTGGTTTCCTCGCCCATGCCCACTCCCTTGCGCATTGCCGTGCTCGCTTCCGGCCGCGGCAGCAACCTCGCCGCGCTGATCGCCGCGCGCGATGCCGGCACGCTGCCGGTGGAGTTCGTGCTGGTGGCCAGCGACAAGGCCTCCGCCGGCGCGTTGCGGCTGGCCGAGGCGGCGGGCATCCCCACGCTGGCGCTGAACCCGAAGAGCTATCCCGACCGCCCGAGCTTCGACCGCGAGCTGTTCGCCCGCGTCGCCGCCAGCGGCGCCGACCTGCTGGTGCTGGCCGGCTTCATGCGCGTGATCGACGGCGCCGTGGTAGCCAAATGGGAAGGCCGTGCCATCAACATCCACCCCTCGCTGCTGCCGAAGTATCCCGGCCTGCACACGCACCGCCGCTGCCTCGAGGCCGGCGATGCCGAACACGGCGCCAGCGTCCACTACGTCACCGCCGAACTGGACGGTGGCCCGGTGGTGGCGCAGGCGCGCATCCCGGTCGGTGCCGGCGCCACCGAAGCCTCGCTGGCGGAACGCCTGCTGGCGGAAGAGCACCGGTTGCTGCCCGCGGTGGTCGGCGCCATCGCCTGCGGCCGCCTGCGCTGGAATGGCGAGGCGCTGTTCGATGGCCAGCCGGTGACGACGCCCCTGACGGTGGCGCAACTGTCGTAGGTCGCAGGAAAGCGGGGGTCGCGGAACATTCAGGCATGCGCCCTATAGTCGGCAGGATGAAGACCACCCTCCTCCGCGCCGGCCTCGCCATGGCCCTCGTCCTGCCCGCCGCCGCGTCCTTCGCCGCGAGTGTGCCGCAGTCCTTCACCGCCACCTACCGCGTGCTGCAAGGCGACCAACTGCAGGGCGACGCCACGCTCACGCTGAAGCCGGTTGGCAACGGCCAGTTCGAATACACCGACAAGATCACCGGTACCGCTGGCCTCGCCGCCGCGCTGGGCGCAAGCACGTCGGAAGTGTCTCGCTTCACCTGGGCCGGCCAGGTGCCGCAGGCAGTGTCGTACAAATACGCCTTCGCCTCCGCGTTCAAGCCGAAGAACCGCGAGCTCGTCGTGCAGGGCAATACTGTGCAGATGGACGACAACGGCAAGCATCACAGCTACCCCATGCAGCCAGGCATGGTGGAACGCAACACTCTGCCGCTGGCGCTGGGTATCGCGCTGCGCAACGGCGCGACAAGCGCCAGCTTCCCCGTCGGCGGCAGGCAGGCGGTCGAGATGCAGACGTTCAAGGTGGCCGCCAGCGAAAAGGTCAGCGTGCCCGCCGGCTCGTTCGATGCGGTGCGCGTGGATCGCACCGACCAGAACCGTGGCTTCAACGCCTGGTACGTGCCGGCGAAATATCCGGTGCCGGTCAAGATCGCCCAGAAGGAGGGCGGCAACCTCACGCTGGAACTGGTGAGCTATTCACAGCCATGAGGCTTACGCAGGGACGTAGCGATCCAGTTCGTGCGCATGCTCGCGCAGCCAGCGGCATGCGACCGGCTGCCAGATCCAGCAGTCGATCGCGAAACCGGTCACAGGCAATGCCAGCATCTCCAGCCATAGCTTGGAGTGGGTCGGCAGCCATGAAGCGCTTGCGGCGTCACTCGCCTGCATCACGGCAGCAAACACGGCCAACGATGCCAGCCAGCGACCCCACGTGAAGCTGCACCTCCCCGCCTCACGCCATAGCCGTCGCCGGCGCGACCTGGGCATGTCGCGCAACCCGGGAATGTCCTTGAGCCGCCAGTAGTACACCATTCCCCGCCCTCCGTTGCGCAACCGAGGGCAGTCTGCGGCGGGACACTCAGTTCGGCAAGCGCCGGATCCGCGCGCCCAGCGTGCCGAGCTTTTCCTCGATGTTCTCGTAGCCGCGGTCGATGTGGTAGACGCGGTCGACCACGGTGTCGCCCTGCGCCACCAGACCGGCCAGCACCAGGCAGGCCGAGGCGCGCAGGTCGGTGGCCATGATCGGCGCGCCGCTCATGTGGTCCACGCCCTTGATCACCGCGGTGTTGCCTTCGAGCTGGATGTCAGCGCCGAGGCGCTGCAGCTCGTGGGCGTGCATGAAGCGGTTCTCGAACACCGTCTCGGTGATCACGCCGGTGCCCTCGGCCACGCAGTTCAGCGCGGTGAACTGCGCCTGCATGTCGGTGGGAAACGCAGGGTACGGCGCGGTGGTGATGTTGACCGCCTTCGGCCGGCGCCCGCCCATGTCCAGCTCGATCCAGTCCTCGCCGCTGGAGATGTGCGCGCCGGCGTCCTCCAGCTTGGCCAGCACCGCGTCCAGCGTGCCGGCGCGGGCGCCGCGGGCGCGCACCTTGCCGCCGGTCATCGCTGCGCCGACCAGGAAGGTGCCGGTTTCGATGCGGTCGGGCAGCACCCGGTAATCGGTGCCGTGCAGGCGGTCCACGCCGTGGATCACCATGGTGGAGGTACCCTCGCCTTCGATCTGCGCGCCCATCGCCATCAGGCAGTGCGCGAGATCCACCACCTCTGGCTCCTGCGCGGCGTTCTCGATCACCGTGGTGCCCTCGGCCAGCGTGGCCGCCATCATGATGTTCTCGGTGCCGGTGACGGTGACCATGTCCATCACGATGCGCGCGCCCTTGAGCCGCTTGGCGCGCGCCTTGATGTAGCCGTTCTCCACGCTGATCTCGGCGCCCAGCGCCTGCAGGCCGCGGATGTGCTGGTCGACCGGGCGCGAGCCGATCGCGCAGCCGCCGGGCAGCGACACCTCGGCCTGGCCGAAGCGCGCCACCAGCGGGCCCAGCACCAGGATCGAGGCGCGCATGGTGCGCACCAGGTCGTACGGCGCGATGCAGGTGCTGGTGGTGCGTGGGTCGACGTGGATCTTCATGCGGTCGTCCAGCACCAGCTGCACGCCCATCTGGCCGAGCAGTTCGATGAAGGTAGTGACGTCGTGCAGGTGCGGCACGTTGCCGATGCTCACCGGCGCATCGGCCAGCAGGCAGGCGGCGAGGATCGGCAGCACGGCGTTCTTCGCGCCGGAAATGCCCACCTCGCCCTGGAGCGGCACGCCGCCATTGATCAGGATCTTGGCCATCGGATGTTCCTAAATCTGGTGCGCTCCTCCATGAGCGCAAAGAAGAACCGGCATCCCTGCCGGACTTTTCAATTCAAGCAGGAGGCATTTCAAGCAGGAGTCGCTTCACCCTTGGCGCGCCGCGACTTCCTCGGGGGTCAGCGTCTTCAGCGCCAGCGCGTGGATCGCGCCGCCCATCAGCTCGCCCAGGGTGGCGTAGACCAGCCGGTGCCGCGCCAGCGGCAGCTTGCCGGTGAACTGGCCGGCGACCACGGTGGCCTCGAAGTGCACGCCATCGTCGCCGCTGACCTCGACCTTGGCCCCGGGCAGGCCGGTTTCGATCAGGGTCTGGATGCGTGCTGGGTCCATCGGGCTTCCACGGGCAGGGGCGGCGACGTTACCGGAACCGGCATTGCGTCGACGTGTGACGTTAAAATGCGAATATGCCATGGTAATGGAAATCCCCTGTCGCAGAAACGACAGCGTCCTCCGCCTGGCCGCCAGCACCCCTGCCACGGGCGTCCCGTCGCCCGCACCGAGCCGACATGAATCCACGCCCCGTCCCGCACACCGCCATCGAACCGCAGCCCGACGCCATCGTGCACAGCGCCCGTGCGGTGATCGCCACCGAGGCGGCCGCGATCGCCGAGCTGGGCCCGCGCATCGACGGCGCATTCGTGGAGGCCTGCCGGCTGCTGCTGGCCTGCCGCGGCCGCGTGGTGGTCACCGGCATGGGCAAGTCCGGCCACGTGGCGCGCAAGATCGCCGCCACGCTCGCCTCCACCGGCACCCCGGCCTTCTTCGTGCACCCGGGCGAGGCCAGCCACGGCGACCTGGGCATGATCCAGCCCGATGACGTGGTGCTGGCGCTGTCCTACTCGGGCGAAACCGACGAGCTGCTGTTCATCCTGCCGATGATCAAGCGCCAGGGCATCCCGCTGATCGCGATCACCGGCAAGCCGGCGTCATCGCTGGCGAGCCAGGCCGACGTGCACATCGACGGCAGCATCTCCAGCGAGGCCTGCCCGCTGGGCCTGGCGCCCACCACCAGCACCACCGCCGCTCTGGTGCTGGGCGATGCGCTGGCGATCGCCCTGCTGGAGGCGCGCGGCTTCACCTCGGACGACTTCGCCCGCTCGCACCCCGCCGGCAGCCTGGGCCGCCGCCTGCTGCTCAGGATCAGCGACGTGATGCACAGCGGCGACGACGTGCCGCGCGTGCCGCCCGAAGCCGGCCTCACCGCCGCCTTGGTGGAGATGACCCGCAAGCGGCTGGGCATGACTGCGGTGGTGGATGCCGAGCAGCACCTGCTCGGCGTGTTCACCGACGGCGACCTGCGCCGCGCGCTGGACGACGTGGACGTGAACCTGCGCGGCGCCCGCGTGGCCGAACTGATGACCCGCGGCCCCAAGACCATCGGCCCCGACAAGCTGGCGGCCGAGGCTGCGCAACTGATGGAGAAGCACCAGATCAACGCCCTGCTGGTGGTCGACGACGAGCGGCGCGTGGTTGGTGCGCTCAACATTCACGATCTGCTCCGTGCACGCGTGGTCTGATCGCGCGTTGCCATTCCCCTCCACCTTCGCGATCCAATCCATGTACCTGGCCGATTTTCCTGCCGATCTCCTCGCCCGCGCCGCGAAAATCCGCCTGGCCGCCTTCGACGTGGACGGCACGCTCACCGACGGCCGCCTCTGGTACGGCGAGGACGGCCACGAGGCCAAGGTGTTCCACGTGCACGACGGACTGGGCCTGAAGCGCCTGCAGGCGAACGGCATCGCGGTGGCCATCGTCACCGCGCGGATCAGCCACCCAGTGGCCTTGCGCGCCGAGGAGCTGGGCATCGCCCACGTCTACCAGGGCCAGGGCGACAAGCACGCCTGCCTGGAAACCCTGCTGGAGGCGTTGAACCTCACGCCCGAACAGGCCGCCTTCACCGGCGACGACCTGCCCGACCTGCCCGCCATGCGCATCGCCGGCCTCGCCGTGGCGGTGGCCAACGCCCACCCCTGGGTGGCCGAAGCCGCGCATTGGCAGACCCGCCTGCCCGGCGGCATGGGCGCGGCGCGCGAGGTCTGCGACCTGCTCCTGCATGCGCAGGGCAAGAGCGCCGCCGAACGGGAGCGCTGGCATTGATCGCGCGCCTGCGTCGTTGGCTGCGCGACCGCAAACTGGCCAGCGCGATCGTGGTGGTCGCGCTCGGCGTGGGCCTTGCCCAGCTGCTGCTGTGGTGGATGGGGCCGGCGCCGAAACCGAACGATTTCGTGGGCCCGCCGCGCTCCGGCTACACGCTCACCAACTTCAAGCTCTGGTCCTACAACCCGGAAGGCCAGCTCGCCTTCCGCATGCAGGCGCCGCAGCTGGAGCGCCGCGAAGGCGACGAGTCGCTGTACATCAACTCGCCCGTGTTCGACCTCTCGTCCAAGAAACCCGGCGTGCCGGACTGGCACGGCCAGTCGCTGTACGGCTGGGTGGACAAGAGCGGCAGCCTGATCAAGCTGCAAGGCCCGGTGACCATGCACCGCCCCGCCTGGGCCGACACCCCGGCGACGGATCTGGTCAGCTCGGATGTCACTGTGTGGCCGAAGGAAAACCGCATGGTCACCGCCGCGCCGGCGCAGATGACGCAGGGCGCCAGTAGAATGGACGGGGTCGGCATGCGTGCCAACCTCAACGACAATCACCTGGAGTTGCTCGACAATGTCCATGCCACGTTCCCGCCGCGCAAGCGCAAGTCGTAAGTTCGTCGCCGGCCTGCTCGCCGCGGCGGCGTTGGCGCTGCTGCCCACGCTGGCGCTGGCGAAGAAGTCCGACCGCCAGCAGCCGATGAACGTCGAGCACGCGGACTCGTTCGACGGCACCTACGCGCCCAACAGCACGGTCAAGCTGCACGGCCGCGTGGTGATCACCCAGGGCACCATGAAGATCACCGGCGACCTGGCCACGGTGCATTTCGACGCCGACCAGAACGTCGACCACGTGCAGGTCACCGGCGCGCCCGCGCACATCCAGGAACTGGACGACGCCGGCAACCTGATGACCGGGGACGCGGCGCAACTCGACTACGACAACATCAACGGCATCGCCGTGCTTACCGGCAACGCCGTGGTCAAGCAGCAGGGCCGCGGCGAGGCGCACGGCGACAAGCTCACCTACAACACCGAGACCAGCGAGATGACCGGCAGCAGCAGCGGCGACAACGCCGTGCACATGACCTTCCTGCCCAAGCCCAAGCCGGGCCAGCCGGCGTCGCCCGCTCCCGCCCACAGCGCACCGGCGGGCGGCAAGTAAGCATGCTGTCAGCCGAAGGTCTGCAGAAGAGTTTCAAGTCGCGGCAGGTGGTGCGCGATTTCGGTTTCTCCATCCGCGAGGGTGAGGTGGTGGGCCTGCTCGGCCCCAACGGCGCCGGCAAGACCACCTGCTTCTACATGGTGGTGGGCCTGATCGAGGCGGATGCCGGCACGATCAAGCTGGACAAGCAGGAGATCACCGGCCTGCCGATGCACCTGCGCGCGCGCCTGGGCATCGGCTACCTGCCGCAGGAGGCTTCGGTGTTCCGCCGGCTCTCGGTGGCCGACAACATCATGGCCGTGCTGGAGCTTCGCGAGGGCCTGTCCCCGCAGCAGCGCGACGGCGAGCTGGAAAGCCTGCTCGACGAACTGAAGATCGCCCACATCGCCGGCCAGAAGGGCATCAGCCTGTCCGGCGGCGAGCGCCGCCGCGTGGAGATCGCCCGCGCGCTGGCCGCCAGCCCGCGTTACATGCTGCTGGACGAACCGTTCGCCGGCGTCGACCCGATCTCGGTGGGCGAGATCCAGCGCATCGTGCGCCACCTCAAGGAACGCGGCATCGGCGTGCTGATCACCGACCACAACGTGCGCGAGACGCTGGGCATCTGCGACCGCGCCTACATCCTCAACGAGGGCGAAGTGCTGTCGCGCGGCACGCCCGCCCACATCCTCGCCGACGAGAAGGTGCGCGAGGTCTACCTGGGTCGCGAATTCCGGTTGTGACGCCGTTCCGGCGGGAATGTCGGGCTATGGCCGCCCCCGCCGGCTGCGGGTAGGATTGGAACCCAGTCCATTCCACAGGCCGGCATGAAACCCGCACTGCAATTCCGCCTCCATCAACAGCTCACCCTGACGCCGCAACTGCAGTTGGCGATCCGCCTGCTGCAACTGTCGCAACTGGAGCTGGAGGCCGAGTTGCGGCAGCTTGCCGAAAGCAATCCGTTGCTGGAGTTCGCCGACGAGAGCGAGGACGAGGCCGCCTCTGACGAGGCCACGCCGGAAGCCGACTACGTGCAGGCGCCCGGCCCCGCCGAGGCCGCCGCCGATCGCGATGTCGACGGTGGCGACGTCGCCGACTGGGCCGACGACGGCGGCGGCAGCGTCGAAACCCCGATCGACTTCTCCAACGGCAGCGGCGGCAGCGGCGCCACGCGCGGCGACGAGGATTTCGAGCCGCAGAACGTCACCCCCGAGTCCCTGCAGCAACACCTGCTGTGGCAGCTCAACCTCGCCGGCTTCAACCCGCGCCAGACCGCGATCGCCACCGTGCTGATCGATGCGCTGAACGCCGACGGCTACCTCGCCGACAGCATCGAGGCGGTGCGCGCGGCGCTGCCGGCGAACCTGGCCGCCGACCTCGACGAGATCGAGGCGGTGCGCCGCCGCCTGCAGGGCTTCGACCCGCTGGGCGTGGCCAGCCTGGACCTGCGCGACTGCCTGCGCAGCCAGCTGGAACAGTTCGACGCCGCCACCCCGCATCGCGAGCTGGCGCTCGCCATCGTCGACGGCGAGCTGGAACTGCTCGCGCGCAACGACATCGGCAAGCTGGCGCGCAAGCTGCGCGCCGGCGAGGACGAGGTGGCCGCCGCCGCCGCGCTGATCCGCAGCCTCGACCCGCGCCCCGGCGCGGCGCTGGACACCACCCCGGTGGAATACGTGGCGCCGGACGTCTATGCCGTGAAGGAAGGCGGTCGCTGGCAGGTGCGCCTGAACCCGGACGCCCAGCCGCGGCTGGGCCTGAACCAGCACTACTGCAACCTGATCGCCCGCGCCCGCGGCGACGACGCCAGCTGGATGAAGGGCCAGCTGCAGGAAGCGCGCTGGCTGCTGAAGAGCCTGGAATCGCGCGCCGAGACCCTGCTGAAGGTGGCCGGCGCGATCGTGCGGCGGCAGAGCGCGTTCCTCGACTACGGCCCCGAGGCGATGCATCCGCTGGTGCTGCGCGAGGTGGCCGAGGAGGTGGGCATGCACGAATCCACCATTTCGCGCGTCACCACGCGCAAGTACCTGCACACGCCGCGCGGCACCTTCGAGCTGAAGTATTTCTTCTCCAGCGGCGTGTCCACCGAGGACGGCGGCAGCGCCTCGGCCACCGCGATCCAGGCCATGCTGCGCAAGCTGATCGAGGCGGAAGACCCGCGCAAGCCGCTGTCCGACCAGGCGCTGGCCGAGGAGCTGAAGGGCAAGGGCATCCAGGTTGCCCGGCGCACCGTGGCGAAGTACCGGGAGGGGTTGCGCATCCCCAGTTCCAGCGAACGCCAGCGCATAGTCTGAAGGATGCTCCGATCAATCCCAGTGCAGGCGTCATGATGCCCAGAAGGTTCGCAGATTGTCGTGCGTGGCGCCGCCCAGACGGCTGTCTGGGCAAGACGCGCGCGGCGATATGCGGACCTTCTGGGCATCACCTCGTCATTTGAATTCAAGCAGTTGAGGCCGGTCTGTCTGCGCGCATCCCTTCGGCCCGCCGTCTTGACAGACAGCCAGTCTGCCTTCGACGACGGTCCTGCGGGCTGCGCGCAGACAGACCGGTGACACCTACACTGGGATTGATCGGAGCATCCAAAGGGAACTTGCCCACCGGAAAAACGCTCCCATTACCTGTAGTGAAGGATGATCGACGACACGCCAGGGGCCAGCCCCTGGCGTGTCCATCCCGCCGCCAAACGCGGCACTGCACCACCAGAGGAGGCGTACCATGCAATTCCAACTCAGCGGCCAGCAGATCGAAGTCACCCCCGCGCTGCGCGCCCATGTCGAATCCAGGCTGGACCGCCTCCAACGCCTCGATGACAAGCTGATCAGCCTCGCCGTGGTGCTCTCCGTGGACAAGCTTCAGCACCGCGCGGACGCCACGCTCGGCGTCACCGGCGCCACCCTGCACGCGCAGGCCGCCGAGGCCGACATGTACGCCTCCATCGACATGCTGTTCGACAAGCTGGTCAACCAGCTGCGCCGCCATCGCGAGAAGATCGTCGACAAGCACCAGCGCGCCGTGCGCGAGGAACGCCAGTACGGCTGATCCGTCTCCCGCAGGCCGCTCCGCGAGGGGCGGCCTGCCTTCCCTTCGAAACACGCACACCGCCCAAGCTGGCACAATGCCCCTGCCCCGCCGCGAACCCTACCGGCGGCGCGCGACGCAAAGGACCGAAGGCTTGGACCGGCTCACCGCACGACAACTCTACGATGGCGTCAACGAGCGCATGGTGCTGCGCTGGGTCGCCGGCATGCGCGGCGAATCACGCGTGCTGGAACCGGGCGCCGCGCAGGCGCGCCGGCCTTCGCTGATCGGCTACCTCAACGTCATCTACCCGAACAAGATCCAGATCATCGGCACGGAGGAGCTGAACTTCCTCGACGGGCTGGACTCGCGCCAGCGCTGGGAGGTGATCCACAAGATCGCCGCCAGCCGGCCGGTGGCGCTGATCGTCACCAAGGACCAGCCGGTACCCTCCGACCTGCGCGAGGTGGCCGAGGAAACCGACACCCCGCTGTGGGTCAGCGCCAAGCGCGGCCACGAAGTGTTGACCTTCCTGCAATACCACCTGGCGCGCCAGCTGGCGGCGAAGACCACCCTGCACGGCGTGTTCCTGGAGGTGTTCTCGATCGGCGTGCTGATCACCGGCGAAGCCGGCGCCGGCAAGAGCGAGCTGGCGCTGGAACTGATCAGCCGCGGCCACCGCCTGGTCGCCGACGACGCCACCGAGTTCACCCTGATCGCGCCGGACGTGATCGACGGCAGCTGCCCCGAACTGCTGCAGGACCTGCTGGAGGTGCGCGGCCTGGGCGTGCTCAACGTGCGCGAGATGTTCGGCCACATGTCGGTGAAGCCGTCCAAGTACCTGCGCCTGGTGATCCACCTGAAACCGTTGCGCGAGGGTGAGGACATCGACGCGCTGACGCGCCTCACCGGCGACATCGGCCACCGCGAGGTGTTCGACGTCAAGGTGCCGATGATCACCATCCCGGTGGCGCCCGGCCGCAACATCGCCGTGCTGGTCGAGGCGGCGGTGCGCAGCCACGCGCTGAAGAGCAAGGGCATCGACCCCGCGCAGACCTTCATCGACCGCCAGGCGCACCAGCTGCGCCGACTGCCGCCTTGGTGATGCCATGAACGAAGACCATCCGCCGCCGCCCAGCCCCTACACCGACCCGCACGAGACGCACCTGATCGTGCTCACCGGCATGTCCGGCGGCGGCAAGACGGTGGCGCTGCGCGCATTGGAGGACCTGGAGTTCTACTGCGTCGACAACCTGCCGCCGGCCCTGCTGCCGCAGTTGGTGGACGCGGTGGGCCGCGGCGCCGGCCGGCGCCGGCGCATCGCGGTGGGCGTGGACGTGCGCAATCGCGGCGACGACTTCGAGCACCTGCCCGAGGTCCTCTCCGCACTGGCCGCCACCGGCGTGCAGCTGCACCTGATCTTCCTCGACTGCAGCAACGAAGTGCTGCTCAAGCGCTACTCGGAAACCCGCCGCCGCCACCCGCTGGCAACGCGCGGCATGTCGCTGGCCGACGCCATCGGCAAGGAGCGCCGCCTGCTGCGCCCGCTGATGGCGATCGCCGAGAAGGTGATCGACTCCAGCGAACTCAACGTGCACCAGCTGCGCCGGCTGGTCGCCACCGGCTACGCGCAGGCCACCGAGGGCATGACCCTGATGTTCCAGTCCTTCGCGTTCAAGCGCGGGCTGCCGCTGGATTCGGATTTCGTGTTCGACGCGCGCTGCCTGCCCAACCCGCACTGGCAACCGCGGCTGCGCCCGCTCTCCGGCAAGGACGCGCCGGTGCGCGAATACCTCGAAGGCGAGCCGCTGGTGACCGAATACCTCGCCGACACCACGCGTTGGCTGGACACGTGGCTGCCGCGCTTCGAGCAGGACGACCGCAGCTACGTCACCATCGCGATCGGCTGCACCGGTGGCCGGCATCGCTCGGTGTACCTGGTCGAGCAGCTCGCCGCGCATTATCGCGAAACGCGCGAAGGCGTGCTCACCTTCCACCGCGAGCTGGACTGAAGCCATGACCATCGCATGCAAGCAGGCGGGTGCACGACCATGAGCGTGGGCGTGATGCTGATGACCCACGAAGCGGTCGGCCACGCGCTGATCTCCGCCGCGCACCACGTGATGCCGAAGCTGCCGTTGCAGGTGGAAGCGGTGGAAGTGCCGCCGCAGGCCGACCCCGACGTGATGCGCACGCTCACCGCCCGGCATGCGCGCGCGCTCGACCAGGGCGAGGGCGTGCTGGTGCTAGCCGACCTCTACGGCGCCACGCCGTGCAACATCGGGCTGTCGCTGGGTTCACTGGGCGTGCGCCTGCGCTGCGTCTCCGGCCTCAACCTGCCGATGCTGCTGCGCGTGCTCAATTACGCGGAAAAACCACTGGACGAACTGGCCGAGATCGCGGCAAGCGGCGGCCGCGGGGGAATCTTCATTGATGGGGCGCACTGACCTGTTCAACATGGGCGTCACCGATTCTGCCTGCCCGCAGATTTGTGCCGAACCGACGAAGGTAGGCTGGCTGCCTATCGAGGAGGTGCGACGCGAAGCTGCGGGCAGGCAGAATCGGCCCGCGCATTCAATACCAAATGTCAGGGTGAAACCTGGAAGGCCCGCAAGCCGCGATGCGCGCCTTGCCAAGGCGGCCAGCCTTGGCTGCGCCACGCCCCGCACCCTGCGGGCCTTCCAGGTTTCATGCCGCCCATGCTGAACAGGTCAGTGCGCCCCAATGCTTGAACAAGAAATCGTGGTGTCCAACAAGCTGGGCCTGCACGCCCGCGCCTCGGCCAAGCTGGTGCAACTGGTGCAGGGCTTCAAATCCACCGTGCTGCTGGCCAGCAAGGGGCGCGAGGTCAACGCGCAGAGCATCATGGGCGTGATGATGCTCGCCGCCGGCATCGGCACGCCGCTGACGATCCGCGCCGACGGCCCCGACGAACAGGCCGCGCTGGACGCGGTGGCGGCGCTGTTCGAGCGCAAGTTCGACGAGGGAGCGTAATCGCGATGAGGCACGTCCTCCCAGGCACCCAGGCATCGCGCGGCATGGCGCTGGGCCGTGCGCGCCTGGTGCAGCCCAGCCGCTACGCGGTGGATACCCGGCCGCTGGCCGAGGATGAAATCGGGCCCGAGCTGGAACACCTGCACCGCGCGCTGGACACTGCGCGGCAGGAGTTGCGCGAGCTGCGCGGCAAGCTGCACGGCGCGCTGGCGCGCGAGGTCAACGAGTTCATCGACGCGCACAGCCTGTTGCTGGACGACGCCGAGTTGCTGCGCGGCCTCGACGACCTGGTGAAGATCGGCCACTACCGCGCCGGCGCCGCGCTGAAGAAGCAGCGCGACCGGCTCGCCGCGGTGTTCGAGGCGATGGACGATCCCTACCTGCGCAGCCGCAAGGAGGACATCGACCAGGTGATCGCCCGCGTGGTCTCCGCGCTGCAGCGCCACACCACGCCGGAGGAGCGCAAGCTGGCCGCGCGCGTGGGCGAGATCCTGGTCGCCGACACCATCGCGCCTGCCGACATGGCCCAACTCGCCGGCAACGGCCTGCTCGGCGTGGTCACCAGTTCTGGCAGCGCGTATTCGCACAGCGCGATCCTCGCGCGCAGCCTTGGCCTGCCGATGCTGGTGGGCGCGCGCGACGCGCTGGCGTTGCTGCACGACGACGACCTGATCCTGCTCGACGCCGAGCGCGGCGAAGCGATCGTGCACCCCACCGCGCAGGACCTCGCCCGCTACCGCGCCTGGCAGCGCGAGGTCGCCGCCGAAGGGCGCCGCCTCGCCACCCTGGCGAACGCGCCCACGCGCACCCGCGACGGCATCGAGATCCGCCTGCTGGCGAACGCGGAAACTCCCACCGACGTGGCGCTGGCGCGTGCCCGCGGCGCCGACGGCGTGGGCCTGTACCGCACCGAGTTCCTGTTCCTGCGCCACAAGGGCCTGCCGTCGGAAGACGAGCAGTTCATCGCCTACCGCGACCTGGTGCTGGGCATGGGCGGCTTGCCGGTCACCATCCGCACGCTGGACCTCGGCGCCGACAAGGCGGACGCGGCGGGCCTGGTGCTGCGCGGCGAGGACAACCCCGCGCTCGGCGTGCGCGGCGTGCGGCTGTCGCTGCGCTATCCGGCGGTGTTCACCACGCAGATCCGCGCGATCCTGCGCGCCGCCTGCTACGGCCCGATGCGCGTGCTGGTGCCGATGGTGACCCAGCCGGACGAACTCATCGCGGTGCGCACGCTGTTCAAGCTGGCGCGGCAAGACCTGAAGCGCGAGAGCATCGACCTGCCCGAGAAGCTGCCGCTGGGCGCGATGATCGAGGTGCCTGCCGCCGCGATCAACGTGCGTGCCCTGCTGGAGCACGCCGACTTCCTCGCGATCGGCACCAACGACCTCGCCCAGTACGTGCTGGCCGCCGATCGCGGCAACGACGCGCTGGACAACATCTACACCCCGCTGCAGCCGGCCATGCTGCGCCTGCTCTCGCACGTGATCAGTTCCGGCCGGCGCGCGAAGAAGCCAGTGAGCCTGTGCGGCGAGATCGGCGGCGACGTGCACTTCACCGCGATGCTGCTCGCGCTCGGCCTCAACGAATTCAGCATGCACCCCAGCCAGCTGCTGCAGGTGCGCGACCGCCTCGCCACGCTCGATCACGCCGCGCTGCGCGGCCACGCCACCCGCCTGTTGCGCGCCACCACCCACGAGCAGGTCGCCGGGCTGCTGGCGCAGCTCGCCGAGTGATCACGCTGCGCCGGCATCCTGCCGGCGCGGGCGCCCGGGACCCACTCGTTCACGACGCCGTGATCATGTTCCTGTAATCGCGTGGCGACATGCCCACCGTGGCCTTGAACTGGCGCGCGAACGAACTCTGGTCGGCAAAGCCGCAAGCCAACCCGATCGCCGCCACGCTGCCGGCGCCCTGCAGCATCCGCATCGCCGCCTCGATGCGCAGCTTGGTCAACACCTGCTGCGGGGTGAGCTGGAACACACGTCGGAAGTGCCGCTCGAGCTGCGCCACCGAGAGCTCGGCCAGTTCCGCCAGCGTCGCCACGCGGATGCTTTCGGCGTAGCGCTCCTGCAGGTGGGCCAGCACGCGGCGCAAGCGCAGGTAGGTCGGATGGCGGCCATCCGGCTGCCCCAGGTCGCGCGAGATGCCGACCACGCCGCAGATATCGTCGCCCTGGCGCAGGGGGCGCTTGCAGGTCAGGCACCAGCCCGGGGCGCGGTTCGCGAAGATATGCACCTCGAGCTGGTTCTCGATCACTTCGCCGCCCAGCACGCGCCGGTCCTGCGACGCATACGAGCCGCCCATGGCCACGGGGAACAGCTCGGTCACGCTGCGACCGATCACGTCGTCCCGGCGCTTGAGGCCGAGCCGGCGCACCAGGGTGAGATTGGCGTGCGTGTAGCGGCCCGTCGTGTCCTTCACGAAGAACACCACGTCGGGCAGCGCATCGAACAGCGCCTCCAATTCGTTCGCCGAGATTTTCATTTCCATTGCGCAGCTCCGGCAGGTGCATGGGACGGGTGCATCGCCGGCTCCGGCAAGCGATAAAAGTATGCAGACTTCCGCATCCGCGGGCCACAAGCGTCCATAGACGCCCGGTTGCGGCGGCGCGAGCATGGGCGCATGACTACGATAGACGTGATCGATTCGCATACCGGCGGCGAACCCACCCGTGTCGTCATCGGCGGATTCCCGGACCTCGGCCCCGGCACGCTGCCCGAACAGCGCCAACGTTTCCGCGAGCGGTACGACCGCTGGCGTAGCGCCATCGCCTGCGAACCGCGCGGCTCCAGCACCGTGGTCGGCGCGCTGCTGGTGCCGCCGCAAAGCGCGGACGCCTGCACCGGGGTGATCTTCTTCAACAACGTCGGCTACCTCGGCATGTGCGGCCACGGCACCATCGGCGTGGTGCGCACGCTGCAGCACCTGGGCCGCATCGGCCCCGGCAGGCATCGCATCGATACGCCGGTGGGCACCGTGGGCGCGGAGCTGCACGACGACGGCCGCGTCACCATCGACAACGTGGAAAGCTATCGCCACGCCGCCGGCGTCGGCGTCGACGTGCCGGGTTACGGCCGCGTCACCGGCGACGTCGCCTGGGGCGGCAACTGGTTCTTCATCACCCACGACACGCCGCTGCCGCTGGAGATCCGCCACCAGCGCGCGCTCACCACCTACACCGAGGCGGTTCGCCACGCGCTGGAAGCGAACGGCATCACCGGCGCGGAAGACGGCGAGATCGACCACATCGAGGTCAACACCCGATCGCCGGTCGACGGCCTGGACGGCCGGAACTTCGTGCTGTGCCCCGGCCTTGCCTACGACCGCTCGCCGTGCGGCACCGGCACCAGCGCCAAGCTGGCCTGTCTGGCCGCCGACGGCAAGCTCTCACCGGGCGAAACCTGGCAACAGGAAAGCATCCTCGGCAGCGTGTTCGAAGGCCGCTACACGCAGGGCGAGCGCGGCGTGCGTCCGCAAATCACCGGCACCGCGTTCGTGGTGGCGCGCAGCACGCTGTTGTTCGACGAAGCGGACGCCTTCGCGTGGGGCAGCGGCGCGGAATGAATGGCACCGCCGCCACGTTCGACCTGATCGTCGTCGGCGCCGGCATCGTCGGCGCCAGCTGCGCCGATGCCGCCAGTGCGGAGGGCATGCGCGTGGCTATCGTGGAGCCCGGTCCGATCGGCGGCGGCGCCACGGCGGCGGCCATGGGCCATCTCGTGGCGATGGACGACGATCCTGCCGAACTCGCACTCGCGCATTACTCGCTGCGCCTGTGGGAAGCATTCGTCGACCTGAAGGAAGCCGAATTCAGCCGCTGCGGCACCTTGTGGGTGGCGCGCAACGACAACGAGCTCGCCGCCGCCGGCCAGCGCATCGCGCGCCTGGGCGCCGCCGGCATCGATGCCCGGCTGGTCGATGCCGCGGCGCTGTACGAACTGGAACCCGAGCTGGTGCCGGGGCTCGCAGGCGGCATGCTGGTACCCCGCGAGGCGGTGGTGTATCCGCCGCGCGTCGCCAACCACCTGGTGCAGCGCGCGCAATCGCGTGGTGCACGCCTGTATGCGGGGCGTCGCGCGCAATCGCTGCAACGAGGCGGCGTGCTGCTCGACGACGGCACGCGCCTGTCCGGCCCCGTGCTGGTGGCCACGGGCTGCGCACTGCCTGCCCTGCTGCCGATGCTGCCGATGCGCGCGCGCAAGGGGCACCTCGTCATCACCGATCGCTATCCCGGCCTCATCCGCCACCAGTTGCTGGAACTGGGCTATGCCGACAGCGCCCACGGCGATGCGGACAGCAGCGTGGCGTTCAACGTGCAGCCGCGACCGACCGGACAGATCCTGATTGGCTCCTCGCGCGAGTTCCACGCGAACGACGCCGGCGTCTCGCCATCGATGGTGCAGCGCATGCTCGAACGCAGCTTCACCTTCGTGCCGCGCCTGCGTGAACTGCAGGCGCTGCGCATCTGGACCGGCTTCCGTCCCACCACGCCGGATGGACGTCCGTACCTCGGCGCCGTGCCCGGTGCCGTCGACCAGTGGGTGGCCGCCGGCCACGAAGGCCTGGGCGTAACCACCGCGCCGGGCAGCGCGAAACTGATGCTCGACCTGATCCAGGGCCGCCGGGCCGCCATCGATCCCGCACCGTACTCGCCCCAGAGGATGGCGGCATGAGCGCCGTGGTGCGACTGGTGGTGAACGGCCATCCGGTGGAAGTGCCCGCCGGCGCCAGCGTCGCCGCCGCGGTGGCGCAGGTCACGCTGCGTTTCCGCCGCTCGGTGGATGGTGCGCCACGCGCACCGCTGTGCGGCATGGGCGTGTGTTTCGAATGTCGCGTGCAGGTGGATGGGGTGGCCCACGTGCGCGCATGCATGACGCCGGCCAGCGAAGGCATGCAGGTGGTCGCCGATGCGTGAGCATTACGACGTTCTCGTGGTGGGCGCTGGCCCGGCCGGCCTTGCGGCGGCGCAGGCTGCCGCATCGCGTGGCGCGCGCGTGGGCCTGCTCGACGCGCAGCCGCGTGCCGGCGGACAGGTCTGGCGGCACGACGTGCGCCTGCCGGCGCCGCGTGCGGCGCGCCGGGCCATCGACAAGCTGCAAGGCGTTGAAGTGCTGGTGCGCCACAGCGTGGTCGCCGCGGAGCCGACGGCGCTGCGCGTGGAAACGCCGCAGGATTCCCGGCTGCTGTCGTTCGGCGCGCTGGTGCTTGCCACCGGTGCGCGCGAACTGCTGCTGCCTTTTCCCGGCTGGACGCTGCCCGGCGTGACCGGCGCCGGCGGCCTGCAGGCCCTCGCCAAGCAGGGCTGGCCCGTGGCCGGCAAGCGCGTCGTGATCGCCGGCAGCGGACCGTTGCTGCTGGCCGCTGCGGATACCTTGCGCAAGCATGGCGCGCAGGTGCTCGGCATTTTCGAGCAGGCCTCCGCCGATGCGGTCCGTTCCTTCGCTTGGCAACTGCGCCAATGGCCGGCCCGCGCCTGGCAGGCCGCCGGCTTGCGCCTGCGTCTTGCCGGCGTGCCGTATCGCTTCGGTTCCTTCGTGCGCGAAGCCGTCGGCGACGACGCCGTGCGCGGCGTGGAGATCGAAACACCCCGCGGCGTGCAGCATGTCGAGTGCGACTTGCTCGCCGCGGGTTACGGGCTGGTGCCGAATACCGAACTGGCATCGCTGCTCGGCTGCGCCCTCGACGACGCGGATACCCATCCGCGCGTGCAAGTCGACTCCCTGCTGCGCACCAGCGTGGCCAACGTCCATGCCGCCGGCGAATCCTGCGGCATCGGCGGGCTGGCGGTCGCGCGCATCGAAGGCGCGATGGCAGGCCTCATGGCGATCGGCGATACCGCGGCGGCCAGCGCCTGGATGCCGCAACGGGATCGTGAACGACGCTTCGACGCGCTGCTCGCCCGGCACTTCACGCTCGATCCGCGTCTGCGCACGCTGGCCGACGACCAGACGCCGGTCTGCCGCTGCGAAGACGTCCGCCTCGGCGCGCTTGCCGGCTTCGGCGACGCCCGCGCCGCCAAGCTCGCCACGCGCTGCGGCATGGGCGCCTGCCAGGGCCGCATCTGCGGCGCGGCGCTGGCCGAACTGGGCCGCTTCCCGCGCGGCGCCGCGCGCCCGCCCGTTTTCCCCGCTCGTCTGGCCACGCTGGCCGGACTTGCCACTCTTCCTTCCGACGCATACCGAGGTAGCTGACCATGAGCAACGCATCCATCTGGCGCGGCGTGATTCCCGCCATCACCACGCCATTCACCACCGACGGCCAGGTCGATCACGACTTCCTCGCCAGGCACGCGCGCACGCTGATCGACAGCGGCTGCAAGGGCATCGTCCCGCTGGGCTCGCTGGGCGAGGCGGCGACGCTGACGTTCGACGAAAAGCTGGCGATCATCCGCACCCTGGTGAAGGCGCTGGACGGGCGCGCACCGGTAATCCCGGGCATCGCCGCGCTGTCCACCGAAGAGGCCGTGCGCCTCGCCCGCGAGGCCAAGGCGCTGGGCGCCTCGGGCCTGATGGTGCTGCCGCCCTACGTGTATTCCACCGACTGGCGCGAGATGGGCGCGCACTTGCGCGCGGTGATCGCGGCGACCGATCTGCCGTGCATGCTTTACAACAACCCGATCGCCTACAAGACGGACTTCTCGCCGGAGCAGATTGCCGAACTCGCGCACGCCTATCCCAACGTGCAGGCGGTGAAGGAATCCTCGGGCGACGTGCGCCGCTTCGCCGCGCTGCGCGCGCTGCTGGGCAACCGCCTGGAATTGCTGGTCGGCATGGACGACGCGATCGTCGAAGGCGTGGCGATGGGCGCGCGCGGCTGGATCGCCGGCCTGGTCAACGCCTACCCGAAGGAATCGGTGAAGCTGTTCGAGTTGGCGCGCGACGGCGGCGCCGAGGCGGCCGCCGAGCTGTATGCCTGGTTCCTGCCGCTGCTGCGCCTGGACACCGTGCCGAAGTTCGTCCAGCTGATCAAGCTGGTGCAGGAAAAGGTCGGACTGGGCAGCGAACGCGTGCGCGCGCCGCGACTGGCGATGCATGGCGCCGAACGCGAAGCCGCCCTGCGCGTGATCGACCACGCCATCGCCCACGCGCCGGTGCTCTGAGATGGCCACGCAACCGCTGCTGATCGCGGGCGACTGGCGGCCGGCCAGCGAACTGCTCGCCAGCTTCCGCGCCGAGGACCCGGCCACCGGCAACGCCATCGGCGCGGAGTTTCCGGTCAACGGCGCGGCCGACGTGGAAGCCGCCATCACTGCCGCCGCCGCGGCGGCGGATGAACTGGCGAGGACGCCAGCGGAACGGATCGCCACCTTCCTCGACGCCTATGCCGGCGGCATCGAGCACGACGCGGAGACGCTGGTCGCGCTGGCCCACGCGGAGACCGCGCTGCCCGCGGAGACTCGGTTGGCCAAGGTGGAACTGCCGCGCACCAGCGGCCAGCTGCGCCAGGCCGCGCGCGCCGTGCGCAACTTCAGCTGGACGCAGCCGGTGATCGACACGGCCGCAGGCCTGCGCAACCATCGCGCACCGCTGCACAAGCCGGTGCTGGTGTTCGGGCCGAACAACTTCCCGTTCGCCTTCAACGCGATCGCCGGCAGCGATTTCGCCTCGGCGATCGCGGCGCGCAATCCGGTGATCGCGAAGGCGCATCCCTCGCACCCGGCCACCAGCGAGCGGCTGGCGCAGCTGGCCCATGCCGCGCTGCGCGAGGCCGGCCTGCCCGCAGCGGCGGTGCAGATGCTCTACCAGTTCGACCCGACACTCGGCCTGAAACTGGCCGGCGATCCGCGCCTGGGCGCGATCGGCTTCACCGGCAGCCGCGCCGGCGGCCTGGCGCTGAAAGCCGCCGCCGACGCGGCCGGGGTGCCGGCCTACCTGGAGCTGTCCAGCGTCAATCCGGTCTTCCTGCTGCCCGGTGCGCTGGCCGAGCGCGGCGCCGCGCTGGCGCAGGAATTCTTCAGCTCGTGCACGATGGGCAGCGGCCAGTTCTGCACCAACCCTGGCGTGGTGGTGGTGCCGCGCGGCGCCGATGGCGATGCCTTCGTCGCCGCCGCCACCGCGCATTTCGGCAACGCCGCCGCGGGCGTGCTGTTTTCGCGCGGCGTGCTGGAGCACCTGCAGCGCAACGTGGCCATCCTGCGCGGGGCCGGCGCCGAACGGCTGGCCGGTGGCAACGCGGCGGGCCCGGGCTATCGCTACCAGCCCACCCTGCTGCAGGTGGATGCCGCGCAGTTCCTGCGTGCACCGCAGGCGCTGCAGACCGAGGCGTTCGGCCCGGTCGGCCTGCTGGTGCGCGCCGACGATGTCGCGCAGATGGCCGCGCTGGCGGCGGCGTTCGAAGGCAACCTCACCGGCACGATTTACAGCGCCGCCGACGGCAGCGACGACAACGCATGGGCGCAAGTCGCCGCCGCGCTGCGTCCACGCGTGGGCCGGCTGATCGGCAACCGCATGCCGACCGGCGTGGCGGTGAGCCCGGCGATGAACCACGGCGGCCCCTACCCCAGCACCGGCCATCCCGGCTTTACCGCGGTCGGCATGCCGGCGGCGATCCAGCGCTTCACCGCGCTGCACAGCTACGACCACGTGCCGGACGGGCAACTGCCGCCGGAACTGCGCGACCGCAACCCGGGTGGCGTGGCACGGCAGATCGACGGCCACTGGTGCGTCGATGACGTCGACGGCACGGCCACCGGCGCATGAGGTCGCCCGCCCAGATCGGCGGCCTCGACCACGCCGCGGCACAGGCGCTACTCGCACCGTGGGCGACCCCGGCGCCCGCGATCACCGCCGACGAATACCAGCGGCGGCTGGAACGCGCCCGTGCCCTGATGCGCGAACAGCGCACCGATGCGCTGCTGATCACCGCCGGCGCCTCGCTGCGCTATTTCAGCGGCATCGGCTGGGGTGCCAGCGAGCGGCTGCTCGGCCTGCTGCTGACCGCGCGCGGCGAGCCGCTGGTGATCTGCCCCGCGTTCGAGGCCGGCTCGCTGGCCCACGCCCTGCGCATCCCGGTCGGGCTGCGCTACTGGGAGGAACACGAGGATCCGCAGGCGCTGGTCGCCGATGCCTTGCGCGAGCGCGGCGCCGGCAGCCTCGCGCTCGACCCGGCCGCCACCAGCGTGGTCGCCGAACGCCTGCGCGCGGCGCTGGTCGGCATGCCCGTGGTGGATGCCAGCGCCATCGTCGACGGCTGCCGCATGTGCAAGTCGCCGGCCGAGCTGGCGCTGATGCAGCAGGCTACCGCGATGACGCTGCAGGTGCACCGGCTGGCCGCCGGCCTGGTCCACGAAGGCATCAGCAGCATCGAGCTGACCCGCTTCATCGACGGCGCGCACCGTGCGCTGGGCGCCGACAACGGTTCGACCTTCTGCATCGTGCAATTCGGCCGCGCCACCGCGTATCCGCACGGCATTCCCGGCGAGCAGCGGCTGGCCGAAAACGAACTGGTGCTGATCGATACCGGCTGCAGCGTGCAGGGCTACCAGTCCGACATCACCCGCACCTACATCTTCGGCCGGCCCACGGCGGAGCAGGCGCGCATCTGGGAGCTGGAGCAGGCCGCGCAGCGCGCGGCGTTCGAGGCAGTCCGCCCCGGCGTGTCCTGCGCCGCGGTGGATGCCGCCGCGCGCGCCGTGGTGGAGCGCGCCGGACTCGGCCCCGACTACCGCCTGCCCGGCATCCCGCACCGCACCGGACACGGCTGCGGCCTGAGCATCCACGAGACGCCCTACCTGGTGCGCGGCAATGCCACCGAGCTGCAGGCGGGCATGTGCTGCAGCGACGAGCCGATGATCGTGCTGCCCGACCGCTTCGGCGTGCGCCTGGAAGACCACTTCCACGTCACCGGCGACGGCGCCGCCTGGTTCACCCCGCCGTCGCCCGCCATCGACCAGCCATTCACCTGATTCCATCGACTCCACGCCGCCGACGCATGCGCCATCGACACGGAGACACCCGCCCATGAGCAAGCTGTTCGCCAGTCTGGGATGCGTCATTTGCCTGGCCGCCGCCTCACCCCATGCGCGGGCCGCCGACGATGCGGCGACCCGCTTCCACGCGATCTACACGCGGGAGTGGTCATGGCGGCAGGAACAGTTCCAGGGCCTGGACGACGAGGACAGCCAGGGCGCGCCTTCCGACCATCTGCCCAGGGTCGATGCCTCCACCCAGGCGATGCGCGAGCGCTACTGGAGCGACGTGCTGGAAAAACTCGATGCCATCAAGCCGGCCGAGCTGCACGGCGAAGACGCGGTCGACTACGCGGTCTACCACGACCAGATCGAAACCCAGCTGGCCGACCAGCATTTCCGCACCTGGGAAATGCCGTTCAACAGCGACTCGGGCTTCTGGAGTGACCTGGGCTTCACCGCCCGCGTCACCTACGCCAGGCCGCAGGAATACCGGGACTACATCGGCAAGCTGCGCGACATCCCGCGCTACTTCCGCGAGGAAACCGACAACATGCGGCTGGGCCTGGCGCGCGGTTTCAGCCAACCGAAGATCATCCTGCAGGGGCGTACGCAATCGATCAGCGAAGTGGCCGATGCACCGGGCGAGCAGAATCTTTTCTACACACCGTTCAGGCACATGCCCTCGAGCATCCCCGCCGCCGAGCAGGCCAGACTGCGCGCCGCGGCACTGGCTGCGATCAAGCAGGACGTGATCCCGGCCTATGCCCGGCTGCTCGACTTCATGCGGGACGAGTACATCCCCAAGGCGCGCACCGACATCGCCGCCGAGGACCTGCCGGACGGCAAGGCTTTCTACCAGGCGCAGATCCGCGAATACACCACGCTGGACATGACGCCCGACGCCATCCACCAGCTCGGCCTGCAGCAGGTGGCGATCATCCACCAGCAGATGCTGGAGACGATCAGGCAGACCGGCTTCAAGGGCAGTTTCGCCGACTTCCTGCACTTCCTGCGCACCGACCCGCGCTTCTATGCCAAGACGCCCGACGAACTGCTCAAGGACGCCGCCTGGATCGCCAAGGAAGTCGATGGCAAGGTCGGCGACTACATCGGCCGCCTGCCACGCCGTCGCTTCGCCATCGAGCCGGTGCCGGCCGACCTGGCGCCGATCTACACCGGCGGCCGCGGCGGCCCGGGCATCTACCTGGTCAACACCTACGACCTGCCCTCGCGCCCCTTGTATTCGCTGCCCGCGCTGACCCTGCACGAATCCTCGCCCGGCCACGCGCTGCAGATGCCGCTGGCGGCGGAGATGCACGGCCTGCCGGACTTCCGCCGCTATTCGTACATCTCCGCCTATGGCGAAGGCTGGGCGCTGTACTGCGAATACCTCGGTCAGGAAATGGGTATCTACCACACGCCTTACGAACAGTTCGGCTACCTGAGCTACCAGGCCTGGCGCGCGGCGCGGCTGGTGGTGGATACCGGCATCCATCACCTGCACTGGACGCGCCAGCAGGCGCAGGATTACCTGCGCGAAAACACCGCGCTGGCCGACCACGAGATCGAAACCGAGGTGGATCGCTACATCGCGTGGCCGGCGCAGGCGCTGTCCTATTACCTGGGCGAGATGGCGATACGCGATGACCGCGCGCGTGCCGAGCAGGCGCTGGGCCGGAAGTTCGATATCCGCGCCTTCCACGACGCGGTGCTGTCCACCGGCTCGGTACCGTTGCCCGTGCTCAACGCGCGCATCGACCAGTTCATCGCCGACGGCGGGAAATCACCCTACGCCGACGAGAAGCACTGTGACTGCAAGTCGCCCTGACGAAAGCCCGCGTCATCCTTCCCAAGCCGCCGGATCACACCGCATGCCATCAACGGGAAAATTCCATCGCCAGCTCAGCCTCACCGACCTGACCTTCATCGGCCTGGGCGCGATCTTCGGCTCCGGCTGGCTGTTCTCGGCCAGCCATGTCTCGGCCATCGCCGGACCGGCCGGCATCCTGTCCTGGCTGATCGGCGGCGCCGCCGTGCTGTTGCTGGGCATCGTCTACTGCGAACTGGGCGCCGCCCTGCCCCGCGCCGGCGGCGTGGTGCGCTACCCGGAGTATTCGCACGGGCTGCTGCTGGGGTCGCTGATGGGTTTCATCACGCTGATCGCGTTCTCCAGCCTGATCGCGATCGAGACCGTGGCCTGCCGCCAATATGCCGCGGCCTGGTTCCCCGCGCTGAGCCGCGATGCGGCAGGCAATCCCACCGTGCTGGGCTGGCTGGTGCAGCTGGCGCTGCTGGCGCTGTTCTTCGTGCTCAACTATTCCAGCGTGAAGACCTTCGCCAAGGCCAACAACCTCATCAGCATCTTCAAGTTCGTCGTGCCGCTGCTGGTGGTCGTCGTGCTGCTGGCGCATTTCCAGCCGCGGAACATGAGCGTGCACGGCTTTGCCCCGAACGGCTTCAGCGGCGTGGAAGGCGCGGTTTCCGCCGGCGGCATCATCTTCGCCTACCTGGGGCTGACGCCGATCATCTCGGTCGCCAGCGAGGTGCGCCATCCGCAACGCACGATCCCGATCGCCTTGATCCTCTCGGTGCTGCTGTCCACCGTGATCTACCTGCTGCTGCAGATAGCCTTCCTGGGCAGCATCCCCACCCGGATGCTGGCGCAGGGCTGGGGCGCCACCGGCACGATGTTCTCGCTGCCCTACCACGACATCGCGCTGACGCTGGGCATCGGGTGGCTGGCCGCGCTGGTGGTCTGCGACGCGGTGATCTCGCCCAGCGGCACCGGCAACATCTACATGAACGCCACGCCGCGGGTGGTCTACGGCTGGGCACGCAGCGGCTCGTTCTTCAAGCTGTTCACCCGCATCGACGGCAAATCCGGCATCCCGCGCCCCGCGCTGTGGCTGAGCTTCGCGCTGTCGATCTTCTGGACCTTGCCGTTCCCTTCGTGGGAGGCGCTGATCAGCGTGGTCTCGGCCGCGCTGGTGCTGAGCTACGCCGTGGCGCCGATCACCGTGGCGGCACTGCGCCGCAACGCGCCGCAGCTGCCGCGACCGTTCCTGGTGCGCGGGTTCGGCGTGGTCGGGCCGGCTTCGTTCGTGATCGCCACGCTGATCGTGTACTGGTCGAGCTGGCAGACGGTGTCGTGGCTGCTGGGGCTGCAGGTCGTGCTGTTCGCGGTCTACGTGCTGTGCCGGCTGCCCTCGCCCGACGGTCGCGTCCGGCTGCGCCAGGAGGTGTATTCGTCGTGGTGGCTGGTCGCCTACTACGCGCTGCTCATCGCGCTGTCCTGGCTGGGCACCTTCGGCGGCCGCGGCATCATCGGCCACCCCTGGGATACCTTGGCCGTGGCCCTGGTCGGCCTCGTCATCTACTACTGGGGCGCCCGCACCGGCCTGCCCGCACACCTGCTCGATCTGGGCAGCGACGACGACTGACGCCGATGCGCGAGGCGTGGCTCAGCGGCCGAGGCCCGCCTGCGCAATGAACGCATCCAGCAGCGCGCCGCGGTATTTCTGGCGATGCACCAGCATCGAGAGCTTGCGGCGCAGATCGAGGAACGGTGTCTTCAGCGCCTTCAGGCGGCCGGTGGCGAGCGCGTCGGTGACCGCCACCTCCGGCAGGCAGGCGATGCCCAGGCCGGCGATCACCGCCTGCTTGATCGCCTCGATCTGGTCCAGCTCCAGCACGGTTTCGCCAGGCGGCAACTGCGACAGCACGCGCTCGCTGGTGGCGCGGGTGGCCGAGCCCGGCTCGCGCATCACCCAGCGCGCGCCGGCGAAGTCGGCGGGCTTGAGGCCGCGCTTGCGCGTCAACGGATGGTCGGGCGGCGCGCACACCACCAGCAGGTCGTCGCGCCACGGCCGTATTTCCAGCTGCGGGTGCGTCACCGGCCCTTCCACGCAGCCGAGGTCGAGGCTGTGGTCGAGCATCGCCGCGGCGATCGCGTCGGTGTTCGCCACGCGCAGGCGGATCGCCACCTGCGGCTGCGCGCGCACGAACGCGCCCAGCAGTTCGCCCACGCGGTAATTGCCCACCGTGTTGCTGGCGCCGATGCGCAATTCGCCGGACAGCGCCGCGCCGTCCTCGCGGCCGCGGCGGCCGAACTCGGCATGGCGCTCCAGCAGCTCCTGCGCCAGCGGCAGCAGTTCGCGGCCGCGCGGATTGAGCCGCAGCCGGCCGCGCTCGCGGGCGAACAGCGGCGCGTCGAGCTGACGTTCCAGCTCGGCCAGCGCCATGCTGGCGGCCGGCTGGGTCAGGTACAGCCGCTCGGCGGCAGCACGCACGCTGCCCAGCAGCGCGATCTGCACGAACACTTCGAGCTGGCGCGGGCTGATGTTGTTCATCACTCGATCTTATACGAACGATCAGATTTTCCAAGTTTTTCTGATCGATGGCGGCGAGGACAATGGCGCGCATCCCCGGAATCTGCCATCCCATGAACACACCGCTCGCCGCCGCCCTCGCCCGCCCCACCCTGCGCAGCCGCGCACCCGGCCTGCTGCTCGCCGTCGCCATCGCGCTGCTCGCCTGGTGGCTGGGTCGCCTGATGCCGCTGATCGGCGGCCCGGTGATCGGCATCCTGCTCGGCATCGCGGTGCGCAACCTGTTCTCGCCCGATGCACGCTTCACCCCCGGCATCGCCTTCGGCGGCAAGCAGGTGCTGCAGTGGTCGATCATCGCGCTGGGCTTCGGCCTCAGCCTCACCCAAGTGGCGAAGACCGGCCTCGAATCGCTGTCGGTGACCCTGGTGACGCTGACCGTGGCCTTCCTCAGCGCCTGGGCGCTGGGTCGCTGGCTGGGCGTGCACGACAAGCTGCAGGTCCTGATCGGCGTGGGCACCGCGATCTGCGGCGGCTCGGCGATCGCCGCGGTGACGCCGATCATCAAGCCCGACGAACACGACACCGCGTTCGCGATCTCCACCATCTTCCTGTTCAACGTGGTGGCGGTGCTGCTGTTCCCGCTGCTCGGCCACCTGATGCACATGAGCGACCTCGGCTTCGGCCTGTGGGCCGGCACCGCGATCAACGACACCTCGTCGGTGGTGGCCGCCGGCTACAGCTACAGCCACGCGGCCGGCGACTACGCCACCATCGTCAAGCTCACCCGCGCCACCCTGATCATCCCGATCTGCCTGATCCTCGCCTTCGCGGTGGCCGCGCGCGAAAAGAAGAAGGGCAGCACCGACTTCAGCCTGCGCCGCATCTTCCCGTGGTTCATCCTGTGGTTCCTGGTCGCCTCGGCGCTGCGCACCGCCGGTCTGGTGCCCACCGCCATCCAGCCCGCGCTGCACGCCGCCGCCGAGTTCCTGATCATCGTGGCGCTCACCGCGATCGGCCTGTCCGCCAACCTGCGCAGGATGATCGCCAGCGGCGCAAGACCAATCCTGCTGGGGCTGGGCGTGTGGGCGGCGGTGTCGGTCAGCAGTTTGGCGGTGCAGTTGCTGATTGGGCGACTTTGACTATTCGCACCTCATACTCGTGATGTGCGACATGCTTATAAGGCGCGTTGGATACTCTCAAGGGTGAGATATCGCTTCGCACCTTTGCCGGTAACCACAAGCGAGAAATCAACGGCTGTGCCATCTGCCAAATGAGTGACGCAATCGACAGCAGCCACGAGGCCTGTGCTTTTGAGAGCTTCGGCATTGAAGTACTTGATCGTCATGTATGGAGCAACGTCACCCGGGGCGTCCATATCGTCGGAAAGCGCGGCCTTCATGTCCGCCTCGATGGCACTCGCCAGATCGCGGCCATAGGCGCAGGCATAGCCGAATCGCTCAGCCAAGGCAGCGAAGTCACCATCGCGCTACTTGGCAATGGCTTCGTGAGCAAACTGCTCAAGCGATGACCGAGCTGTTTGTGATTCGGATATTTCCATGCGACGCATGCCTCCATTCAAGTATCCGAAGCTTCAAGCCTTCCCTTGCTCTACCAGCGTCAACGCCACCTTGTCGCGCAGGTATACCGGCAAGGCCTGCTCAGGCGGCAACGCACGGCCGGCCTTGAACTCGCGAGCGGCGAGTTCCGCCACATGCACGGCCTGCGGGTAGCAGGCGCCATTGGCGAAGCGCGGCGCGGCGCCCAGCTTCTCGCGCAGCACCGTCTCGTAAGTCGCCCAGCCGCTGCCCACCACTTGCCAAGCCCGGGCTTCGGGCAGCAGTAATGCGTCGGCGGTGCAGACGCGTTCGTCGTCCAGCACGACGAGACCGCCTGCGCCGTCGCGGCGGTAGCAGGCGGCGTAGATCTCGCCCATGCGGGCGTCGATCACGGCGAGGATGGCGGTGTCGGCATCGCCGTCGTCAGGCGCCTCCAGCGCCAGCGCGGCGAGCGAGGAGACGGTGACCACGGGCAGATTCAGCGCCAGCGCCATGCCCTGCGCCAGCGACACCGCGAGGCGCACGCCGGTGAACGCGCCGGGGCCGCGGCCGACGGCGATCGCGTCCAGCGCATGCTTGCCCAGGCCCGCCTCGGCCAGCAGTTCGTCGGCCATCGGCAGCACGCGTTCGGCGTGGCGGCGCGGCGCCAGTTCGCTGCGGGCAATCACTTCGTCGCCGTGGACCAGGGCGACGGAGCAGGATTCGGTGGCGGTTTCGATCGCGAGCAGATTCATGGCCGCTCCATGATAGCCGTTGACGGAACGTGCCACGCCGGCACTCCGGCCGTCGTGCCTCGACGGCTCGTCGCCGTCCGCGTCGGCCAGCACCCGCATGCCGGAAGGATCATCTGCGCGCACCTCGCCAGGGAGTGCTCATCACATCAGCGGGAAGAGCGCTGCGCGAGGCGGCAACGGCCGGTTCGGAGCCAGCGCGATGGCATGGCCGGGAAGCGAACGTCACGACGACGCTTGCGCGACGGCCAGGCTGTCGCGCGTGATACCGGCGATGGACTTCGCGCCGGTCAGGGTCATCGCCACGCGCATCTCACTGGCGATCAGGTCCAGCAGATGGGCCACGCCCTGCTCGCCCTTCGCCGCCAGCGCGTAGACGAAGGCGCGCCCCAGCAGCACGCCGTCGGCACCCAGCGCCAGCATGCGCACCACGTCGAGGCCGCTGCGTACTCCCGAGTCCGCGAGGATCTTCAGCTCGCCCCGCACCGCATCGGCGATCGCCGGCAGCGCGCGCGCGGAGGACAGCACGCCGTCCAGCTGGCGACCGCCGTGGTTCGACACCACGATGCCGTCGGCGCCGAAGCGCACGGCTTCCCGCGCATCCGCCGGGTCGAGGATGCCCTTGAGCAGCATCGCGCCCTTCCAGGATTCGCGTATCCATTCCAGGTCGCGCCAGCCGATCGCAGGGTCGAAATTCTTGCCCAGCCAGCCGATGTAATCCTCCAGCCCGATGCGGTGGCCAAGGTAGGCCGACACGTTGCCGAGGTCGTGCGGCCGGCCCAGCAGGCCCACGTCCCACGACCAGCGCGGATGGCATACCGCCTGCCACACGCGGCGCAGGGCGGCGTGCGGGCCTGACATGCCCGAATGCGCATCGCGGTAGCGCGCGCCCGGCACCGGCATGTCCACGGTGAACACCAAGGTGCGCACGCCGGCGGCCCAGGCGCGGTCCAGCACGCTCTTCATGAAGCCGCGGTCCTTGAGCACGTAGAGCTGGAACCAGATCGGCCGCGGCACCTGCTTTGCCACTTCCTCGATCGGGCACACCGACACCGTGGACAGGGTGAACGGCACGCCTTTCGCCGCCGCCGCGCGCGCCGCCTGCACCTCGCCGCGACGCGCGTACATGCCGGTGAGCCCCACCGGCCCCAGCGCCACGGGCAGCGCCAGCTTTTCGCCGAACAGCTCGGTGGAGAGATCGACCGTGCCGACCTCCCCGAGCACGCGCTGGCGCAGGGCGAGGCCGCGCAGATCCTCGACGTTGCGGCGCATGGTCTGCTCGTCGTAGGCGCCACCGTCGATGTAGTGGAACAGGAAGGGCGGCAGGCGGCGCTTGGCCGCGGCGCGGTAATCCAGGGCGGAAGAAATGATCATGGCTAGCCACTCTGCACCGCCGCGCCATGGTGCGCAACGCCGCGGATCACTCTACCGCGGCGATGGCCGCTCGCAACTGCCGGTAGCCTTCGACCAGGCGCGGGCCTGGCCGGCCGAGGAAGGCCTCGCTGATCGCGTGGATGCGATGGTTTGCCACCGCCGGCACCTCGCTCCAACCCTCGCGGGCGCGCACCTTGTCGGCGCGATAATTCGCCACCTTCACCCCGCACCAGCTCATCGCCACGATGTCGGGCCGCTGCGCCGCCGCGTCCGCCAGCTCCAGCGGCACGCTCTTGGCATCCACGTCGCCCCAGGGATTGCTGCCGCCCGCGCGCTGGATGAGGTCGTTGACCCAGGAGCGCCTCGCCGCGGCGATCACTGGCTTGGGCCACCACTCCACCAGCACGCGCGGCCGCCGTCCCGCCGGCTCCACCGTCGGCATCGCCACCTCCATCTGCGCCACCAGCGCCTCACCGCGCGCCGCCACGCCCAGCGCGGCGGCGATGCGACGGATATCGCCGTACACGTCGTCCAGCGATTGCGGATCGCACACCAGCGTCTGCAGTCCCGCGGCTTCCAGTTCCGCCACCACGCGCTCGTGGCCCGGCACGGTGAGCGAAGTCAGCACCAACTCGGGTTCGAGTTTCAGCACGGCCTCGATATCGAGATCGAGGTCGCGTCCGGTCTTGGGCAAGTCGGCCACGACCTCGGGCGGATAGTCGGAATCCGCATCCACGCCCACCAGCGTGCCGGCGCAGCCAAGCGCGCAGACGATCTCGGTGTTCGAGCAGGTGTGGGAGAAGACGCGCATGGCTGGATCAGGCATCGGCCACCACGGTGCCCTGGTGGTACACGATCTTCCAGCCGCCCGGATCGCGCTGCCAGATCGTGGCGCGGCGCGTCACGCGCTCGCCCTGCCGCAACGTGTAGGTGAGCAGGTAGACCATGTCGGCAAGCTGGCGGCAATGGAAGTCGCTGGTTTCCCACGGGTCGGGCTGCGGATCGCGCTGGCGCTCGTCCAGCACATCGAGCACATGCTCGCGGCTGTAGCGACGGCCGGAGGCGCCCACTTCCCGGAAGTCCTTCGCCGTCATCGCCAGATGGTCGGCGCGGGTCGTGCCGAATTCCGGGCGGTGGAAGATCGGCTCGCGCCGACGCAACTCGTCCAGTACGCCGGCGAGCCGGGGATCGGTGACCAGGTTCGGTTCCACGTCGACTTCCTCTCGGCAGCGGTGCATCAGGCCGGCGGCTGCCACAGTTCGACGCGGCTGCCTTCGGGGTCGGTGATCCAGCCGAAGCGGCCGAACTCGCTCTGCTCGACGCGTTCGTCCACCGCGACGCCGGCGGCACGCAGTTGCGCCAGCAATGCGTCGAGGTCGTCGACGCGGAAGTTCAGCATGTACGACTGCGGGCCGGTGCCGAAGTAGCCGGTGTCGGCAGCGAACGGCGACCACAGGGTGCAGCCGGGGCGCCGTTCGTCCTCGACGAAGCGGGCGCCACCCCATTCCTCGACGTCCAGGCCAAGATGCTGCGCATACCACGCGCCCAGCGCGGCGGGGTCGCGCGATTTGAAGAAGATACCGCCGAGTCCGGTGACCTTTGCCATCGTTCAATCCTCGCTGGGTTGTGCTCCCTCCCCCCGACTTTGTCGGGGGAGAGGGTTGGGGGTGAGGGGCGCACTTGATCCTGAAGCTTCTGAAGAGCAAGAGCCCCCTCACCCTAACCCTCTCCCCCATCGCAGGCGATGGGGGAGAGGGGATCAAGCGCGGCACGCGGGAGGGCATTCCCGAAGAATGCCTGCACGTCGGCCAGTGCGCGCGTGCGCGGCATAGCCGGCAGGCTGGCAAGGAACAGTTTGCCGTAATTCTTGCCGGTGAGGCGCGGGTCGCACAGCACCAGCACGCCGCGGTCGGTGACGCTGCGGATCAGCCGGCCGGCGCCCTGCTTCAGCGCGATCGCCGCGGCCGGCACCTGCCAGCCCATGAAGGGGTTGATGCCTTGCCGCTCCAGCGCCTCCAGCCGCGCCACCAGCACCGGATCGTCGGGCGCGGCGAACGGCAGCTTGTCGATCACCACCACGCTGAGCGCATCGCCCACCACGTCCACGCCCTCCCAGAAACTGGCCGCGCCCAGCAGCACGCCGTGGCCGGAATGACGGAATTCCTCCAGCAGCTGGTGGCGCGGCGCCGTACCTTGCACGAACAGCGGCCAGGGCACGCGCGCGGCCAGCAGTTCGGCGGCGCGGCGCAGCGCGCGGTGCGAGGTGAACAACAGGAAGGCGCGGCCGTTCGATGCCTCCAGCACCGGCAGCACCGCGTCGAGCACGCGTTCGGTGTGGTCGCGTGCAGCCGGATCGGGCAGGCCTTCCGGCAAGTAGCACAGCGCCTGCCGCGTGTAATCGAACGGGCTTTCCAGCAGCAGCGCCTGCGGCTCGTCCAGGCCCAGCTGGCGTGCGAAATGCTCGAACTGCCCGGCCACCGACAGCGTGGCCGAGGTGAACACCCAGGCGGCCGCGCTGCGTTCGCGCATCGCGCGCAGCGGCGCAGCGAGGTCCAGCGGCGTGGCGTACAACGCGAAGCCGCGCGGAAACAGCTCGTACCAGCGCACGTCGCGTTCGGATGCCTGTTCGACGATGCGCTGCAGCCGCTCGGCCAGCAGCGCGGCGCGCTCGTGCGCATTCGCCAGCCCGCGCGAGCGCTCGGCCTGCGAGCCGAGCAGGTCGGCCAGCGTGGCCAGCAGCTCGCCGACTTCGTGCAGGCCTTCGCGCACGGCCGCCACCGCTTCGAGCGCCCCGAACGCGCCGCGCGGCGGCAACGGATCCATCGCGAGCCGCAGGCGCTTCAACGCATCCTGCAACGCATCCACCGGCTCCAGCAGCAGGCCGATCGCGCCGGTGACGCCGCTGCATTCGCGCAAGGCGTCCTGCGCCAGCTCGCTGAGCTGGCGCGCGCTGACGCTTTGCGAGAAGAATTGCCCGGCCAGCTCGGGCACCTGGTGCGCCTCGTCGAGGATGAAGGCCGCCGCGCCGGGCAGGATCTCGCCGAAGCCCTCCTGCTTCAGCGCGAGGTCGGCGAACAGCAGGTGATGGTTCACCACCACCAGTTGCGCCTCCTGCGCCTCGCGGCGCGCCTTCACCACGTGGCAGTCGTCGTAGAACGGGCACTCCACGCCAAGGCAGTTCTCCGGCGTGGAGGTGACGCGCGGCCACAGCGGTGATTCCTCCGGCACCTCGGCCAGCTCCATGCGGTCGCCGCGGCGCGTGCGCGCCGACCAGGCGCGTATCGTCGCCAGCTGCGCGGCCTGTGCCCGATCGAAGCTCGCGCCCTCGCGCACGGTCTGGTCGAGGCGGTACAGGCACAGATAGTTCGCGCGCCCCTTCAGCAGCGCGGTCTTGCCGCGCGCATCCAGCACCGAGCGCACTTTCGGCAGGTCGCGGAAGTAGAGCTGGTCCTGCAGCGCCTTGGTGCCGGTGGAGACGATCACGCGTTCACCGGACAACAGTGCGGGCACGAGGTAGGCGTAGGTCTTGCCGGTGCCGGTGCCGGCCTCGGCGATCAAGGTGTCGCGATCCGCGATGGCCTGCGCCACCGCCGTCGCCATCGCCTGTTGCGCGGCGCGCGGCGCGAAATTCGGCAGCTCGCGCGCAAACGGGCCATCGGCGCCCAGCAGCGCGGCGGCATCGGTATCGTCGTGATCCATCATCGCGCCAGTATCGCCGCAGCAGCGGCGCCTGCAAATGTACGACGTGCTCAGGCAAGCCCGCTTGTCTGCGCGCGCCGGCTGTCGCAACCGTGGCGTCCCACGCGATGCATGCAGGAGCCCCATGTTCCCGGCGAAACCCGTCATGCCGCAGGAACGCCCCGGTTTCGTCGTCTGCAGGAAACCGCGCCGGGATGCTGGCAGGTGGTCGGCGTAGCGGCGCGACGCCCCGGCCTCACCGCGCGGATGGCGCGCATCCAGGCGGTGCAGGACGCCACTGGTGGCCGCTTCGACGACGGCGGCCGCTATGCCGCCGTGTTGCGCAGCGAGTGGCGGATCGCGGCGCAGTTCTGAGCCGCTACGCGCGACAAACCGGTTGCGTGCCAGCCGTGCGATGGCGGCCCGCATCCGGACGCGGCGAAAGTCCTCCGGCAACCCGGCGGCGCGGGGGCGCCGCCGGGTTACTGGAGAGCGCCCTCCCGACGCCGACCTGCATGCTTGACGTGCAAGGCATGCATACCACTCCAAGCCGCCGGGCCGGCGGCGTGCCCGGGCACGCCTGCGCCGCCATGGAACGCCACAGGCCGCGGCGGCGACCCCGGCATGCCCGGGCGATCGCCAGCCGCGACGGGCGTTCCGACCCGTCTCGACTAGTCAGACGTTCGAGGGGTGGAAAATTGAAACGGCGGCCATCGTCCCGCCGGGACGCTCACGCCGAAGGCGCGGAGCGGCGCCGGCCGCGTATGGAATGGACACGACACGGGGCCGGCTCAGTAGCGGTTGACGCCCTGTACGTGGCACTTCGCCAGCCACTTCTGCGCGGTGGCGGCGCCGGCCTCGTCGCCGGCTTGCTGGCGCAACTGGGCGATGGTTTCCCAGTTGCGTGCGCACAGCGGGCCAAGCTTGGGGCCCAGCGTCCACGACTGCTGGGCCAGTTTCTGCGCCAGCGCGTAGTCGCGCTGGTACACCGCCACCTCGGCGCGATCCTGCAGCAGCTCTGGCGAATCCGGGCTGTGCTTGAGCGCCTGGTCGAGCTTGGCCGCGGCCGCGTCGTAATGGCCGGCGTCGCTGTCGGCCTGGGCGGCCTGCTTCCAGGCGCTGATGCCGGGGTCGGCCAACGGCTGCACCGCGATCACGGACTGTTCGCGCTCGCCGGCGGCGCGGATCGCCGCGACCATGGCGGTGGGCGCCAGCGCGGGGTGCTTCGGCGACTCGATCGGCGCCGGCGTGGTGCAGGCCGCCAGCAGGACCGCCGCCAGGGGCAGCGGCCATGCGCGCAAGGGTCGACGTACGAGGAACATGCTCAGTTTCCGCTGGACAGGGAGGGGATGGCCACCGGGGCCGTGCCGGGATTGACCGGGGCGCTGCTCGACGACGGGGCCGCCGGGCTGCCGCCGCCGAACAGGCTTTGCCAGAAACCGCAGCCTTCGACGTCGCCGGACAGCGAGCCGGTCACCACCGGCACCTGCTTCGCGCCGGAACACTGTTGCTCGGTGGGCTTGCCGTCGGCGGGGTTGACCCACGCCATCTGCAGCCCGTCGCCCGGTGCGGCGGACAGCGGCCGGGTCGGCAACTTGGCGAACAGGTTGCGCCACACGCGCAGCGCGCCGGTGGCGCCGAACAGGTGGGCGGGCTTGTTGTCGTCGCGGCCCATCCAGAACACGCCGAGGTGCTCGCCGGTGAAGCCGGCGAACCAGCTGTCGCGCAAGTCGTTGCTGGTGCCGGTCTTGCCCGCCACATGCAGCGAAGCCAGGCTGGAATTGCCGAGCGAGCTCGCGGTGCCGTAGGTGGTGACCTGCTGCATCGCCCAGGTCACCAGGCGCACCGCCTCCTGGTATTCGCCCTTGCCGCTCTGCACCTCGTAGCGCTTGATGGTCCGGCCGTTGCCGTCCACCACGCCGCGCACGGCGAGCAGCGGCAGCGCATGGCCGTCGGAGGCGATGTACTCGTACAGCTGCGCCACCTGCAGCGGCGAGAGGTCGAGCGCGCCGATCAGCAGCGAGGGACCGGAGTTGACATCGGTCAGGCCGAAGGACTGCAGGAACGCGCGGATGCGCGGCAGCCCCACCGCGAGACCGAGGCGGATGCTGGCGAGGTTCCACGACTTCGCCAGCGCGTCCACCATCGGCACCATGCCGTGGCTCTGGTTGTCGTCGTTGTGCGGCTCCCACAGCGTGCCGTTCTGCATGCGCATGCTGATCGGACTGTCGTCCAGCGCGGTGGCGAGGTTCCAGCGCGCGGGATCGGTCAGCGCCACCAGGTAGACGAAGGGCTTGATGGTGGAGCCGATCGGCCGCTGCGAATCCAGCGCGCGGTTGAAGCCCTGGTCGCCGGGGATCTTGCTGCCCACCACCGCCAGCACGCTGCCGTCATGCGCATCGGTGACCACGCCGGCCGCCTGCAACGGGTCGGCGCGCTTGCCCAGTTCCTTCATCGTGGTGTCGATGGCCTGCTCAGTGTAGAGCTGCGCGGCCGGGTCCAGCGTGGTGAAGATCGACAGGTTGCCCGCGCGCAGCGTGTCCTCGTCGAAATCGCTGGTGATCTGCTGACGCACCAGTTGCATGAAGGCGGGGAAACGGTCATGCGGCAGCTGGCCGTTCTTGATCACGTCCAGCGGCGCGGCCTGCGCTTCCTTGGCTTGCGCGGCCGAGAGCAGGCCGGTGTCGACGAACTCCTGCAGCACCAGGTTGCGCCGCGCCAGCGCGCGCTCCGGCGAGCGGCGCGGGTCGTAGTAGCTCGGCCCCTTCACCAGGCCCACCAGCATCGCGATCTCCTGCGGGCGCAGGTCGCGCAGCGGACGGCCGTAGTAGAACTCCGCGGCAGCCGCGAAACCGTGCACTGCCTGGCCGCCCTGCTGGCCGAGGAAGACCTCGTTGACGTAGGCCTCCAGGATGCGGTCCTTGCTGTAGTGCAGCTCCAGCAGCAGCGACATCAGCGCCTCGTTGATCTTGCGCGTGAAGGTCTGCTGGCGGCTGAGGTAGAGGTTGCGCACCAGCTGCTGGGTCAGCGTGGAAGCGCCCTGCACGGTGCGCCCGGCGCGCAGGTTCGCGAACGCAGCGCGCAGGATCCCGCCGAAGTCGATGCCGATGTTGTGCTTGAACGAGCGGTCTTCCACCGCCTGCAGGCCGCTGACCAGCAGCGGCGGCAGGTCGGCCAGGCGCACGATGCGCCGGTCGACCTGCTGGGCGCCGTACACGGTGGCGATGCGCGCGGGATCGAGATGGGCCAGCTCGACCGGCTTGCCGGTGGCGAGGTCGCGCACCGACGCGATCGTGCCGTTGCCCAGGCGCACCTCGATGCGCTTGGGCAGCTCGCCGCCTTCCGGCCCCGCGTAGCCGCGCGAGGAGATCGTGTAGCGCGCGCCCTGCTTCGCCCAACTGCCCGGCACCTGGCCGTGGCCGTCGTCGCTGTAGCCGGCGAAGGTCAGCTCCAGCTGCAGCGCCGCCGACGTCATCGGCTCGCCCGCGGCCAGCGGCAGCGGCCGCGCGAACACGCGGGTGGGCACCGCGAACACCAGGTCGTTGAAGCGCTCCTGCACGCGCTTGTTCAGCACCAGTGTGTACGGCAGCACGAAGCCGACCAGCAGGCCCAGCGCGATCCAGAACGGGATGCGCAGCCACGGCCACGCGGCGCGCAGGAACGAGCGGGTTCGGGTCAGCAAGGCGGGGGAATCCTGAACATACAGGCGCCGATGATAGGGCCTGCTACCCGGCGCGCATCTGAACGAAATCGGCGCTTTCGGGGGCGGCGGAGGGCGCCGGCCACCGACGACACCGATGAATGAGAGAGGTCACCGGGCGCGGATTACACCTTGGTCCGCACCAGCACCATCGGTGCAACAAGACCGTCTACGGAGTGCCGTCTGACTTTCGTTACAGCCACCGAGCACTGACGCGCAACACGCAGCACGCACTACCCGAAACGCACCACCGGCAGCAGCCCGAACGCCCAGGGCAAAAGCTTCACTCGCCCTGCTTGACGGGAAAGTCTCCTACGGAGTGGTTAGGGCTTGTGCGTTGCTGCGACAACAAGCACAAGCCCGAAAACGGCTAGAAGCAAAGGCAATAAGATGCGAATACGGCTGACGTACGTGGACGCAGAAGGAGAACTGAGCGTACGCCAACGAGAGCTAAATGCAACGCCCAAAACGGCGTTGCCTACGCTTGGGTCTGCGATGCGAGGCATGCCGGTGTAGAAAAAGCTCAACGACCCGCGACGATTTACCCACTCGGGGTGCTCGGCTTGGACGATGCCGCTGAGCTTGACGACCGCGTGCAGGTAGACAGGTATGCAAATAAGCAATACGAGGCCAGCAATCGGAAATAGCAGATCCATCTGAGAGCCCTAACGCTGGAGTTAAGCGGCGGCATAGCTGCCCGCCTTGAACGAGTGGTTAGGTGCCGCCGTTACGGCAGGGATCGAACTTCGACTGCAGCGGTTGTGCGATTTACCGTGACGGAGAAGCCGCAGTCTACGCCAGGCTTTTTGCACACATAAAGAAAGAACCACTCTTTCCCGTCTTCACTGAGATCATTGGTAGGAGGGTAAGGGAGGAGCGAATATTTTTCTAGAACATAGCCATGCTCGATTGCTGCGTGTCGAGCCATAAGCACAGCCTTTTCATGCGTAATCAACCCTTGGGGTGAACGCTTTTGAGCGAATGCTTGTGTCAAAAAAAGAGATGTCACAAGTAGAGCTGTGTAAACCCTCAGATTCACTGTTGCACCTAACGCCTGAGTTAAGCCGTGCCGCAAAGCGGCATCGGCTTGAACGAATTGTTATACGTACAAGCTACTGCGGCACAGTGCCTTTCAAGTAGTACTTCATGCCTTTGCGATTGCCTGTCGTCTCCAACTCTCCGGAGTCATACATTGGGCGGAGTGCCAACTGTGCCACCGGAACTTCAATCTGAAGTACCTGAGCCATTGATACGACTGTCATGCCAGGATTCTGTGCCAAGAGATCACGAATCTCTGCGCGCCGTTCCTCTAGATAACTGTCGATCGTGCCGCGTGCCTTCTTTGGATAGCGCTGCTCCAGTAGAGCGGCGAGCTTTCCGGCCAACTCAGTGTAGGACGAGTACTGGATTCTATCTAGCCCGCGAAGGTCCGAAGGAACCTCATTGACGTCAGTTTTTGATGGGTCAATCGCGATAAACCATTGATCGCCAATCGCCATGGCGAACCCCAGCTCAAGAGTTACGTTGGGATTCCAGCCGGATATGTCGAAGATGGAGAAGTCAGAGCCCCTAATGTAGGTCTCGATCTTCTTCATGATGTGCATGTTGGTGATCTTTTCATCTGCAAAAATGAAAGTCACATCGTACTTTTCCTCCAGCTCTTTGTAGTGCTTCCGGTAGTCGTCTTTCGGATACAAACGATACGAGTAGGCGACAAACACCTGCTTGCGCAGGGTTGGGAGAACAGCCTGTTGTGGTTCGGTCACGAAAGACTCCCCAGTACGTATAACGCTTAGTAGACCCCGGATCGGGGCATATGCGCCGGATGCTCCACGACCGCTGCAACCACGTCAAGCAGAGAATTCCTTAGCTCTGGCAAGGGCTTGTCGCACCCATCTCGCTTGAGCGGCAAGCACGGTTGCCGTGCATACCGCGCGAAATGCGGTTCATATCGTTTATCGCCGCGAATTGCGGGATATGCCCATCGGTTCGACGGGGCGGCCCACCAGTGCTTTTGCTTCTGCGCGCAGGAGCGCGCTGCTTCACCCGGGGCCCCTATGGCGCGGCGGGTGGGCGAAGGAAAGTCCGCAGGATGGCCCGCAGGGATGCGGGCCAGTTTTCCGCCGGTACAGGGAGGTGCCGTCGGAAAACCCCGTAGCCCGCCCGCGCACCCGCAAGGCAGGATGCCTGGAGGGCGCGCCATCGGGGTGTCGTTTCCTCTTGGTTACTTCTCCTTTGGACAAGCAAAGGAGAAGTAACTCGGGCCGCGGCAGCGGCACGAAACCGCTTTAATGCTTGCAAGAGCAACAAGAAAAACCAGAGTTCATCGCGAGCACCCGCCCCTCACCCCGGCCCTCTCCCCGACGGGGAGAGGG
>NZ_MUNP01000062.1 GCF_002001105.1 Rhodanobacter sp. C06 | reverse complement strand
GAGCAACGGTGGGAGACGTGCGTCCGCAGGGCGGGAAAACGCGCCATGCGCCCACCATCACGACCGTCATGCATAGATCGCGGCTATCGAGAGTGGCGCGAGACGGTGCTTCTCAACAGCCTGCTAGAGACGGTAAAAGAGCTGCGCGCGTACGACGCGCGCGGGAATGAGCCGCTGACCTTGGCTGTCGAGGAAATATGCTCATTCGGATTCCAGTCGCCGCCTACCGCAGTGAAGGCAATGTTGTTCGTGTGACCTACTTGGCACATAGCCTAACGAGGCCTGCGGTCTATCTGGATCACTGGGCATTGATGCTCTTTGGAGAATCGACCGAACTCGGTGATCGGCTGGTCAATGCCTTGCGCAACAAGGGTGGCTGCCTGTGCCTTTCCTATCTTCATGCGGGCGAGCTATGCCAAGCGGACGATCCACGGCATGCGGATGAAGTTGACCGCTTAGTCGAACGGTTGATGCCGCATGTGTTTTTGGTCCGGGCAGATCATAACTTGAAACGGCGGGGGACCAATCCGCTCGCGCTGGTGCCCGATATCCAGCTCGCGGAGCGCCTTGCACGCATGCAGCTGCGGCCACCGGGTTCACCTGGCTACTTCCGGACTTTCTGGAATTCTCGCGATCTATACCGCGACCAAGACGGAAACACGCTGCGCGACGTATTTGAACAATCCACCGAAGCGATGGTCGAGTCGTTTACTCGAACACGCGAAGACATTGAGTTCCGCGAAAGGGCGAGAACCTATAAGCCGACATCCAACATCGCAGCAGGATGGGTGTTCTTGGGTGAGCTGATGAAGTCAGATTTTCTGACGCCTGAGGAACAGCTGGACACCCATGATGTTGTGGACATACAGCACGCTATCAACTTGCTTCATTGTGACTTTGCATTGCTCGACAGGACGTGGGCCTCGAAGGCAAACCAAGCGCGCGATCGCCTGAAGAAGATCGGCATCGAAGTGGCGGAATGCTTTTCCAGAAGAAACAACGGCATCGGGCGCTTCTTGCACGCGGTCGAGGACTACGACGCGGGGCGCGCGAAACCATAGCCATGTCCGTGGTTTGCACGGAATCGGCCAAGCTTGGACAACGGCAGCAAGGTGATCAACATCGCATGCTGTTCAGATCTACCGGAATGCTGTTCAGTTATCACCGAAATCCGCAACAGGAACCGGTTCTCGAAGCGCGCGTTTGCCCGAGGGAGACACATGGCGATCCGTGCTCGCCGTGTGTCCGATCGTTTGCCGGGCAAACGCGGGTGCCTGCCTTTTCATTCTGATGGATGCGGGCATCCGGCGTTCCGCGACCCTCTAGTCAATCTTCCGCCAGACCGAGATCGGTACGTCGCCATTGGGGCGCGCAGTCACGCGGTAGCTCAGCACGCCATCCTTGAGCTGGTACTGCCGACGCTGCTCCTGTCCCTCCCAGTTGGGGAAGGAAGCCCACTGGATGTGGAAAACAAGAACACCGCGGTCCGGTTCGATGCGGAGCGTGCCGTAGTGGGTGCTTGAACCCATCACGGCGGCCTTGTACTCGTCGGGCGTTCCCTTCGCCTTGTCACCGGCATGGAAGGCCGGCCGCTCGGCCTTGAAGATCTGCAATGAGTAGTGTTCCTGGTTGTCGATCATCAGCAGCCCCTTGGGCTGCGCGCCGTAGTCGGATGCGCGCGAACCATCGGGGTGCTGGACGTCGGCCGCCACCAGTGTCCAGGTGCCGACGAGCGACGAGGCTCCGTGCGCCGAACCGGCGAAAGCGGCGGACGTCCAGAGCAGGCATGTCGAGAGGAGTGCAGCGATGGCACGGCGGCTGGCGGCTGTATGAACGTTCATGCGGTGGGTTCCCGGGTTGGAGTGGCGCGCGCGAATGGCTGCGCGGGTCACCGGATGCTAGGCTCGGGATACGCTGAAGAAAATCCGATAATTCAGAATCATTCCATCGGAAAAACGAAAGCAATGTCCTTGCCGAACCTGGATATGGACGCCCTGCGGACCCTGGTGGCGATCCTGCAACTGGGAAGTCTGGGGCGTGCGGCGGAGCGGGTAGGCCGCTCCCAATCGGCGGCGAGCCAGCAGATCAAGAAGCTGGAAAGCCAGTTCGGCCAGCCCCTGTTTCGCAAGCAGGGGCGAAACATGGTGCTGACGGAAACCGGCGAGCTGGCGCACTCCTATGCGCGCCGCATCCTCGAGCTCAACGACGAAGCCGTCCGCGGCGTGGCCGGCATGTCGGTGGAAGGCGTCGTGCGTTTCGGCCTGCCCGGCGATTTTGCGGAGACCTGGCTGCCCGCGGCGCTGGGCCAGTTCAAGCGGGCGCATCCGGCGGTGCGGGTGGATGTCGAAGTGGCACGCAACGGGCTCTTGCTGGAACGCCTCGATCGCGGTGAATTCGACCTCGTGCTCGCGATGGGCCATGGCAGCCGCGCGGACGCCAGGCGCGTGGCCACGCTGCCCATGACGTGGATAGGGCCGGCAGGCGTGGATGCGGTCGTGAAAGCCGGCACCCCGCTCGATCTCGCGCTCTACAACCCGCCTTGTTTCTTCCGTCGCGCAGGCATCGAGGCGCTCGACCACGCCTCGATGCCCTGGCGACTGGCCTACGCTACGGCAAGCTTGCAGAGCCTTTGGGCGGGGGTCGCGGCCGGCCTCGGCATCACGCTGCGCACGACGGCCGGCATACCGCCCTCGCTCATGCGGCTCGATGAAAGGCATGGCTTGCCCCCGCTTCCCGTCGTCGAACTCTGCCTGCACTCGGGGCAGAACACCTCGAACCCCGTGTCAGGCCAGCTCGAGCGGGTGGTGATCGACCACGCCGTAGGCAACCTGGGGTTGTAGCGAGTTCTGGCGCGTGCGCGCCGCAGTGGCGGACTATTTCGCGAGTGCGACCGAGACCTCGGTGCGCCATTCCTCCAGCATCGCACGGTAATGCGGTCCGGCGAGGAAATGCTCCACGAACGCGCGGCCGGCATCACTCAAGGCAGTGAGCGTGTAGGTAACCTGCACCTGGGCACCAGCGCGCTCGTCGGTGCAGCGTACGTCGACCAACCCCATGTTGGAGTCCTCGACCAACCTTGCGTAGCTGGCGTGGCCGATGCCCGGCTCATAGTCAGTCACGATCCATGTGGTGGGTCGGCCGTTTTCGTGGCGGGTGCGGAACACGCTGCCGCGTTGCACCGAGCCGCTCAGCATCTGCGGTTGCCAGCCTTCCGCCCATCGCCGCTCGCCCGGTGCAGTGAACAGCGGCATCGCGCGGGCGCACGTCGTGGCCAGATGGAAGCTGCCGGTGTTGGAAGCCGGTGCGGGTGTCTGAGCGGTGGCGGCAAGCGGTGTGACGGTGCAAAGCGCGAGAAAGAGAGTCGGGCAGAAATGAGTCATGGCGCCATTCACGTTTGGCATGTATGTACCAATATACCAAACAAGCGGCACGCCGTGCCTATACTGCGACTTTCCGCCCGCATACCTGTCCCATGGCCGCCAAGACCCCACTCAAACCATCGATCGATCGAGTGCAGACCGGCGTGCGTCTGGAAAAGCGCCTGCTCAAGGTGCTCAAGGGCTTGGCCGAATCGCTGGATCTCTCGCTCGGCGACTTGCTCGAAGGCATCGCCCTGCATGCGCTGGACAACAAGCTGCCATTCTCAACTGACACGCTGAAGAAGATCGCGGACCTGAAACGCGTCTACGGGCTGGATCTGACGGCCGCTGACAGCCATCGTCTGCGCGAGTGAGGAGTACGAGGTTGGTACGCTACCAACGCGGGAAATAGCGCGGCCGCGGACGTGCTACCTATTCCCGGTCATGGAGCTCTGCCTGCACGCGGGGCGGGACCTGTCGAACCCCGTGTCAAGCCAACTTGAGCATGTAGTGAAGGAGCATGCCGTCAGCAATTTGGGGTCACAAGAAGCTTTCGGCATCGACGCGACAACGCAGTGAAGCTTCAAGCGATACGCAGCCTGCCGCTGGTGAGCGCTTCCCGTGCGTTGCGTTCGCCCAGCGCCCACGCGTCGAGCACGTTGGCGCGTGCGGTGCAGTCCAGCATGCTCACCGGGATACGCGTGCTGGGTTGCCAGTAGCTGCGCTCGTTGGCACGGAATATGGCAGGCAACTTCGGATAGTGGCGGGTCAACAACACGAGCGTGCGCGCTTTCTCGCTGTCGGTTTGCGATGGCAACGGCGCGTTGTCCGTGTAGCCGCCATCGAAGGCGTATTCGCCATCGATACGTCGCGCGGGGATGAATGGCAGCGCAGCGCCCGCCGCGGCCAGCAATGTGCGGGCCTCGTCGAGACTGGTGCAGTCGCGCAGCTCGCGGAATTCCTGTCGCAAGCCAAACCGGCGCGGCAACTCGGGATGCAGCGGTCCACGCAGGCACTTGTCCACGAGATAGGCCAGCGTGGCGATGCCGATGGAGCCGCGCAGTCCCAACCAGCGCGCCGGCCGGGTGATCGCCACCTGCAGGCGATGCTTCGACTGCCGCAGCGCCTGAAAATGTTCGGCATCGACAAAACTGGCCAACCATGTCGGGTAGATGTGGCGGTGCGCGTAGTGCAGTCGCCCGCGCAGCAGGCTGCGCCATTCGAACATGCGGGTACGGTCGGCATACAAACGCTGGCAAGCCGCAAGCGCGACTTGTGGTCCGGCAGTAAGGAAGGCCGCGGCCACGGCGGCGCCGCCGCTGGTGCCCACCAGTTGCATGGGCAGTTGCCAGCCGTGGGCGAGCAGCTGCGAGACCGCGCCGGCCTGCCACCAGCAGCGGTTGCCGCCGCCGGCGAAGATCAGGGTGTCGATGCCGGCAAGATCGAGGCTGGCGAGTGATTCGATGAGCATGGCTTCCCTGCATGGATGACGGGCAAGCCCCACGCATTGAGGCGATGCCAAGCCGATGCAAGGCCGGGACACGAAAAAGCCGGCGCATGGCCGGCTTCTTTTCGTTTTCGCAGGAACGCGCTCAGGTATCCGCGCCAGTCGCAAACCCTTCGCGCGTACCGCGATTGAACACGCGGTCACCCTCCAGCACATCGGCGGCGGCATGCGCGGGCTCGGCCTTGAGCTTCGCGTAGATCGGCGTGAAGTCGGGGTGCGTCGCCTCGAACAACTGCTCGAAGCTGTCGATCACGAAGTAGGTCTGCTGGTAGGTGTCGATGCGGTAGCGCGTGCTCATCACGCGTTCGAGGCCGAAGCCGATGCGGTTCGGCGCGGACGAGTCCAGGCAGTAGATCGACTCGCCCTTGGAGCTGACGATGCCGGCGCCGTAGATGCGCATGCCTTCGTCGGTGTGGATGAGGCCGAACTCCACCGTGTACCAGTACAGGCGCGTCAGGTTCATCAGCGCTTCGGGGCCGATGCCGAAGGCCTTCATGCCGCCGCGGCCGTAGGCCTGCATGTAGTCGGCGAACACCGGGTTGAGCAGCAGCGGCACGTGGCCGAACAGGTCGTGGAACAGGTCGGGTTCGCTGAGGTAATCGAGCTGCTCGGGCTTGCGGATCCACCAGCTCACCGGGAAGCGGCGGTTGGCGAGGTGGTCGAAGAACACCTCGTCGGGCAGCAGGCCTTCCACCGCGACCACTTCCCAACCGGTGGCCTTGCCCAGCACCTTGTTGAGATCGGCAAACTTCGGGATGCCGCCGTCGCCGAGGCCGAAGCGTTCCACGCCGGCCATGAACTCCTTGCAGGCACGGCCGGGCAGCAGTTCGCGCTGGCGCTTGTACAAGGTGTCCCACACCTCGTGGTCGGTGCGGGTGTAGCCGGACCACGGCTGCTCGACCACGCCCGTCGCGTAGACCGGGATGTAGCCGCGGTCGGTCTGCTGATGTTCGACCTTGCGGGGCGTGGTGTTTTCCATGGCGGGCTCCGGGGCTGGACGGGGTTCCGGCCGGCGCCGGAATGACCATCCAAAGCATACGGCAAACCCGCCGCACGAAGCTTGCAATGTTGCGCGCGACACGGATTTGGACGCAATATTCGTGCTCGGATTGGTTGATATGTCGAGGTATCGTGCATGACTGCGCTGGACCGCATCGACCTGCACCTGCTCGCCGTGCTGCAGACCGAGGGCCGCATCACCAATGCCGAGCTGGCCGAACGGGTGAACCTGTCGCCCTCGGCCTGCCTGCGCAGGCTGCAGCGGCTGGAGGCGGACCAGGTGGTCACCGGCTACGCCGCCCAGGTCGACCCGCTGGCGGTGGGTCTGGGCCTGCAGGCCTTCGTGCGCGTGCAGCTGGTGAAGCACGAGGCCGAGGTGATCGAGCGCTTCGTGGAGCGCGTCAACGGTTGGGACGAGGTGGTGGCCTGCCACGCGCTCACCGGCGACATGGACTACCTGTTGCACGTCTACGTGGCCGACCTCGCGGATTTCTCGCGCTTCCTGCTCGACCGCCTGCTCAACGCCGCCGGCGTGGCCGACGTCAACTCCAGCTTCGTGCTGCGCACGGTGAAGCGTTCGCCTTCGCTGCCGCTGCCGCGCGCGGAAAATCCACCCTCGCCGTCGCACAACGTTGCGGGCAACAGACGCTAGACTAACGGGCTGATGGATACCGCCACCGCCTCCCCGCCGATCCGCGATCATCTGCGTCCGTTGCGCTACCTGTGGCGCGTGCCGTTGCTGCTGGTGCATGCGGTGCTCGCGATCATGCTGGCGGCGTTCGTGATGAGCTGGAACCGCAATCGCGTGATGCAGGACGGCCGCGAACCGTTCCCGCACAAGCTGGTGCGCTGGTGGTCGACCGCCTTGATGCGCATCTTCGGCCTGCGCGCGGTGCGCGTGGGCGAGCCGCTGGCCGATCCGGTGCTGTTCGTGGCGAACCACACCTCGTGGATCGACATCGAGCTGCTGCACAGCCAGCGCGCGGCCTGCTTCGTGGCCAAGGCGGAGATCGCGCACTGGCCGCTGGTGGGCTGGCTGGCGGCCAGCGGCGGCACCATCTTCCACCGGCGCGGCAGCAACCATTCGCTGGCGGCGGTGATGCAGGTGATGGTGGAGCGCCTGCGCGCCGGCCGTTCGGTGGCGGTGTTCCCCGAGGGCGGCACCGGCCACGACGGCGTGCTCAAGGTGTTCCACGCGCGCATCTTCCAGGCCGCGCTGGACGCCGAGGTGGCGGTGCAGCCGGTGGCGCTGCGCTTCGCCCGCGATGGCCGCCGCGTGATCGACGCCGGTTTCCGCGAGCACGAGAATTTCCTGCAGAACTTCCTGCGCCTGCTCGGCGGCCCGGCGATGGATGCCGAGGTGCATTTCCTGCAGCCGGTACCGGCCAGCCCGGACGCGCGCCGCCGCATGGCCGAGCTGTCGCGCGAGCGCATCGCCGCGGCGCTGGAAGACCACGTCGCATGAGCCTGCCGCGCGGAAAGGATTTCCGTCCGTCCTGGCCGCTCACCAGCGGGCACATCCAGACCATGCTCTCCTCCAGCGGCGTGCGCCGCCTGCTGCTGCCGCGCGCCGCGCGCACGGTGCAGGACGGCGCCGAAGCGGTGCTGGTGGACGGCGGCGGCGGCGTGCGCCTCACCGGCGCTTACACCGCGCAGAAATCGCGCGCGCGACCGCGCGGCCTCGCCGTGTTGTTCCACGGCTGGGAAGGCAGCGTCGACTCCACCTACGTGCTGCAGACCGGCAGCCGCCTGCTCGCCGACGGCTGGGACATCTTCCGCCTCAACTTCCGCGACCACGGCGACAGCCACGACCTCAACGAGGCGCTGTTCCACTCCTGCCGGCTCGACGAGGTGGTGCATGCGCTGGGCGAGATCGCCGCGCGCTGGCCGGCGCGGCCGCTGGCACTGGCCGGCTTCTCGCTGGGCGGCAACTTCGCGCTGCGCGCGGCGCTGCAGACCTCGCGCGTGGGCATCCCGCTCGCCTATGCGCTGGCGGTGTGCCCGATCATCGATCCCGCCGCGGGCCTGTTCTCGCTGGAGGAGTCGGCGCCGTGGTTCTACCAGGCCTACTTCATGCACAAGTGGCGGCACTCGCTGCTGGCCAAGCAGAAGGCGTTCCCGCAGCACCGGTACTTCGAGATGTCGGAGCTGAAGCAGAACCTGCGCGGACTCACCGAATCGCTGGTGCGGCGGCACACCGATTTCGGTTCGCTGCAACAGTACCTGGACGGCTACTCGGTGGCCGCCGACGCGCTGATGGCGATGCAGATTCCCGCCACCATCCTCACCGCGCGCGACGACCCGGTGATCCCGGTAGGCGCGTTCGAGCAGCTGCGGCTGCCGCCGAACGTGGAACTGGACATCGCCGAACACGGTGGCCACTGCGGCTTCATCCGCGGTCGCGACATGACCAGCTTCACCGACGACTACATCGCGGCGCGGTTCAACGCCGTGGCGGACGGGACGCCGGGCGGCTGACGCCGGATCTCAGCGTCCGCGCAACGGATCGAGCAGGCGTTTCAGTCCGTTGTGGTCGATCTCCAGCATCAGTGCCAGCAGCCGGCCGAGTTCGCCGGGCGGAAAGCCCTGGCGCGCGAACCACGCGAGATAGGCGCCGGGCAAATCGGCGATCAGGTGGCCCTGGTACTTGCCGAACGGCATGCGCACGACCACGAGACGCTTGAGGTCTTCGGCTTCCATCAATGTTCGGTTGCGCGGGGCGCCGGCAGCGGCATGGCAGCGGTCGGCGGGTTCGGCTTGCTCATCGGATGCACGTTAGCAGAGGCGGCACGCGACGCGGCATGGTATAGGCTTGAAGCTTCCACCGATCCGGAGTCGTGCCATGCGCCTGCCGTCGTCGCTGTCGTTGGTTGCACTGCTGCTGCTCGCCGCGCCCGCTTTCGGCGCGGTCCATCTCGACCGGCTGGTGCTGCCGAAGGGCTTCCACGTCGCGGTGTACTCCGACCAGGTGCCGAACGCGCGCGAGATCGCGCTGGGCGCGAAGGGCACGGTGTTCGTGGGCTCGATGGACGCGGGCAAGGTCTACGCGCTCACCGACAGCAGGCACGACGGCCATGCCGACAAGGTGCGCGTGCTCGCCAGTGGGCTGGAAATGCCGGTGGGTGTGGCCTTCCATGACGGCGACCTCTACATCTCGGCGGTGAGCCGCATCTACGTGCTGCGCGATATCGAGGATCACCTCGACGATCCGCCCAAGCCCGAACTCGTCACCGACAAGCTGCCCGGCGAAACGCACCACGGCTGGCGCTTCATCGCGTTCGGCCCCGACGGCAAGCTCTACGTGCCGATCGGGGCGCCCTGCAACGTCTGCGACAAGGGCAACGCCTACGCCAAGCTCACCCGCATGAACGCCGACGGCAGCGGCGCGCAGGATATCGCTTACGGCATCCGCAACACCGTGGGCTTCGACTGGCGGCCCGGCTCGCGGCAGCTGTGGTTCACCGACAACGGCCGCGACATGCTGGGCGACGACATCCCCAGCGACGAGTTGAACCGCATGTCGCGCATCGGCGAGCACTTCGGGTTTCCCTATTGCCACGAGGGCGACATCCTCGATCCCGAATTCGGCAAGGGCCGCAGTTGCAAGGACTACACGCCGCCCGTGCTGAAGCTGGGCGCGCACGTGGCCTCGCTGGGCATGCGCTTCTACGCGGGCCGCATGTTTCCGGCCGGCTACCGGGGCGCGATCCTGGTCGCCGAGCACGGCTCGTGGAACCGCACGAAGAAATCCGGCTACCGCGTGATGACGGTGCGCCTCGCCGGCAACAAGGTGGCCAGCTACCAGCCCCTGATCACCGGCTTCGAGCAGGACGAGAAGGCCTGGGGCCGCCCGGTCGACGTGCAGCCGCTGCCGGACGGCAGCGTGCTGGTGAGCGATGACTTGGCGGGGGCGGTGTATCGCGTCACCTACAAACCATGATTTCGTCATTCCTGCGCAGGCAGGAATCGCTCTTCATTCGGAGACAGGGCCATGGACAGGCGACAACCCTGCGTCTACATGCTGGCGAGCAAGAAGAACGGCGTTCTCTATATCGGCGTCACCAGCGATCTGGTCAAGCGCATCTGGCAGCACAAGAACGATGTGATGGAGGGTTATACCCATCGCTATCGCATCCACACGCTGGTTTGGTACGAACTTCATCCGACGATGGAATCGGCGATCTTGCGTGAAAAGACGCTCAAGGGCTGGAAGCGTGCCTGGAAGATACGATTGATCGAAGGCGAGAATGCCGGATGGTGCGATCTGTATCCAACTATTCTGTGACGGCGGATTCAACAGCGAAGTGCGATTCCGGCCTGCGCCGGAATGACAATATCTGAAGGTGAACGGAGACCCCCCATGCAACTGCGCAGCGACAACTTCGCCCACGGCCAACCCATTCCCGCCGCGAACGCCTTCGGCAAACCCGGCACCCCGGTGGCGCTCTCCGACAACCGCAGCCCACACCTGGCATGGAAGGACGCGCCGGAAGGCACGCGTTCCTTCGTGCTCACCTGCATCGACACCGACGTGCCCAGCCGCGGCGACGACGTGAACCAGGCCGGGCGCGTGGTGCCGGCCGACCTGCCGCGGGTGGAGTTCGCGCACTGGCTGATGGCGAACATTCCCGCCGAATGCGGCGAGTTCGACGAGGGCGCGTGCTGCGACGGCATCACGCCGCGCGGCAAGCGCGATCCGCTCGGACCGCCGGGCAGCGTGCAGGGGTTGAACGATTACACCGGCTGGTTCGCGGGCGACGCCGGGATGGGCGGCGACTACCTCGGCTACGACGGCCCGTGCCCGCCGTGGAACGACAGCCTCGTGCACCATTACCACTTCCGCATCCATGCGCTGGACGTGGCTAAGCTGGAACTGTCGCGCGGCTTCACGCTGGCCGAACTGCGCACGGCGATGCGCGGCCACGTGCTGGCGGAAGCGGAACTGGTGGGCACCTACGCGATTCGTCCCGCTTCGGCGACGTGACGGCGAATGTGCAGGTGGCGTGCACGCACGCGCGCCCCTTCACGCGCAGATGGCGGCCACTGTGGATGAATGACGACATGCGGCTGTTGGGGCCGCGGTCGGCATTCGTTCAAGAGGGCAAGGCCATGCTTCACTACGCACTGGTATTCCTGATCGTCGCCATCATCGCCGCGGTGCTCGGTTTCGGCGGCATTGCAGGCGCGGCGGCCGGGATCGCGAAGATCCTGTTCATCGTGTTCCTGATCCTGGCGATCATCTCGTTCCTGCGACGCGCGAAATGAGGCGTGGCGCAGCGCCCGGCGAACCGGCATTCTTCCGCATGAGCTACGTGGAGACCACATGAACAAGCAGGCAGCAACGACCGACAACGACGCGCCCAGCCGCATCGACGAAGGCGCCGTGCGCGTCAAGCAGGCCACCACCAGCGCGGTCGCCGGCACCAAGGAGGCGGTGGAGCGCGCCGCCGACCACGTCGAGGAAAGCCTGCACCGCGCCACCGACAAGGTCGCCGCCGGTGCGCATCGCGCCAGCGACAAGCTCGACGAGGCGGGCGAACGCGGCCGTGCCGCCTACGACGCCACGATGGATCGCGCCGACGAGTGGCTGGAGCAGGTGCGCGACTACGTGCGCGAGAAGCCGGTGCAGTCGATGGCGATCGCGCTGGGCGCGGGCTGGCTGCTCGGCCGCCTGCTCAGGCGCTGATCGCGCATGCAGGAAGAACCCGCGCGCGAACAGGATCACGCGACGGCGCCGGAAGTTTCGGCGCCGTCCTCGTCTCTGCTGGACGAACTGGGCCGGCTGGTCGGTGCGGTGCGCCGGCTGTTCGGCGCGCAGCTGCACTTGCTGGCCGCCGAGCTGGGGCTGGCGCGCAGCGCGGTGTCGTGGCTGCTGGTCGCCGCACTGGTCGCCACCGTGGCCGGCGTGGCGCTCGGCCTGACCCTGCTCGGCCTGGTCGGCGTGTTGTTGGCCACCTGGTTCCACTCGTGGATCTGGGCGCTGCTGGTGCTGGCGCTGCTGCAGGCATTGCTGCTGGCAGGCGCGATCGGGCTGTTCCGCCGCTGCATGCACTGGATGAGCCTGCCCGCCACGCGCTACGAATGGGGTGCGATGATGCGCGAGACGCTGCACCGCGCGGAGCGCGAGGTCGACAGCGGAACCGCGGGGGAGGACAAGCCATGAGTCTGTTCAGCCATCTCGACAAGGTGCGTGCGGCGCAGGCGCGGGTGGCCGCGCATCGCGCGGAACTGGCCGAGCCGGCGGCGGCCCTGCTGGCGTGCGGGGAGCGGCATCCGCTGCTCGCGCTGGGCGCGGCGGGCGGCGCGGGCTTCGTGCTCGGCAGCCTCGACGTGCATCCGCTGCGCGTGCCCGGCGTGGGGCCCTTGTTGCGCGGCGGCCTTGCCGAGGTGGTGGCGCAGGGCGTGCGCCTGGTCGTCGAGCTGGGCGCCGGCGCCTTCGACGACGCTTCCGCATGAACGACCCACTGCCCTTGCCCGATGCCGGCGAGGCGGCCGAAGCCGCGCCGCCGGTGGCGCCGCCGCGTGTGTCGACCCTGTCGCGTGGCCGTTTCGCGCGGCGCAGCGCACGCGGCATGCGCCGCCACCTGCGCGCGATCCGCGTGCTGCTCAACGCGCTGCTGCTGCTGGCGCTGCTGTACACGGTGACGCTGTGCAAGGCGCTGCTGATTCCGCTGGTGCTCGCGGCCTTCATCGGCCTGGCGCTGAATCCGGTCGTCGCCGGCGCCGCCCGTTGGGGCGTGCCACGCTGGCTGGGCGCCAGCGTGCTGATGCTGGCGCTGATCGGCGGCATCGGCACCGGCATCGGCCTGCTCACGCCGCCAGCGCTGGACTGGATCCACGAGGCGCCGACCACGATCCGCCGTTTCGTGCCCAAGCTGGAGCACATCACCCGGCCGCTGGAAGCGGCCAACCGCGCCACCCAGACCCTGGTCAACGGCCGCCCGACCTACGTGCGACCGCAGCCGGCGGACGTGGCGCTGAGCGCCTGGGACGTGGCGTCGACGGCGCCGAAGGTGCTGGCGGCGATCCTCACCCAGGTGCTGCTGGTGTTCTTCTTCCTGGTCTACGGCGACCTGCTGCTGCGCCGGTTGGTGGAGATCGGGCCGGGCTTCAGCTACAAGCGGCAGGCGGTGTCGGTGGTGCGCGGCATCCAGCACGAGGTGTCGCGCTACATCCTCACCACCTTGCTGATCAATTTCGCGCTGGGCGCGCTCACCGCGGGCATCCTGTGGCAGCTGCGCATGCCCGATCCGCTGCTGTGGGGCGCGGTGGCGATGTTCGCGAACTTCATTCCCTACGTGGGCGCGATCTTCACCACCAGCGTGCTGCTGCTGGTGGGCCTGGTGCATTTCGACCAGCTCGGGCACGCGCTGCTGCCTGCGCTGTGCTTCGCCGGGCTCACCGTGTTCGAGGGCAACCTGGTCACGCCGCTGATCCTGGGCCGGCGCATGCGCCTGTCGCCGATCGCGATCCTGATCTGGCTGCTGGTGTGGGGCTGGCTGTGGGGCATCCCCGGCGCGCTGCTCGCGGTACCCATGCTTACCAGCGTCAAGCTGATCGCCGAGCACGTGCGCGGCTGGGCGTGGTTCGGGCACATGGTGCAGCGCTAGCGGATCGGCATCCGCGGCGGCCACGGGCCCGCAGCCATCAATCCGCGTTCGACGGCGCGCGCGCATCCGCGGTCCGGCCGTCCAGAACACGTGCCACGAGCAGTGCCGCAGCCGTTCCGGCCAGCTGGGCCAGCACGAAACCCGGCACGTCGACGGGCCGGATGCCGGCAAACGTGCGGGTCAGTGCGCGCGCCACGGTGACCGCCGGGTTCGCGAACGACGTGCTGGCGGTGAACCAGTACGCGGCGAAGATGTAGCTCGCGACCAGCGCGGGCATCGCCGCGGGCCGGGCCCGCGCACCGAGCAGGATGGTGAGCAGCAGGCCGGCGGTGGCCACGCCCTCGCTCAGCCATTGCGCGGCGCCGCTGCGCGCATGGATGCCCGGTTGCAGCAGCGGCTGGCCGAACATGGCATGGGCCAGCAGCACGCCGCCGATGGCCGCGACGAGCTGCACGGCGACGTAGGCGAGGGTTTCGCGCGTGTCGAGTTCGCCGCGCATGCGCAGCGCCAGCGTCACGGCGGGATTGAAGTGCGCGCCGGAGACCGGGCCGAGCACGGCGATCAGCACGTACAGGATGCCCGCGGTCGCCGTCGCGTTCGCCAGCAGCGCGATGCCGTCGTTGCCGCCGGACAGCGCCACGCCCATGATCCCGGAGCCCACCACCGTGGCAAGCAGCACGCCCGTGCCGAGGAATTCGGCGAGAAGTCGGCGCGGCAACGGCATCACAGCTCCGCCAGCAAGTGCCGGACGCGGGCGGAGATCTCGTCGCGCACCGCGCGGTAACCGTCGTCGTCCAGGTGCTTCGGATCGGACAGCTGCCAGTCCTCGCGCCGTTTCGCCGGCACCCACGGGCAGCCGTCGCCGCAGCCCATGGTGACGACGGCGTCGAACTCGCCGTCGACATCATCGAGCGACTTCGAGGCATGCGCGCCCAGGTCGTAGCCGAGCTCGGCCATGAAGCGCACCGCCTTCGGATGGATCCGGCCGGATGGTGCCGAGCCGGCGCTCAAGGCTTCGATCGCGCCAGCGCCATGGATGCGCGCGAAAGCTTCGGCCATCTGGCTGCGATTGGCGTTTTCCACGCAGACGAACAGGACGCGTTTCATCGGATCGGGCTCATGGCACCGGGACTTTGGGATGGCAAGCTGCGAATCGCGGCGTGCGGCGGCTGGACGGCTGCTCAGCAGCAGCCGGAATTCGGCGTGCAGCAGGCGGCGCCCTTGTCGATCTTCGGTTTCACCGCGCGCACATCCGGAGCGCAGGCCGCGCCACCGGTCGCGCAGGCCGCGTCGGCGGCGTAATAACTCGTGGCGTCGCCGACGGTGTGGAAAGTTTCCCAGCGCGTGCCCTGCGGGTCTTCGGTCCACAGCTTGTCCGAGTGCGCGTAGCAGCAGACGGCGCCGTCTTCCGGCATCACGCTGCCGCCCGCGGCGTCCAGGCGAGGCCCGAGCGCGGCAAGTTCGTCCGCACTGTCGACCTGCAGGCCGAGATGGTCGACGCCCGGCGCGCGGCCGGTGCTGGAGATCGCGAAGTTGATGCGCGGGTCTTCCAGCATCCACTTGGCGTAGTCGTGCTTGACCACGCTGGGCTCGGCGGCGAACAGCTGGGTGTAGAAGCGGATGCTGCCGGCGAGGTCGGCGACGTTGAGGTGCACGTGGAAGCGGTTCATGGCTTGGCTCCTTTCTTTCGCGGTTTGCAGGAGGACGCCGGCCCGCAGTCGGCGCTGCCGGCGCAGCAGTTCTCGGTGAGGTAGGCCAGCAGCGCGTTCATCTGCCGGTAGTTGGCGCGGACGCGGATCACCCGCCCCTCGCGCTGGTCTTCGACCAGTCCGGCGGCGCGCAACACGTTGAGGTGTGCGCTCAGCGTGGCGGGCGGCAGGTCGAGGTGTTCGCGCAGCTCGCCGACCGGCAATCCTTCCGGACCGACCTGCACCAGCCGGCGGAAGGCGGCGAGGCGGGAGTCGTGGCTGAGCGCGCCGAGGGCGGCGAGGGCGTCGGGTGTTTCCATGGTTTCATAATTCCAGAATTATGGAATTATGTCAACACGTGGCGATTTCCCACGCCGCCAGGTCCGGCGGCCGTTCCTCCAGTTATCGCGACGTCGCCATCGCCGCGTGCTGCCGCAGCCACGGCTGCAGGTCGAGCTGCCAGATGCCGGATTGCCCGGTGAAGTAGACGCTGTGGCCGTCCGGCGCGATGTGCGAACCCCACGGGATGTCCTTGTTCGCGACCGCGCCGAGATCGATCGGCCTGCTCCAGTGGTCGCCCTCGCGGAACGCGATGCACAAGCGGCCGAGGCCGCCCTTGGTCTTGCCGTAGTCGAACACGATGAAGGACTGATCCGGCGCCACCGCGGGATCGTGGGTGGACACCGCCGGATCGCCCAGCCCCGCGCGCACCGGCGGCAGGTAATGGCCGTCCCGATACGCCGCGTGCCACGTGTGCATCACCTTCGCCGCGCGGTCGAAGCGGATGAAATACAGCGAGCCGTCCGCGACGATGCTGCCGAAATCGACGAAGGCATCGCTGTTGACGACCGGCCCCAGCCACACCGGTCGGCCCCAGCCGTCGCCGTGGCGATCCACGCGCCAGAGGTTCGAGCCCGGCCCGGCACCGCCGGTGAAATAGTCCTGCGTCAGCGGCTGGCCGCCCGGCGTCGGCGGACGATCCGAATCGAACAAGAGGTAGCTGCCGTCGGGCGCCATCACCGGATCCTGGTCGAACCAGTGCCCGGAAAATCCGGCGACCGCGGGCGGCGACCAGCGGCCGTCGACCTTGTGCGACACCATGATGGTCTTGCGCTTGCCCGCGCTGCGGTCGAAGAACACCGTGTTGCCGTCGGGCGTGAAGGCCAGCGTGTCGTCGCTGTCGGGATGCAGGATGCCGCCCAGCGTGACGGGTTGCGGCGTGGCGGTGGTGGTGTCGGCGGCGAGCGCTCCGGCGGTCGCGAGCAGCAGGCCGGCGGCGAGCAGGCAGCGCATCGTGGTCGTGGGCTTCATGCTGCGTCCTCCACCGGCATCGCGTTGAGCAGGATGTATTGGCGCTCCATGGCCTCGACGCGGCCGCACTGGGCGGACGTCAGCGTCGCCGGCCGCGTGCTGACCAGTTCGTCGCTGAGCACGATGCCGTCGCGGAACGTGGCCCAGCCGCGCCAGTGCGTGCGGCCGGCTTGCCGCGTCAGCACGCAGGCCTGGCCGTTGCGGGTCAGCGTGAGCGTCGGCTTGTCGTCCAGCCAGGCGCCGTCGCCCGTGCCTTCGCGCTCCAGCGTCACGGTATGGGTGGCGGGGTCGAACGCACGCACGGTCACCGTCTGCCGCCCGGCCGGACCCAACTCCCACGGCGCGGCGATGTCCACGGTCCAGTGCTGGCCCACGTGCAGCGTGGTCGGCGCCGGGCCCCACAGGCGCGGGTTGTAGGCCAGGCCACTGGCGTCGGTGTTCGGCGCGCACTTGCCGTCGTAGCAGTTGCTGGCGCCGCCGTCGGGCAGCGCCACTGTGCCGCTGCCCGCGGGCCGGCCGTCGTAGCGGTAATCGATGTGCAGCCGCGGCGGCGTGGATGCGGCGTCGGTCACGCGGTAGGTCGCGGTGCCGCTGACCCGGTGCACCCGTTCGTCGAAACCGGGCGCGCGGATCGCGATGGCGCGCGAGAACACGTTGCCGAAACTGGCGCCGGCATGGAACGCCGGCGTCAGTGCCGCGGCCGTGCCGGGCGGGACCGCGGCGCCGGCGAGGTCGGGCAATGCCAGCGCGAGCAGCAGGACAGGGAGATGGCGGGCGAGGATCATGGATCGGCTCACGGCGAGATGCCGTGCGCACGCAGCACGTCGGCGATGTCGAAGCGCCAGAGGTTGCGCGAGCCGTTCAACGGCTGCTGCAGCCGTTGCTCCAGCGTGGCGGCGCTGTCGCGCGGCTTGGGGAAAGACACCACGTCGCGACGGTTGCTGGAGACGTACAGCTCGCCGAAATGCGGGCCCAGCGAAGGCGCGTTCTCCAGCGACGGGCTGTTGACGTCGCCCGGCAGGTGCAGCGGCTTGCCCCAGCGGCCGTCCGGCTGGCGGAACGCGATGTAGAGGTCGGCGCTGCCCAGCGAATCGCCCTCGTTGCCGGCATAGACGAGGAAGCGCTGCTGCGGATCAATGGCCGGGTCCATGCGGTTGCGCGAGAGTTCACCGAGTTCGATCCGCTGCGGTTTCGCGTAGCCGTTTGTCGTGCGGCGCGCCACGTAGATCTGGTAGGCGGCACCGGAGTCCGGCCGGTGCGCGGAGAAGTAGATGTCGCCGTTCGCCGCGACGGACGGGTTGTAGATCATCGCGCCGTCATTGAGCGCACCGTCCACATGCACCGGCGTGCCCCAGCGGCCGTTTGCCTCGCGCTGCACGTACCAGAGGTTGGTGCCGGTGAAGCGATGGCCGCCCATCTCCGCCGTCACCGGCGCACCGCCCGGCTGCACGGGACGGTTGGAGACGAAGTACAGCCGCCGTCCGTCCGGCGACAACGTGGGTTCGGAGTCGTGCCACTCGCCGGAGAACGCGGCCACCTGTGGTGCGCCCCAATGTCCGCCGACGCGATGCGACACCATGATGGTGTCGTCGCGCTCGGCGAAGTCGGAGCGCATGAAGTACAGCGTGTCGCCGCCCGGTGTCACGGCGGCCGAGGTTTCCTGCAGGCCGGTGGAGATCGTGCCGGGGCCGACCAGTTCGCCGCGCGCTTGCGCGCGCGCGGCGACGGGTGCGGCCAGTGCGGCGGCGATGCCGGCGGCAAGAAGGAGAGAGCGTGGGGACATGGGGACTCCGGATGGACGAGCTCAGGCGGCGTGATGCGCCGCCAGCCAGGGTGCCAGCGACAGGCGCCAGATGTGATTGTTGCCGTTGTCCCACGCGCGCATCCGCGCCAGGTCGGCACGCGCCTGCGCGGGCGAGCGCGGGTAGTGCACCGGCACGGTGCGGTTGCTGGTGAAGTACACGGTGCGGCCGTCCGGGCCCAGGTGCGAACCCCACGGCTGGTAGCGATCCACCGCGTCGCCGAGATCGACCGGCGCGCGCCAGCCGTCGCCGTCGCGGAAGGCGAGGTAGAGATGATCGGGCTGGTCCTTGCCGGCGTAGTTCGCGTCGAACACGAGGAAGGAACCGTCCGGTGCGATCGCGGGGTCTTGTTCCTCGGTCGCATGGCCCAGCGCGAGCCGCTGCGGTGGCTGGTAGCGGCCGTCGCGCCAGGCGCTGCGGTAGAGGTGGAATGCGTGGCCGGCTTCGTCGCGACGCTGGAAATACAGGTCGCCGTTCGCGGCCACGCCGGGCGCGTAGACCGCGGTGCCCACGTTCACTGTATCGGGCAGGCGCACCGGCGCGCCCCAGCCGTCGCCGCGACGGTCCACCCGCCACAGATGGCCGCCGTGCAGCGGCGCGCCGCCGGCAACGTCGGGGCGATTCGAGGTGAATACCAGATAGGAGCCGTCCGGCGCCATCGCCGGATCGTGGTCCAGCCACTGCCCGGAGAACGGAGCGATCCGCGGCGCGGACCAGCCGCCGCCCACGCGATGCGCCTCCATGATGAAGCCGCTCGCGCCCGCCTGCTGGTCGAAGTACACGGTAGCGCCGTCCGGCGCGAAGGTCAGGCAATCCACGCTCGCGGGGCCGGAGATCGCGCCGGGCTCGAAGATCTCCGGCTGCGGAGGGGTCGCTTCAGCGGCGCGGAGGCCGACGGCGGCGAACGCGCCGACCAGGGCGAGCGCACCGGCCAGCAAGGCGAACAGGCGATGGAGCATGCGGGTGCCTCGGCATGATGACGATACCGAGGAGTCTGCGCAGTGGTGTCGGCGTGCCGCCGCGGGTTTGTGACGAGCGGGGTGAGGACGCGTGACCAGCGGTTGTTCGTGAGGGGCGAACGGTTTGATCGCATCGGGGAATCGAGGCGCCTTGGCGCGCCGTGCGTTTTTCCCTTCTCCCTCCGGGAGACGCGGAGAGGCGCCATGGATGGTGCCGTTTTGGGGAGCGAGGAAGGTGGCCCGAAGGGCCGGATGAGGGTTCGGGCAGGGCGAGGAATTACAGATCCATCGAGTCCTGCGTGTCGTACCAAGCAAAGGCTTTCGTCTGCCTGCGGCAGCCGAGTTACTTTTCTCTTGCGTGGCCACGCCTGCGCTTGGAGCGCAGGCGAACAGCGTAGCTGGCCCGAAGGGCGGAGGGCAGGATGCGCGGAGTCAGAGAAAAGTAACCAAAAGAGAAGGCCGCCCCGCTTGGCGCTTGCCGCCCATCCATGGGCGGCAGGTTCGTGAGTCGGGGCCGGGCTTTCCGACAGCACGTCCGTGTACTGTCGAAAAGGAACCGACTTCCTGTCGGTTCCCGCTGCGCGGCCTGTCGGCGCCGCCTCACCGCCGCACAGGGGCCCGGGGTAGAGCAGCGGGCCATCCTGACCCGCACTCGGTGTGCAACCGCTGCGCGGTTGCACGAGGTAGCGGCCTTTGTGCAGGTTGAGTATTTTGTGTGTGATGAATGTCTTCTATCGGCCAGAAGCAGTCGCTCGAACCTGCATACTGACCTGAGTTTTGGGCTTGCCAAGGAGATTGTTGGGGGCCAGCGCACCACGCGACCCAGAAGCGCCCGTATACTTTCGCGATAGGGAATCGGTGGGCTTATGGGGCACGACATCTGGGTGACGATTTGTAATTTGTTCCATTCCTTCGGACGCTGGGAAGGGATTACCGCCATCAGCACAGCGGCGGCTGCCATCTTCACCGCAGTGATGGCTTACCTGACACGCAAGGCGATCAAGGAAGGTCAAGGTCAACGGAAAGACACGAACGACCATTTCGCAGCGACGCGTGCGCAAGACAAGCAACATCACGAAGATTCTTTTCGTCCACTGCTGGTGCTTGCGCAAACGGATATAGCGGACACCGTCAATCGAGACGGCACTATCCGGGTTCTCGCCAACGATTCGAAATCCGGCCTGGTAGTCATTAAGTGCGTCATCCGTAATATCGGCATGGGTCCTGCTCTCAATGTTCGACTTCACTTGCGCAGCGATGGAAGAACTGGATTCGGTCCCACTCGCGAGTTGGCCCCCATTGCCGGTGGCGGCGAATACGGCGATTCCAAGGAGAGGTTGGAGATCCTCGCCTACTACCATGACGGGTTTAACAATACAGACCTCGCCAACGCTGGCCGTGGCCTTTGGATACTGGTGCTGGAATACGAGGACATTTTTGGCAACTCGTTTCACACGCTCCATTGCAAAGACCGATCACAACCTTGGGCGCGTGCTGGTCGAGGGCGTGCACCGGACACATAGTCTGTCCGTCAAGCGACTCTTCATGCCTTCACCCCCGATGAATCGGCACCTCGCCCGTCAAGGCAACCCCAGCACCACCCGCGCTCCGGCCCGAAACCGCCGGCTCAAATCCAGCCGCGTGCCGTCGCGCAGCACGATCTCGGCGTTGCCGTTGAACAGCGGGTGCACTTCGCGGATGCGTTCCACGTTGACGATCACGCCGCGGTGGATGCGCAGGAAGCGCGCGGGGTTCAGCGATTCCAGCAGGTGGCTCAGCGTCTCGCGGTGCAGGTAGTGCGCGCCGTCGGCGTGGATCTGCACGTAGTTGCCGTCGGCGCGGATCCAGTCGATGCGTTCCGTCGCGATCACCTGGATATGTTCGCCCACGCGCACGCTGAGGCGTTGCAGGTGGCCGGTCGGCGTCGTCGCCGTCGCGGGCGACTGCAGGCCTTGCCAGTGCCGGCGCACGCGCGCCAGCGCCTGGTCGAAGCGCGCCTGGTCGATCGGCTTCAGGATGTAGTCCAGCGCGCCGGCGTCGAACGCGCGCAGCGCGTGCTGGCCGTAGGCGGTGGTGAACACCACCATCGGCAGTGCGTCCGATTTCAGCTGGTGCAGCAGCTTGAAGCCGTCCATGCCGGGCATGCGGATGTCGAGGAAGATCAGGTCGGGCGTGAGCGCGGCGATCGCCTGCAAGGCCTCGGCGGCGTTGCCGCATTCGCCCACGACGGCCACATCGGGATGCGCGGCCAGCGCCTGGCGCAGCGCGAGCCGCGCCAGCACCTCGTCGTCCACCAGCAGGGCGCGGATGGTTGCGGTGCTCATGCGGCGTGCTCGCGGAACGGCAGGCGCAGTTCCACCCGCGTGCCGCCGCCGGCGCGGCGCTGAAGTTCCAGACTGGCGTCGCCGCCGAACAGCATCGCCAGCCGCGCGCGGGTGTTGGTGAGGCCGATGCCTTCGTTGGCGCCGTCGGCGGGCAGGCCCAGGCCGTCGTCGTCCACGCGCAGCACCAGCTCGTCGCCGTCGCGTTGGCCGAGCACCTGCAGGCTGCCGGGTTCGGCCTTGGCCAGCAGGCCGTGGCGCAGCGCGTTTTCCACCAGCGGCTGCAGGATCAGGTTCGGCACGGCGGCGCGCAGCGCGTCGTCGGCCACGTCCAGCCGCGTGCTCAGCCGGTCCTGGAAACGCACCTGCTGGATGTCGAGGTAGCAGCGCAGGAATTCCAGCTCGCGCGCCAGCGGCACCTGCGGCGCGTGGCGTTCCTCCAGCGTGAGGCGCAGGAAGTCGCTGAGCCGCGCGATCATCAGCCGCGCCTGCAGCGGATCGGCCAGCGCCAGCGCGGAAATCGCGTTGAGCGTGTTGAACAGGAAGTGCGGCTGCAGCTGCATGCGCAGCGCCTGCAGCTGCGCCTGTGCCAGCTGCGATTCCAGCAACGCGCTGCGCAGTTGCTCGTCGCGCAGCCGGCGGCGCGAATCCAACCCGCGCAGCGCCGCCAGCACGATCCAGTAGGTGAGCACCGCCAGGTGGTAGCTGTAGGCGAACTCCATGCGCAGGTACTGGCCCAACGTGTGCACCGGCATGCGCCCGGGGCCGCACAGGAACCAGAACAGCACCAGGTGCACGAGCATCTGCGCCAGGCCCACCGCCAGCGAGGCCGGTACGTGCACGGCGCAGAAGCGCCGCCAGCCGCGCCCCGCGGTCCGGCGCCCCAGCCAGCCCAGCAGCGGCACCAGCGCCATCCACAGCCAGAAATTGCCGAGGTTCCAGGCCAGGTTGCGCAGCCAGTTCGGCGGATCGCCCTCGCTGATCGAGGACAGCGCCCCGCTGAGCGCATAGGACAGCGCCAGCAGCGTCCAGAAGCCGAAGATCAGTCCCCAGGTTTTCAGTCGCTGCGCTGCGCTGCGGTCAGACACGGGAACCTCGCCGACGTACCACCCGATGGCGCGCCAGTGTGCGCGACGGTAGCCGCCCGGGACAGTGCCTGAAGGCATTGCCGGCGTCGGGCCTAGGCTTGTGGTGCCTGCGCGTCGCGCGTGCATGACTGTTCGTCGCCCAGCTGCCACGCGCCGCTGCGGTTCCGGTAGGTGTAGGTCACGCGGTAGGCGTCCTCGCCGTGGCGCTGGAACACGAAGCGGTCGAGATAGCCGCTCGTCGCGACGTTCTCCAGCGTCAGCGTGTCGCCCACCCAGCCGGGCGAGGTGTAGCGCCGATCGCCGCCGAAGTTGTCGAACACCGTCGCGGTGAAATGCCTGGCGGCCTTGTCGTAGCCCCACCACGAATCCGCGAGGTAGCGGTTCGGCGGATCGTCCGCGTGCCGCATGTGCAGCCAGTGGCCGCCGAGTTCGATGCCGAACGACTCGCGGGAAGTGATCGGCTTGCCGTTCGCGAAGCGGCCCGCGCAGCGCCAGTGCCCGACGAACCCGGCCAGCGGCGCGAGCCCGTCCGTGACCTTGGCATGCGCGACGCCGACCTGTGCCGATGTGGCCGTGGCGAGCAACAACAGGCCGGCCGCGAGCGGCGCGGTGATTAGGCGGATGGCGCGTGGTCCGCGGCGCATGCAAGGCCATCGGTACATGAAGGTTCTCCTGGGGAGTGCGTGAGGCATGGCAGCGATGGACATCAGGGCTTTGCCGCCGCGGGTCGCGCCAGCCGGGCGGCCAGCGACAGGGTGTGGATGTGTTTGTCCGATCCGCTGAAATACAGCGTGCGCAAATCCGGGGCGAGGCGCGCTTCGATGCCCGTCGAGTCGAGCGGCACCGGCGCGCTCCAGCCGCCGGCGGTGGCGAACGCCACGAACAGGCCACTGCTGCCCGGTGGCGTTGGCGCGCGCTCCGAGCTGAACACGAGGAAAGACTGGTCTGGCGCCACCGCCGGGTCGTAGTCGGCCGTCACGCCGTCGCTGAACGACAGCGGCTGGGGCGGCCGGAATCGGCCATCGATGCAGCGGCTGACGTACAGCCGCGTGTGACGGGTTTGCGGATCGGGATGGGTGAAGTAGACGCTGCCATCCGCGGCCACCGCGGGGGAATACGTGGCGGCACTGACGTTGACGAGATCGGGCAGGCGCGCGGGCGTGCCCCAGGTGCCGTTCTTCAGACTCACCCGCCACAGGTTGCCGCCACGGCCGGGGCGCGATTTGCCGCCCCAATAGCCGTCCAGCGGCTTGCCGCCGGGCGCGCTGGGCCGGTTGGAGATGAAGATCAGGTACGAGCCGTCCGGCGCCATCGTCGGTTCGAAATCCATCCACGCACCCGAGAACGGCGCGCGCTCCGCGGTCGACCAGGCGCCATCGCGCCAATGGGCGACATAGAGGCGTCGCGTCGATCCGCCTCCGCGCGCGAAGACGACGGTGTGGCGGTCGGGGGTGAACGTGGGGTCCGCGTCACCGACCGCCTCCCATGGCACGTTCGCGGCGACAACTGCGCCACTCGGCGAGGCCGTGGTCGCATGGACCGGCCTGGCGGGGATGATCGCGCACAGGGCGAGCGCAAGAGGCAGGGTCGGCATCAAGCGTGCGGATGTCATGTGTGGTTTCCATGGATGGAGTGGATGCAGCGCGCGGCAAGCCGTCGGACGCTGCGCGGGCTCAGGGATCGATGCGTCGGTGCGCGTCCAGCCACGGCGCCAGCGACACCTGCCAGATGTGGTCGTGGCCGTTGTTCCACGCCGCGTCCGCTTGCGCGCCGGCGGCGCGCCGGTCGCTGTAGAAGTACAGCGTGCGGCGGTCGGGGCCGAGCTGGGCGCCCATGTTTTCCGTGCCGCCGTTGACCGCGTCGCCGAGGTCCTGCGGCGCGCTCCAGCCGTCCGCCGTGCGGAATGCGATGGCGAGGCGGTACGGTGCCTGCGGCGCGTGCTTGATGCTGACCACGATGAACGAGCCGTCCGGCGCGATCGCCGGATCGCGGACCGTCGCGCCCGCATCGCCCAATGCCACCGCCCGCGGCGCCGCGTAACGGCCGTCGTGATACGGGGCGCGCAGCAGCGCGAAGTCGCCGCGCGGCCCGGCGCAACCGATGAAATAGAGGCTGCCGTCGGCGGCGATGCTCGGCGAGGCGATCAGCGAACAGCGATTGACGACATCGGGAAGCCGCACCGGCGCGCCCCAGTGGTCGCCCTGCCGGTCTACCCGCCACAGGTTCATGCCCTGCCCGACGTGACGCTTGCCGGCATGCACCGCGTCGAGCGGCGGGCCGCCCGACGCGGTCGGGCGGTTGGAGGCGAACAGCAGGAACGAGCCGTCCGGCGCCATCGCGGGATCGAGGTCGTGCCAGCGCCCGGAGAACGGCGCCACCGTCGGCACCGACCAGCGGCCGTCGCGGCGGCGCGATTCCATCAGCGTCGAGCCGTCGCCGGTGGCGCGCATGAAGTAGACCGTGGCGCCGTCCGGCGCGAACGCGGCCGCGCCATCGTCGGCCCCAGCGGGGATGGTGTCCGGCGCGAAGAGCGCGGGCACGACCGCCGTCGGTACGTGACCGGACATGGCCGCGACGGGTACAAAACTTATCCATGCCGCGAACGCTGTCGACAGGCGCATCGCCATCCCTCCGCATCGGTGGTGCGCCCGTGCGTGGACGCATCTGCCGGCGCAAGCTGGCGCAGGCGTCGGCGGTTGTCGCGCGAGGCGTGATGGCCGGGGCGTTCGCCGTGACCAGCGGCACGCGCAGCCGGATGGGAGGTCGCCGCTCGCCGCCGGCAAGCACGCGGCGACCGTTCATCACGGCCATGCCATCGCTCGCCCCGGAACCGAAGCGCGCGATGCATGCACCGCGCAGGCTGTTCCCGCGGCACTGTCGCCGCATCAACAGGACGACAACATGCCTTGCCGTACTTTCTGCCGTGTTCCTGCACGTCTTGCCTGCATCGGCTTGTGGCTGGGCGCCGCCGCGATCGCTGCGCCAGCCATGGCCGCGCCGCAGGGCAGCGCTTCCGCCGCGGACGAAACCGCGCACACCGCCGCCGCCGTGAAGGCGGTGGACCAGCACTGGCTGGAGGCCGAGGAGAGCGGCGATGCCGCCTGGCTGGACAGCATGCTGCTGCCGGACTACCGCTCGGTGGGCGTGGCCGGCACGTTCGCCACGAAGGCTGGCATCGTGGCGCATGCCGCGAAGAACCGCGGCTCGGACAAGATGAAGCAGCAAGTGGCCGCGTGGCAGGCGGCGCATCCGGTGGACCAGCAGGTGACGCTGCAAGGCGACACCGCGATCCTCAGCTTCATCAGCGCCGCGCCCGCGACCAAGGGCAAGCTGTATTCCTCGGACGTGTTCGTCTACGCGGACGGCCGCTGGCGAGCGCTGTATTCGGCGCACACGGAACTCGGCAAGGATTGAGCGCAGCCCGGCTCCTTCGGGATACCGGGAGGAGAACCGTCGCCGAGGCGGGCGTCACCACGCGATGCGCTGCCCATCGCGCAGCAACGCACCGTTGATGCCGGGCTCGGGCAGGCAGGCGGCGGCCACGATGCCGGCGGCGCCGCGCTCCACCGGGCCGCCGCCGGGGCCGCCCAGCGCGGTGGCGACCCAGCCGGGGCAGACCGCGTTGACCAGGATGCCGCTGCCGGCGAGTTCGGCGGCGAGCGCGCGGGTGTAGGCGTTGAGCGCGGCCTTGGACACGCGGTAGGCGGGATAGCCGATCGCGTCGGGCGCCATGTTGGCGGCGCAGCCACTGGTGACGTTGACGATGCGGCCGTAGCGGTGACGGCGCATCAGCGGCAGCAACGCGCTGCACAGTTGCCAGGCGCCCAGCAGGTTCGTCTCCAGCGCGGCACGCACGTCATCGGGCGTGGCGCTTTCGGTGCGTGCCTCGCGGTCGGCGTGGCCGCCGGCGTTGTTCACCAGTACATCGAGACGGCCGTGCTCGCGGGCTATCCAGGCGGCGAGCTCGGCGATCTGCGCGGCATCGGTGACGTCGAGCGGCACGGCGACCGCGTCGCCGCCGATCTGCCGCGCGGCCTGTCGTCCCCTGGCGAGGTCGCGCGTGCCCAGCAGCACGCTGTAGCCGCGCGTGGCGAGCTGGCGCGCCACCTCGAAACCCAGCCCGCGGTTCGCGCCGGTGACCAGCGCCACGCGATACAGCGGCGCCGGCACCGCCCGCTTGCGCGCCGTGCTCATGGCACGGCGGCTACCGGAGTGGCGACCGGCGCGCAGCGCGTGTCGTCGCCGCAGGCCTGCCAGCCGCCGCCCAGCGCCTTGTACAGCGCCACCGCGCGGGTATCGATCGCAGCCTGCGCCTGGGCCAGCGCGTCGTCCGCGGCGAGCTGTACGCGTTCGGCGTCGAGCAGTTCCAGATAGCCGGTGGCACCCTGTTCGTAGCGCACCTTGGCCAGCTCGGCGGCGCGTCGGCTCTGCTGTGCCTGCGCGACGAGTTTCTCGACGCGGTCGTGTTGCAGGTTGTAGCCGACCACGGCGTTGTCGACGTCCTCGATCGCCTCCAGCACGGTGCGCTGGTAGTTCGCTTGCGCCGCGTCGGCGCGCGCCTCGGCGGCGTGCAGTTCGCTGCGCACGCGCTGCACGTTGAGGCCGTTCCAGGTGATGCTGGGCGCGATCGACCATGCGCGTGTGGACGGGCTGCCGAAGTCGTTGCTGCGTCCGGCGAGGAAGCCGAGGAAGCCGCCCAGCGAAAGGTGCGGGAAGAAGTCCGCCTTGGCCACGCCGATGCGCGCGTTGGCGGCGGCGTATTCGCGTTCGGCGATGCGCACGTCGGGACGGCGCGCCAGCACGTCGCCGGCGGCGCCGATCGGCAGCACGGCGTCGATCGGCTTGAACGTCTGCGGCGAGATGTCGACGTCCAGCGCACCGGGCTGTTCGCCCAGCAGCACGGCGAGCCGGTAGCCGTCGGCGTGCGCCTGCATGTCGAGCAGGGGCAGTTGCGCTTCCGTGGCGCTGAGCTGTGCCGCGGCGCTGGCCACGTCCTGGTCCGAGGCGGTGCCCACCTCGGCGCGGGCGCGGATCAGCTTCAGCGTGTCCTGCTGGTTCGCGATGTCGCGGCGGGCGATGTCCTGCCGCTGCTGGGTGCCGCGCAGGTCGAAGTAGTTGCGCGCCACTTCGGCGAACAGGCTCACCTGCGCGTCGGCCAGCGCGGCCTCGCTGGCGCCGAGGTCGGCGTGCGCCGCCTCGACGGAACGCCGCACGCCGCCGAACACGTCGATCTCCCAGCTGGCGTCGAAGCCGGCCTGGTAGGCAGTCACGGTGTTGCGCTGCGGGCCGAAGCCGGGCGTCTGTTCGCGGCTGCGGGTGTAGCTGGCGCCGGCCTGGATGTCCGGCAGGTACTGCGACTTCGCGCCGCCCAGCAGGGCGCGCGATTCGGCGAGGCGCGCCACCGCGATGCGCAGGTCGAGGTTGTTCGCCGCGGCGCGCTGGATCAGCGCGTCGAGCGTGGGATCGCCGAACTGCTTCCACCACTGCGCCTGGAATTGCGCGCTGCTTTCGCGCGCCGCGTCCAGGCCTTGCAGCTGCGGCGTCGGCGTGGCGGGTGTCTTGTAGTTCGGGCCCACGCTGACGCAACCGGCGAGTGCGAGGGCGGCGAACAGTGCGGTACTACGGAGCAGGTGTTTCATCTCAATGGCCCTCCAGCGCCGGCAGTGCATTTGCCTGCGCGTGCTTGCGCGCTTCGCGACGCTCCACCAGGGCGCGTATCACGACATAGAACAGCGGGGTGTAGAGCAGGCCGAACAAGGTGACGCCGAGCATGCCGGAGAACACCGCCACGCCCATCGCGTGGCGCATCTCCGCGCCGGCGCCGTGCGAGGTCACCAGCGGCACCACGCCCATGATGAAGGCGATCGAGGTCATCAGGATCGGACGCAACCGCAGCCGCGCCGCTTCCAGCACCGCCTCGTGGCGGCTCATGCCTTCGAGCTGGCGTTCGCGGGCGAACTCCACGATCAGGATCGCGTTCTTGCAGGCCAGGCCCACCAGCACGATCAAGCCGATCTGGGTGAAGATGTTGTTGTCGCCACCGCTCAGCCACACGCCGGCGATCGCGGACAGCAGCACCATCGGCACGATCAGGATCACCGCCAGCGGCAGCGACCAGCTCTCGTACAGCGAGGACAGCACCAGGAACACCAGCAGCACGCACAGCGGGAACACCAGCACCGCGGTGTTGCCGGCGAGGATCTGCTGGTAGGTGAGGTCGGTCCACTCGTAGCTCATGCCGTTCGGCAGCACCTCGCGCGCCAGCTTCTCGATTTCCGCCTGCGCCTGGCCCGAGCTGTAGCCCGGCGCCGGGCCGCCGTTGATCTCGGCGGTGGGATAGCCGTTGTAATGCTGCACGCGGTCCGGGCCGGCGCCGTGCGCCACGGTGACGAAGGAGCCCAGCGGCACCATCTCGCCCTTCGCGTTGCGCGTCTTCAGCTGGCTGATGTCCTCCAGGTCGCTGCGGAACTGCGGCTCGGCGGACAGGTTCACCTGGTAGGTGCGCCCGAAGCGGTTGAAGTCGTTGACGTAGAGCGAGCCGAGATAGGCCTGCATGGTCTGGTAGACGTCGCCCAGGTTCACGCCCTCGGCCTTGGCCTTCTCGCGGTCCACGTTCACGTCCACCTGCGGTACGTTCACCTGGAAGCTGGAGAACAGCCCGGCCAGCACCGGATCCTTGCGGCTCGCCGCGATCAGCTTCTGGGTCTGCTGGTACAGCTCGTCGAAGCCGACCTGGCCGCGGTCCTCGATCTGCAGGCGGAAGCCGCCGATCGTGCCCAGGCCCATCACCGGCGGCGGCGGGAACACCGCGATGTAGGCGTCCTGGATGGCCGCGAATTTCGCGTTCAGCGCACCGGCGATCGCGCCGGCGGAGAGATCCGCGCTGCGCCGCTCCTCGAACGGCTTCAGCGTGACGAACACGATGCCGGCGTTGGTCGAGTTGGTGAAGCCGTTCACCGACAGGCCGGGGAAGGCCACCGCGCTCTGCACGCCGGGCTGCTTCAGCGCGATCGCGCTCATCTGCTTGATCACGTCCTCGGTGCGGTCCAGCGAGGCGGCGTCGGGCAGCTGCGCGAACGACACCAGGTATTGCTTGTCCTGGGTCGGCACGAAGCCGGTGGGTACGTGCCAGAAGCCGAACGCGGTCAGCGCGATCAGGCCCGCGTACACCAGCAGCGCGGCGCCGCCCTTGCCCTGCATGCGGCGTGTACCCGCCACGTAGCGTTCCGCGCCACGTTGGAACAAGCGGTTGAACGGGCGGAACAGCCAGCCGAACAGGCGGTCGATGGCGCGGGTGAGGCGGTCCTTCGGCGCACCGTGCGGCTTCAGCAGGATCGCCGACAGCGCGGGGCTCAAGGTCAGCGAGTTGAACGCCGAGATCACCGTGGAGATCGCGATGGTCAGCGCGAACTGGCGGTAGAACTCGCCGGTGAGACCGCTGATGAAGGCGGTGGGGATGAACACCGCGCACAGCACCAGCGCGGTGGCCACGATCGGTCCGGTGACCTCGTGCATCGCCTTGCGCGTGGCTTCCTTCGGCGACTGCCCCAGCTCGATGTGGCGCTCCACGTTCTCCACCACCACGATCGCGTCGTCCACCACGATGCCGATCGCCAGCACCATGCCGAACAGGCTCAACGCGTTGAGCGAGAAGCCGACCAGGTACATCACCGCGAACGTGCCGATCAGCGACACCGGCACCGCGATCAGCGGAATGACGGACGCGCGCCAGGTCTGCAGGAACAGGATCACCACCAGCACCACCAGCAGGATCGCCTCCAGCAAGGTGTGCGCCACCGCCTCGATCGAGCCGCGCACGAACACGGTCGGGTCGTACACGATGTGGTAGTCGATGCCCTGCGGGAACTCCTTCTTCAGCTGCGCCATGGTGGCGCGCACCTCGTCGGAGATCTGGATCGCGTTGGAACCGGGTCGCGCGAAAATCGGGATCGCCACCGCCGGCTGGTTGTCCAGCAGGCTGCGCAACGCGTACTGGTTCGAGCCCAGCTCCACCCGCGCCACGTCGCCCAGGTGCACGGTGGCGCCGTCGGCATCGGTGCGCAACACGATGTTGCGGAAGTCGTCGACCGTGCTCAGCCGGCCTTGCGTGTTGATGTTGAGCTGGAAGTCGGCAGTGCCGCGCACCGGCGGCGCGTTCAGCGCGCCGGCCGCCACCTGCACGTTCTGCTCGCGGATCGCGTTCGCCACGTCGCCGGTGGTGAGGCCGCGCTGGGCCAGCTTGTCCGGGTTCAGCCACACGCGCATCGAGTACTCGCCGGCGCCGAAGATCTGCACGTCGCCGACGCCGTTGAGGCGGCCCAGCACGTCCTTCACGTGCAGCCGCGCGAAGTTCGACAGGTACAGCATGTCGTAGCGTTTGTCGGGCGAGGTGAGGTGCACCACCATGGTGAGGTCGGGCGAGCTCTTCTGCGTGGTCACGCCGAGCCGCTGCACTTCCTCGGGCAGGCGCGGCAGCGCCTGCGACACGCGGTTCTGCACTTCCACCTGGGCGTCGTTGAGGTTGGTGCCCAGCGCGAAGGTCACGGTGAGCGTCATCACGCCGTCGCTGGTGGCCTGCGAGGAGGTGTAGAGCATGCCTTCCACGCCGTTGATCTGGGTTTCCAGCGGCGTGGCGACGGTCTCGGCTATCACCTTGGGGTTGGCGCCGGGGTAGTTCGCGCGCACCACCACGGTGGGCGGCACCACTTCGGGGTATTCGCTGATCGGCAGCTGGAACACCGCGATGGAGCCGGTGATCACGAACAGCAGCGACAGCACGGCGGCCATGATGGGCCGGTCGACGAAAAACTGGGCGATGTTTTTCATGGGTTTGTCTCGATGACTCCAGGATGCCGCCCCCTCTACCCTCCGGGGAGAGGGCTGGGGTGAGGGGGCGGGGCTTGCCGATGCATTCAGGCTTCGGCAATGCGTTTTTCAGGTTTCGATAAGCAGGCGATGTCTGGGCAGGACTGGCCCCTCACCTCGATCCTCTCCCCCGGAGGGGAGAGGAAGAAGAGCGAACTCAGCCTTGCGGTTCGCGCCTGGGTGGTGCGGTCATCGCGGTGCGCGAGTCGTCATGGCCGCCCGCCTCCACCACCGCCTTGTCCCGCGCGTCGAGGCGGTAATCCATCGCCACCTGCTGCGGGTTCACCTCGGCGCCGGGGCGCACGCGCTGCAAGCCGTTCACCACCACCACGTCGCCGGGGGCGAGGCCGCTGTCGATCACGCGCAGGCCATGGAACAGCGCGCCGGTGCTGACCTTGCGGTATTCCACCTTGTGCTGGGCGTCGACCACGTAGACGAACTGGTTGCCGAGGTCGGTGCCGACCGCGCGGTCGTCGATCAAGAGGCGCGGTTGCGGCTGGCCGCTCTGCAGGCGGATGCGTGCGTACAGGCCGGGGGTGAACAGGCTGTCCTTGTTGTCGAACACCGCGCGCAGCCGCATCGTGCCGGAGTCGATGTGCAGCTGGTTGTCCACGAAGTCGATGCGGCCGGTGTGCGGGTAACCGTTCTCGTCGGACAGCTCCATCGCGGCTTCGATGCGCGCGCTGTGGCCGTCCTGGCTCGCCTTGGCGCGCAGGTGGTCCAGCTTCAGCCAGGTGTGCTCGTCCACATCGAAGTACACGTAGACCGGGTTCACCGAGACCACGCTGGTCAACACGTCGCTGCTGGTGACCAGGTTGCCGGGGGTGATGTGCACGTTGCTGACGCGGCCGTCGATCGGCGCGCGTACCTCGGTGAAGCCGAGGTTGAGCTTGGCCGAGGCCAGCGCGGCGTCGGCGGCGGCGAGCGTGGCGCGCGCGCTCTGCGCGGCGGTGTCGAGGCGGTCGGCCTCCTCCTGCGCGATCGCGTGCTGGTCGAGCAGGCGACGGCCGCGCTGGGCGTTGGCCTGGGCCAGGCCCAGTTCGGCCTGCGCCTGGGTGCGGTTCGCGGCGAGCCGGTCCACCTCGGCCTGGAACGGGCGCGGGTCGATGCGGAACAGTACGTCGCCCTTGTGCACCAGGGCGCCTTCCTTGAACGCCACCGAGTCCACGTAGCCGCCCACGCGCGGACGCACCTGCACACTGTCCACCGCCTGCACCCGGCCGGTGAAATCGGCGCTGTTGCTGACCGGACGCAGCAGGGCGCGGGCCACGGTCACTTCCGGCAGGGCGCCACCGGCGCCGGCGGCCTGGGCATGGCTGCCGCCGTGCTCGCCGAGCAGGGCCCAGCTGCCGGCGATCGCCACCACGACGAGGCCGGTCAGTATCAGTTTCTTCTTCATCTTCGCGTTCCCTGGGTGGGGTCGTGCGGCGATGCAGCACGATGGGGAGGCGAATAATAGGTGTACCATCGGGTACAGAAAAACCCCAATTTGTGAACTCCACTAGTGACTAGGTGTCACGAATGGCGGCACAATGACAGCTATGGAAGATTTCTCGGCAATATCGAGCTTCGTCCGCGTGGTGGAAGCCCGCAGTTTCGCGGCCGCCGCCGTGCAACTGGGCATGACGCCGTCCGGCGTCAGCCGCGCGGTGTCGCGGCTGGAGGAGCAGATCGGCGTGCGCCTGCTGTTCCGCAGCACGCGGGCGTTGCGGCTCACCGACGACGGCGAGTCGTTCTACCAGCGCTGCAAGGCGATCCTGGCCGACCTCGGCGAGGCGGTGGATGCGCTGAACTACGCGCGCACCAAGCCCAGCGGCAAGCTGCGCGTGGCGGTGAACGTGTCGGTGGGGCGCGCCGCGCTGATCCCCAACCTCGCCGACTTCGAGGCGAAGTACCCGGACATCCGGCTCGAACTGTCGATGAGCGACCGCAACCTCGGCCTGATCGAGGAAGGCATCGACTGCGCGATCCGCATGGGCGAGCTGGAGGATTCCAACCTGATCGCGCGCAAGCTGGGCTACTTCAGCAACGTGCTGTGCGCGGCACCGGCCTATCTGGAGCGCCATGGCACGCCGGTCAGCATCGACGACCTGAAGCAGCACCGTTGCATCAACTACGTCTATCCCACCAGCGGCCGTGCCTACCAGTGGCAGTTCGACACGCCGGACGGCCGCATCGCGCTGGACATCGACGCGCACCTGCTGATCAACGACGGCGAGTCGGTGATCCAGGCGGCGATGGCCGGGCTGGGCATCATCCAGACCCCGCACTGGCTGGCTGCCAGCGCGATCGGCTACGGCAAGCTCAAGGTGATCATGGAAGACACCATCTCCACCGGTTCGCCGGTGTGGCTGGTCTACCCGCAGAAGAAGCACCTGTCCGCGCGCGTGCAGGCCTTCCTGGAATGGGTGCACGCGCTGTTCGAGCGCACCAACCTGCCGGCGTGCCGGATGCTGTCCTGCGCGAAGCCGCTGGCCGGCGCTCAGGCGCCCGGCATCAGCAGCAGCAAGGCCGCGCCCAGCGCGATGCGGTAGACCGCGAAGACGGTATAGCGGTGCGTGCGGATGTAGCCGAGCAGCCACTTCACCGCGATGAAGCCGACGATCAGCGAGACCACGAAGCCGACGATCAGCGCGTTCCAGTCCTCGTGCGCCGCGCCGCCGCCCTTCCACACCTTCAGCAGCTCGTAGCCGGTGGCCGCGTACATCGTGGGGATGCCCACCAGGAAGGCGAACTCGGTGGCCGCGGCGCGGTTGCTGGTACCGAACAGCATCGCGGTGAAGATCGTTGCGCCGGAGCGCGAGGTGCCGGGGAACACGCCCGCCACCATCTGCGCGATGCCCACCAGGATCGCCACCCGCCAGGTCACCTCGGTGCGGTCTGCCTGCTTCGCGGCCAGCGCCTCGGCACCGATCATCCAGAAGCCGCCGATCACCAGCGCCCAGGCGATCGGCGTCACCGTCTCGGGCAGCTTGAAGCCGTAATGCGTGACGACCAGGCCCAGCACGCAGGTGATCAGGAACGCCACCGTCAGCTTGGCCAGGTAGTCGCGCGTGGCCGGGTCGCGCCACTGCGTCAGCAGCTGCCAGATGCGCTTCCAGTACACCAGCGTGATCGCCAGGATCGCGCCGGCCTGGATGCCCACGTTGAACAGGTCCGAGCGCGCGCCCAGCCAGTGCTCGGCGATCAGCAGGTGGCCGGTGGAGGAAATCGGCAGGAATTCGGTGATGCCTTCGATGATGCCCAGCAGGATGACGTTGATGAGATCGGTCACGGGTGCACTCGTCGGGTCGGGGCGAGCGCCACCATGGCGACCGCGCAGCGGCACAGCTTACGCATTCCGCATGGCGATTCGATAGCGGTTTCCTTGCTGCAGGGACAACGGCCGTCATGTGTCCAATATGGTGCAATCTGGAAAAGAGAAGCACCAATTTGGTTGGTATCATGCGACGGGCGAAGCTCGCCAAGTGGCCAAGCCCATGAATTCACGCGGAATGCACGGCTTGGCATCGACCTTGCTCTGTCCAGCGCATCCGTTCCCTCCATTCCCGTCCATCCCTCGCCGAGGTTCCGCCATGACCGCCCAGAAAGTGCTCGACCAGATCGTTGAACACGAGGTCGAGTTCGTCGACTTCCGCTTTGCCGACATGCTCGGCAAGCACCACCACGTCACGTTCCCGGCGCACGCGATCGACGAGTCGACCTTCGAGGACGGCAAGATGTTCGACGGCTCCTCGATCACCGGCTGGAAGGGCATCAACGAGTCGGACATGATCCTGATGCCCGACCCGGACACCGCCTACCTCGACCCGTTCAGCGCGCACACCCAGCTGGTGCTGCATTGCGACGTGCTGGAGCCCAGCACCCTGCAGGCCTACGGCCGCGACCCGCGCTCGATCGCCAAGCGCGGCGAGGCCTACCTGAAGTCCACCGGCATCGCCGACACCGCCTACTTCGGGCCGGAGCCGGAGTTCTTCATCTTCGACTCGATCCGCTGGCAGAACGACATGGGCCGCGTGTTCTACGAGATCGAGTCGGAAGAGGCCGCCTGGAGCACGCGCTTCAAGTACGAGGACGGCAACATGGGCCATCGCCCGGGCGTGAAGGGCGGCTACTTCCCGGTCTCGCCGGTGGACAGGCTGGGCGACCTGCGCGCCGACATGTGCAAGGTGCTGGAATCGCTGGGCCAGAAAGTCGAGGTGCATCACCACGAAGTGGCGAACGCCGGCCAGTGCGAGATCGGCGTGAAGTTCAACACCCTGGTCGCGAAGGCCGACGAACTGCTGACGATGAAGTACGTCATCAAGAACGTGGCGCACCAGAACGGCAAGACCGTCACCTTCATGCCCAAGCCCATCGTGGGTGACAACGGCTCGGGCATGCACGTGCACCAGTCGCTGGCGAAGAACGGCGAGAACCTGTTCGCGGGGGACCTCTACGGCGGCCTGAGCCAGACCGCGCTGTGGTACATCGGCGGCATCTTCAAGCACGCCAAGGCGATCAACGCGTTCGCCAATTCCACCACCAACAGCTACAAGCGCCTGGTGCCGGGCTTCGAGGCGCCGGTGATGCTGGCCTACTCCGCGCGCAACCGCTCCGCGAGCTGCCGCATCCCCTACGTGGCCAGCCCCAAGGGCCGCCGCATCGAGGTGCGCTTCCCCGACCCGATGAACTCCGGCTACCTGGTGTTCACCGCGCTGATGATGGCCGGCCTCGACGGCATCCTGAACAAGATCGACCCGGGCGCGCCGGCCGACAAGGACCTCTACGACCTGCCGCCGGAAGAAGAGAAGAACATCCCGCAGGTTTGCTCCAGCCTCGACCAGGCGCTGGAAGCGCTGGACAAGGACCGCGACTTCCTCAAGGCCGGCGGCGTGTTCACCGACGACTTCATCGACGCCTACATCGGCGTGAAGATGCAGGAAGTCACCCGTTACCGCGCCAGCACGCATCCGCTGGAATTCCAGATGTATTACGCGCTGTAAGCACGCCCGCGCCGTGCCCGGCATGCGAAGGGGAGGGCGCGAGCCTTCCCCTTCGTCGTTTCGACCAGCGCCGATGAGGGCGGCAGGGGCGATGCGCCGCCTGTTGCACCAACATGAGGCAACGACCAAGATGGTGCAATGAGCGGACAGCCGTGGCAGGCATGGGCGGAACAACTGGCGACCGGGATAGCCCTGGTCGATGCGGAATTGCGCGCGCGCTGGCTCAACCCGGCCTTGACCGAACTGCTGGGCAGCGGCATGCGCAGTGCGGTGGGGCAGCCGCTGGCGCTTTGGCTGCCCGCGGCGGATGACCGGGCGCAGGCACGGCGTGCACTGGACGAGGCGCGCTACGTGCAACTGCGTGAGGCGAAGCTGGCGGCCTTCGACGGACGCATGCTCGAAGCCGACATCGGCATGCAGCCCGACGGCGCCGGCGGCCTGCTGCTGGAAGTGCATGCCTTGGCCGAACGTTCGCGCACGGCATCGCCGCTGTCAGCCACCTTGCGCGGCTTCGCGCACGAAGTGAAGAATCCGCTGGCCGGCCTGCGCGGCGCGGCGCAGCTGCTGCAGCGCCGCGTCGACGGCGCCGAGCTGCAGGCGCTGGCGGGCCTGATCATCGACGAGGCCGATCGCCTCGCCGCGCTGGCGAACCGGTTGCTGCATCACGACGGCGCCGCGCGACTGGGTGCCGTGAACATCCACCAGTTGCTCGATCGACTGAGCGAGCTGCTGCAGGCCGAACCCGCGCCTCCGCGGCTGCGCCACGACTACGATCCCAGCCTGCCCGACGTGCACGGCGACGCGGGACGCTTGCAGCAGGTGCTGCTCAACCTCGCGCGCAATGCGGTGGAAGCCGGCGCGCGCACGCTCATCTTGCGCACGCGCGCCGAGCACGGCGTGCGCGCCGGCACGCGCGTGCTGCGCAGCGCGCTGCGCGTGGACGTGATCGACGACGGCCCCGGCGTGCCCGCGGAACTGCGCGACACCTTGTTCGAGCCGCTGGTGTCCGGCCGCGCCGACGGCACCGGCCTCGGCCTGGCGCTGTCGCGCGAGATCGCCCGCGAGCACGGCGGCGAGCTGCGCCGCGCGAGCCATCCGGGCGAGACGGTGTTTTCGCTGTACCTGCCGCTGGAGCGTGCGCATGAGTGACGAAATCTGGATCGTCGACGACGACCGCGGCGTGCGCTTCGTGCTGGCCGCGGCCTTGCGCGACGCCGGGCTCGCCGTGCGCGAGTTCGACGCCGCGGACGCGGTGCGCGCCGCCTTGCGCAAATCGCGTCCCGCCCTGCTGCTCACCGACGTGCGCATGCCCGGCGAAAGCGGGCTGGCCCTGCTCCAGGAACTGCAGGCGCAAGGCGTCGGCCCGGTGATCGTGATGAGCGCGTACACCGACGTGGCCACCACCGCCGCCGCCTATCGCGCGGGCGCGGCGGACTACCTCGCCAAGCCGTTCGATCTCGACCACGCGGTGGCCACCGTGCGGCGCGCACTGGTGGGCGATGCCCCGGCCGAGGCGCCGGCCGCGCCGGCGGCGGCACCCACGCATGCGCTGCTCGGCGAAAGCGTGCCGATGCGCGAGGTGTTCCGCCTGATCGGCCGCGTCGCGGCCAGCAACCTCAACGTGCTGGTCACCGGCGAGACCGGCACCGGCAAGGAGCTGGTGGCGCGCGCGCTGCACGAGGAGAGCGCGCGGCGCGCGCAGCCCTTCGTGGCGCTCAATACCGCGGCGATTCCCAGCGAGCTTCTGGAAAGCGAGCTGTTCGGCCACGAGGCCGGCGCCTTCACCGGCGCGCAGCGGCGTGTCGCGGGCCGCTTCGAGCAGGCGGAGGGCGGCACGCTGTTCCTCGACGAGATCGGCGACATGCCGCTGATCCTGCAGACGCGCCTGCTGCGCGTGCTGGCCGGCGGCGAGTTCTACCGCGTGGGCGGACGCGAGCTGATCCGCTGCGACGTGCGCATCGTCGCCGCCACCCACCAGGACCTCGACGCGCGCGTGGCGGCCGGGCAGTTCCGCGCCGACCTCAAGCACCGCCTCGACGTGGTGCGCATCCATCTGCCCGCGTTGCGCGAACGGCGTGGCGACATCCCGCGGCTGGCCGCGCACTTCCTCGCCGCCGCGGCGCGGGAGCTCAAGCTGCCGCCCAAGCGCTTCGCCAAGGCCGCGCTGAAGGCGCTGGCCCAGCGTGATTTCCCCGGCAACGTGCGCGAACTGGAAAACCTCTGCCGCCGCCTCGCGGTGATCGCGCCGGGTGCGGAAATCCTGCCCGCCGATCTCGGTGCGCAAGCGCCCCCGGCTGGCGGTGGCGACTGGACCGACGCCCTGCGTGCCTGGGCCACGCAGGCGCTGGCCGACGGCGAAGTCGACATCCACACTCGGGCGCGCGAAGCGCTGGACCGCGTGCTGCTGGAGGCGGCGCTGGCCGCGCATGGCGGCCATCGCCAGCATGCGGCGGCGGCGCTGGGCGTAGGGCGCAACACGCTCACGCGCAAGCTGGGGACGTCGCGCACGCGCAAGCGCTGACCACAGGATTCTCTCTCCCCTTCGGGGCACGCGGAGAGCGGCCATGGATGGACGCAGCCTTGAGGAGCGAGGAGAGGGCCGGGGTGAGGGGCGGGTGCTCGCGCCAACCTTTCGTCCTTTGGCCGCCCGGGCATTGCTGCGGCCTGGTGCGCTCGCGACGAGTGCCGTGGGCAGTCGCAGGCGGCCATGCCTGCCATCGTGCGAAAAAAATCAGTCGCCGAGGTCGCGCTCCACCCGCCGCAGGAACACCGCCATCTCCTTCTCCGCCTGCTTGTCGCCGCGCGCCTGCGCCACGGCGATACCTTGCCGCCAGGCTTCGGCCGCCGCGGTGCGGTCGTCCGCGGCGAGGCAGGCCTTGCCTAGCAGCTTCCACGCCGCGGAGTAGCGCGGGTCGAAACGCAGGGCCTGGCGCAGCTCCTCCGTGGCTGCGGCGGCATCGCCAGCTTCCAGCAGCGCGTTGCCCAGCGCGTAGCGCAGCAGCGCGCCGTCGCGCGGGCCGCCACATTGGCCGCGCAGGCTGGCGATCAGCGCGTCCTTGCTCACGGCAGCGTGCGCGAGCGCCCGCCGTCGGCCTTGTAGACCTGCGGCGGCTGCTCCGGCTCGGGCGGCGTGGAGCCGTTGCGCAGGTCGAGCAGCGTGGCGGCGGGCCATACCACCAGCCACGAGGAGCGGAACGGCTGCACCAGCAGCGCGTAACGCAGCGCGTCCGGGGCTAGCTTGCCGGGGTGCTGCACGACCAGGCCGTCGGGATGGGCCTGGGCGAACGCGGCCAGTTGCCCGGGGTCGCGCAATTCCTCGATCGGCCGGATCAGCCGCCCCTGGAAATGGAACTGGCCCTCGTAGTTGCCGAGATAGCCGACTTCCTTGCCGGCTTGTTCCGCCGCGCCCAGCAGCTGCGAAGTGGGGCGCAGCTCGTAGCGCGGCCACATGGTGAGGGTGAACAAGGTGTTGAGCGCCAGCGTGCCGACCAGCCCTGCCACCGCCAGCCGGCGCAACTCGCCGCGGCCGCGCAGCAGGAGCAACAGCCCGAGCAGCAGGAACACCACGGCGAAGTAGCGGCTGTATGGCGCGCAGGCATCGGGCCATTCGCCGTGCAAATGGTTGCCGCCCACCAGGTTGGGCAGCACGAACAGCAGCAGCGCGAACGCGAGGCTGCCCACGCCCAGCGGCCAGGTGCCCAGCCAGCCGGTGTTGGCGAGTTTCGGCCGGCGTTCGCGCAACGTGGCGATCGCGCCGCACAGCAGCAGCATCGTGCCGGCCAGTTCCGGCAAGAGGTAATACAGCTGCTTGCCGCGCACCAGCGAGAACAGCAGGAAGGTCGGCACCACCCAGCACAGCGCGAAGCGCAGGCCCGGTTCCAGCGGCCGGCGCAGCGCGGCCAGCGCCACCCAGGCGCGCGGCCAGCCGATGAACGGGAACAGCAGCAGCGGCAGCATCAGCAGGTACCACAGCACCGGGCGGGCGTGGCTCTGCAGTGGCTCGGCGGTCTGCACGCCGTGGATCACCCGAGCCGCGGTCTGGCTGAAGAACAGCCGGTGCATGTAGGCTTCGCCGCCGGCGAAACCCGCCGGCAGCGCCCAAGCCACCAGCATCACCAGGCCAAGCAGCACCGCCAGCACGCCACGGCCGTACCAGCGCACGCGATGCGTGCGTGCCCAGTCGCTCCACAGCGGGCCCAGCAACCACGGGAACAGCACGTGCAGCAGCATCACCGGCCCCTTGGTGAGCAGGCCGAAGCCGATGCACAGGCCGAACAGCCACCAACGCGGCTCGTCGCGGCGCACGCCGGGCGCCAGGCACAGCAGCGCACCGAGCGCCCATACCGCCAGCAGCACGTCGTACATGATCTGCAGGCCGAACAGGAAGGCATAGGACAGCGCCAGCAGCGTCCACGGCGCGGCCTTGGCCATCCACGGGCGGCTGGGGAACAGGCGCCGCGCCAGCAGCGAGATCAGCACCAGCTGGGCGCCGCCGAAGATCACTTCCAGCACGCGCGGCCAGCCGTCGCCGACGCCGAACACGAACCAGCCGGCATGGATCAGCCAGAACAGCAGCGGCGCCTTCTCGCTGTACGGTTCGCCGTTGATGTGGGGCACCAGCCAGTGGTGCTGGTTCCACATCTCCCATGCCACCGCCAGCGTGCGGGTGGAATACAGCGGCATCGGGCCGTGCGCGAAGATCGCCAGCAGCGCCACCACCGTCCACAGCGGCAGCCACGGCCAGAGCGAGCGCAGGTGTTCGGAACGGCGGTAGGGGCTGGGCACGGGGAAGCTCGGGCGAAAGATGGATGCGATTCTAGCGGCGGCGGAGCGAGCGCGCCCCTTGTGCCCGTGGGTCGGGCTTCAGCCCGACGCGCGCGGGATGTCGGGATGAATCCCGACCCACGGGCTTCAACGCCAGCGCGCCGAGCCCCAGTAGCCGATGCGGCGGCGGATCTTCAGCTTGCGCCACAGGTTCCACGGCTTGGCGCGGCGGTTGCGGCCGCCCTTGGCGATGAAGCTGTCGATGGCATCGAGGATGCGCTCGCTGGAGCGGCCGTCGCGATAGGGATGGATCGCGTCGGCGTAGGCGCGGATCGCGGCCATCAGCTCCGGCGGCCGACTCAGCGCGCGTTCGACCGCCGGCTCGAAATCCTTGGCGTCGTGGATGTCGATCAGCTGCGGGCCGGGGCGGCGGTTGTTGAAGGTCACCACCGGCTTGCCGGTGAGCAGGAACTCGTTGAGCGCGCTTGAGGTGTCCGAGCACATCATGTCCACCTGGCCGAACAGTTCCAGGATGTTGTCGTTCTCGGCGAACGTGAGGTACTCGTTCTGCAGCGCCTTGAACTTCGCCACCGTCTCAGGATTCATCTTCGGATGGAAGCTGACGATCCAGCGCCAGCGGCCGTCGCGCGACAGCCGCCGCACTTCCTCGTACAGCGTCTCGGCCGCGCTCCACGAGGGCGAGAAGGTGGAGTGGTAGAGGATCACCGGCGGCGTGCGCACCGGCGGCAGGGCGCCGCCCAGTTCGCGCATGAAGGGGTCGATCTTGGGGAAGCCCGTCTCGATCACGCTGAAGTGCCCGAGCTTGTCGGCGATCGCCTGGAACTGCGCGGTGTCGCGCGGTCCGGTGGTGCAGTACAGATCGAAGAAGCCGCGCACGTAGATGTGCCGGGGCTTGCCGGCGTCGAAGCCGTGGAAGGTCTCCACCTTCACGCCGGGGAAGAAGTGCGGCACCGCGTTGGACGAGGTGATCACCGCGAGCGGCTTCCACGCGCGTACTTCCCGCACGGTCAACAGGCGTTCGTCCGCATGCAGGTCCTCGGCGCCGGGGCCGTCGAAGAACCAGGCCGCCTCGTCGCCGCGCGCGCGGATCGCCGCCTGGATCGGGCGCAGGATCGCCAGCGCGTAACGTTCGGAGCCGTAGAGGAGGTAGTGCTTGGGCATGGGTTTTTCGGTGAGGGTTGGCTTGATTTTCTCCCTCTCCCCTGCGGGGAGAGGGCCGGGGTGAGGGGCGGTTTTGCGAAACGGCGAATCAGCGGGAAGTGCGCCTCGATGGATGCCATCGCAAGCCCCGACCCCTCACCTCAATCCTCTCCCCGGTGGGGAGAGGAGGCAAATGTGCCGAGCGCATTCGCGACGGTGAATCATCCCGTGATGAGGGTTTCATGGCTCGATGTGGTGCTTGTTCAATGCGTCGGTCGCCTCGGCGACCGACGCGGGGTTGCTGACCATCTCGTAGTAGCGCATGCGCTTGTACAGCGCGTAGCTGGCCGCGGTCTGCGCGATCACGAAGCCGCGCCAGCCGTCCAGCATGGCGAGCCGGAACACGTAGTCCTTGAGGAAGGCCAGCAGGTACACGAACGGCGCCTGCCACATCCGCGCGGGCTTGCCCTTGTCGTGCCAGTCGCGGCACTTCAGCTCGGCGTAGCGCAGCACCTTGAGCTGCTTGTGCACCAGGGTGGGGTTGTTGGCGTGGTCGAACGGCGCGTCGAAAGTGGGTGCCTTGCCCTCGAAACGCAGCGACTCGTGCACCCGTGCGTCGCTCCAGCGCGCGCGATCGCGGTGGTAGAGCCGGGCCAGCTTCTCGCCCACGTTGGGGCGGTACCAACGCATCGGCCGGCCCATGTAGATCGTGCGCCGGCGCAGCCAGGCGGCGGGGGCGTCGCCGGCCATCAGCGCGGGCAGCTTGCGTTCCAGTTCGCCGGCCAATTCGGGCGAGAGGCACTCGTCGGCATCCAGCACCAGGATCCAGTCGTGGCTGCACTGGGTGGTGGCGAAGTTGCGCTGCGGGCCGAAGCCCAGCCAGTCCTGGTGCACCACGCGGGCGCCGTGCGCCTGCGCGATCGCCACGGTGCCGTCGTCGCTGCCCGAGTCCACCACCAGCTTCTCCGCCGCGAACGGCACGCTGTCCAGGCAGCGCCCGATGCAGGCCGCCTCGTTGCGGGTGATGACGGCGAGGGTGATCGGCAGGCTGGGCATGCCGGGATTCTAGCGGGCATGACGCCCTGTCTCCGCGGGAGATCGTGTTGACGTCTTCCGCACATCGGCGCCGGCTGGTGGGCTGGGTTTCAGCTGGCGACAGGCATGATGCGGTCATCGTCATCATGCGCTGGCGCGTTCGCCGGCGTATTGACCCTGCGGGATGCGCCATTGGTTATGCTGCGCGCTGCGCAAGGGAGTGCGGTGGCGATCGCACGCGCCATGTCCGAAGGTTCCATGGGTCACGAGAAACACAACATACCGCTGATGCAGAGCCTGCCGGTCGCCCCGCAGCCCCGCGCCGACATCGGCGCCGTACCGCTGTTCCTGCGCCGCCGCGGGTTCTGGCAGGGCGTGCTGGGCGCAGGCATCGTGTGGATGATGCTCGGCCTGGTGGCGATGCCCTCGGGGATATCGTTCAACCCGGGCAAGCTGTACCAAGGCAGCCTGATCGTGCTGCTGTACCTGCCGGCCTGGTGCCTCGCGCTGACGCCTCGGGCGGCGACCTGGAAGGCGTTGCTGCCGCTGCCGGCTTTCCGGATCTTCCTGTTGCTGCTGGCCTGGGCCACGCTGTCCCTGTTGTGGGCGCATGCACGGCATCCGGGTGACGAGCTCAGCCGGCTGCTGAGCGTGCTGGCCTTCGTGCTGGCGTGGCCGGTCTGGCTGGGCGAGGACGAACGGCGCGGGCACCGCCTGCTGCTGCTGGCTGGCTTGGGCGTCGCGCTGTTCGCGGGCTACTACTGCGTGCACTACCTGTACCGTCCACCGGAGGACGGCCGCATCGTGGGCGAAGGCGTGATCGCGACCGCGAACTACGCCGCGGCGGTGATGGGCGCGGCCTGCCTCTGGCTGGCCCTGCTGCCGATCGCCGACCGGCGCGTCTCGGTGCTGCGCTGGCTGGCCCTGCCGGTGCTGCTGGCCTTCATCGCGCTGACCGGATCGCGCAGCGTATGGCTAGCGCTGGCCTTGTGCGCGGTGTTCGCTCCGCTGTGGCATGCGGGGCGTGGCGCGCGCTGGCTGGCTGGCGTGGCCCTCGTCGTGGTGCTCGCCAGCTGCTTCTGGCCGCTGCCGGTGCTGGTGGAGCGCGGCACGTCGCTGCGGCCGCAGCTCTTCGTGCAATCCATGCACCTGATCGCGCAACACCCGTGGCTGGGCCTGGGCCAGAATGCACCGTTCACGTTGACAGTGGCCGGGGCCGATTACACGCACAGCCACAACGTGCTGACCCAGACCATGATCGAACTGGGCCTGCCCGGCCTGCTGCTGCTGGTCGCGCTGTGGCTGGCGACGGCCTGGCTGGGCTGGCGGCATCGGCAACGGGTGACCGGCCGGCTGGTGCTGGTGCTGTGGGCGTATGCCAGCGTGGTGCTGCAGTTCGACATGCCGCAGCTGCTGGACAGCCCGCGTCCCGGCTGGCTGCTGGTGTGGTTGCCGCTGGCGCTGGCGCTGTGGCTGGAGCTGGATGCGCGCCGCCGTGCGGTCGTCGCGGCTCGCTTACACTAGGCGCCTCGCGTTCCGGAACGACCCATGATGCGCAAGGTACTGGTGACCGGCGGTGCCGGCTTCCTCGGCTCGCACCTGTGCGACCGCCTGCTGGCCGACGGCCACGACGTGTTGTGCGTGGACAACTTCTTCACCGGCAGCAAGCGCAACGTGGCGCACCTGCTCAATCACCCGTACTTCGAGCTGCTGCGCCACGACGTCACCTTCCCGCTGTACGTGGAAGTGGAGCGCATCTTCAACCTGGCCTGCCCGGCGTCGCCGGTGCATTACCAGCACGATCCGGTGCAGACCACCAAGACCTCGGTGCACGGGGCGATCAACATGCTGGGCCTGGCCAAGCGGGTGAAGGCGCGCATCCTGCAGGCCTCCACCAGCGAGGTCTACGGCGACCCGGAAGTGCATCCGCAGCGCGAGGAGTACTGGGGCCGGGTCAACCCTATCGGCCTGCGCTCGTGCTACGACGAGGGCAAGCGCTGCGCCGAGACGCTGTTCTTCGACTACCACCGCCAGCACGCGCTGGACATCAAGGTGGTGCGCATCTTCAACACCTACGGCCCGCGCATGCATCCCAACGACGGTCGCGTGGTGAGCAACTTCATCGTGCAGGCGCTCAAGGGCGAGGACATCACCATCTACGGCGACGGCAGCCAGACGCGCAGCTTCTGCTACGTGGACGACCTGATCGAGGCCTTCGTGCGCATGATGGAATCGGAGCGCGGCTTCGCCGGCCCGGTGAACATCGGCAACCCCGGCGAGTTCAGCATGCTGCAGCTGGCGGAGCAGGTGCTGGCGCTAGTGGGCGGGCGCTCGAAGCTGGTGTTCCGCCCGCTGCCGGCCGACGACCCGCGCCAGCGTCAGCCCGACATCGCGCTGGCGCAGGAGAAGCTGGGCTGGCAGCCGAAGGTGGCGCTCGAGGATGGCCTGAAGGAAACCATCGCCTACTTCCGCCGCACGCTGGAGGCCTGAGGTGGACGCCGCGCCCGCGTTCTCGGTCGTCGTCACCAACTACAACTACCGCGATTTCGTCGCCGAGGCGGTGGACGGCGCGCTGGCGCAGACGCATGCGCCGCTGGAAGTGATCGTGGTCGACGACGGCTCCAGCGACGGTTCGCCCGACTACCTGCGCGAGCGCTACGGCCATGACGCACGCGTGAAGCTGCTCTGCGGCGAGAACAGCGGCCAGCTCGCCGCGTTCCAGCGTGGGCTCGCCGCGACCAATGGCGACATCGTGTGCTTCCTCGACGCCGACGATCGCTGGGGGCCGGATTACCTCAAGCAGGTGGCCGCACTGTTCGCCGCGCGCAAGGACGTGGAGTTCGTGTTCTCCGACGTACGCCTGGTCGGCAACGAATCCGGCGTGCAGGGTTACGCGAAAGCGGCCTGCGATCTCGGCCACACCGTGCTCGGCACCTGGGTGTACGCGCGCTGGTACGGCGCGCCGACCTCCGCGCTGGCGCTGCGCCGCAAGCTTGCCGAACGCGTGCTCGATCTGCCCGCCGGCTTCGTGGCGAACTGGCGCATCAGCGCCGACAACTGCCTGGTGTTCGGTGCCAGCCTCCTCGGCGCGCGCAAGTATTACCTGCCCACCGGCAACGTCGATTACCGCATCCACGGCCGCAACGGCTGGTGGCACGAGCAGGCGCGCATGCGCGAGTTTCCTGCGCAGTTCCGTTCGCGCTGCCTGATCAATTTCTACGCCGAGCGCATGCATCTGGATGTGCACGTGCTGGACCTCGCCCGCGCCGAGTTCAAGACCCGCGAGCGCCCCGACTGGGCCGAGGCGCGCCGTTACGCCGGCATCGCGTTGCGCGGGCCTTCGCCGTGGTGGAAGCGGATCGAGCGGGCGCTGTCGATCCTGGCCCGCGGCCTGCGCGGACAGTGAGCGCAGGCATGAAGGTCAGCGTCGTCGCGCTCACCTACAACTGGCCCGCGGCGCTGGAACGCCTGCTGGCCAGTCTCGCCGCGCAGACGCGCTTGCCCGACGAGGTGATCGTGGCCGACGACGGTTCGGGCGGGGAAACCCGCGCGCTGGTCGCGCGCATGGCACGCGACTATTCGGTGCCGCTGCGCCATGTATGGCAGGAGGATCGCGGCTTCCGCGCCGCGCGCGCGCGCAACCGCGGCATCGCCGCCAGCCGCGGCGACTACGTGATCCTGCTCGACGGCGACATGCTGCTGCATCCGCATTTCGTCGCCGATCATTTGATGCTGGCCGAGCGCGGTTTCTTCCTGCAGGGCGGGCGAATCAAGGCCACGCGCGAGGAAAGCGCGAAGTTGCTGGCGGGCGGCCAGCCGGTGTTCGCGCCCTGGTCGCGCGCGGACTTCCAAGAGTTCGACGGCACCAAGCGCCTCTACGCCTTCCGCCAGCCGCAACTGGCGAGTTGGAAATCGCATTCGCGCAACGGCGGCCGCGTGATGAGCTGCAACATGAGTTTCTGGCGCGATGATCTGCTGCGCGTCAACGGCTTCGACGAGCGCATGGAAGGCTACGGCGCCGAGGACCGCGAACTGGTGGCGCGGCTGGAGAACGCCGGCCTGCGCCGCCGCGCGCTGAAGTGGGCCGCGCTGGCCGTTCACCTGTGGCACAGCTCGCGCGCCCAGCCCGACGTCAACGACCTCAGCCTGCCGAACAACCGCCTGTTCCACGCCACCCGCACCGAAGGCGTCGTGCGCTGCGCGCGCGGCATCGACGCTCATCTCGCGGAATTTGCATCGGACGGACGCATGGACGACCAGCGCTCGATTGATTGATCGCGTCGTTCATAACAGATATTCCGTTCGCGCTGAGCGTGGCTTGCGATAGCAGGCGCACGCGGGGAAGCGCCATTCATGGCCACTCCCCGCGTCGGCCCTGCGGGCCTGCGCTCAGGGCGAACGGGTGAGGATGGGCATCAACAAATGCTTTCGAGCGCTTCGCGCAGCCGCGCCGGAAACGCGGCGCGCTCGGCTTCGTACCACGCCCGCGCGGCCGCACCCAGTGCATCGGCTTCGACCTCGGGTATCGTCACGCAGCGTTCGATCGCGTGCGCCATGTCCGCGTCGTGGAAGCCGTACAAGGTGGCCAGATCCTGCGAGCCCGTGGCTTGCGCCGGCACCAGCACACCGCGCTCGGTGGTCACGAGCTCGTGCATCGGTTCGGCATCCAGGGTCAGCACCACCGCACCGCAACTCATCGCCTCGACCAGGTAGTGGCCGTAGCCCTCGGTCTGCGAGGGACAGAGGTGGAAGCGGTGTTCGTTCTGCAGGCGGCGATAGGCGTCGTCGTCGAGGTGTTCGCGAAGCAGCACCACGTTGGCGGGGAGCGCGTCCAGTGCCACCCGCTTGCGCCGCCATGCCACGGTGAGCACGGGCCATCCGGGGTGCGCGGCCCACAGCCTGAGCAGTGCCGCCGTGCCCTTGTTGGCACTGCGGCCAGGACCGTGGAAGAAGGCATGTCGGCGCGGCACCGCGGTGTCGCGGCGGTCGGGACTGGTGAAGCCGACATGCCGCACGGACTTGCCCAGCGCCGCGAACAGGCGCTCGGCGTGGCGGGTCTTGGTCCAGACCACGTCGATGCGATCCAGCGCGTGGCGATCCTGGGCGCGGAAGTATTCCGGGTTCGGCACCAGCACGTTGCGCCGCGCGGCGGGGGCGAACTCGGGGCGCACGCGTTCCAGCATCAGGTTGAGGTCGAACGCGGGCTGGTGCCCGGTGAGGCGCAGGCGCGTCAGCCATTCGGCGAAGCGGCTGCGGTGTGGCAGTCCGGAGGTGCGCACCGAGGCGCCCGCGTCGCCCAGCGCCGCGGCGAGCAAGGCCATGTCGCGGCTGAGCCCCGCGCCGTTGTCGCGGCCGAGCAGCTGGATCCGTGGCCTGTCCGTCACGGACCCGCCTGCATGTCGGCACCTTCGGGATCGGCGTCCGGCGCCTCATCCACCTTGGCGCCCGGCAGGCAGCCCGGCACCAGCGCGTCGGCCCTGAACATCCACCAGTCGCGCTGGTTGGCATGGCCGAGGGAAATCGCCTTCGCGCGATCCACGCAGTCGCCCATCGCCGGCTGCTGCACGAACAGCCAGCGCGTAGCCGGTGCCTGCGCCTGCCATTGCACCGCGCGGGCGAACTGGATGTGCCACGGCACCTTGAAGCCGAAATCGGTGGCGGGGCGATCGAGCATCAGCAGGTTCTGCTCGGTCCACGCGACGAGGCCCAACTCGTCGTGCGGGCCGAGATGGCCGCGCACCTCGGCCATCAACGCGGAGGAAGAACTGGAGGGGTTCAGCAGCGGCACCGCCCAGCAGCCCCAGGCCAGCCACAGCGCGGCCATGCCGCCGCACACCGCCCACACGGCGCGGCGCACGCGCAGCACGGCGACCAGGGCCAGCTGCACCGCGCCCAGCACCACGCACATCCACCACAATTCGGTACCGCCGTCGGCGAGGTCGCGGTCGGCGGCGAACTGCGCCACCTTCGGTGCATGCGAGAGCAGGGCGTAACCGCCCAGCGCCAGCATCGCCGCACCCAGCACGGCGATGAACACCAGGCCCGCCACGCGCAGCCAGCGCTTGGGCAGCAACTCGTCCACGAACGGCGCGCAGGCCAGCGCCAGCATCGGCAGCGCGGGCAGGATGTAGACGTCGCGCTTGCCCGGCGAGGCGCTGAAGAACAGCAGCACCAGCACCACCCAGCCCAGTGGCAGCAGCACGCGCGCGTCGCGCGCCTTCAACCGCTGCCACCAGCGCGGCAGGCAGCCGGGATAGAGCAGGGACAGCGGCAGCCAGCTGAACAAGAGGATCGGCAGGTAGTACCACCAGGCGTGGAGGTGGTGCCACGCATTGGCATAGCGTTTCGCGGTCTGCTTGAACAGGATGTCGTGCACGTAGGCCGCGTAGGCCGGATTGCCGTCGCGCGCATGCGCGGTGAGCAGCATCGGCAGCAGCCACAACGCGATCGCCGCCAGCACCGCCACCAGTCCCAGTAGCCAGCGCCACCACGCGCCGCGACCGGGCCGCGCCACGCCGTCCCAGCCCCGCCACGCCGCCCAGGCGTAGGGAACCAGCATCAGCAAGGCGAGGAAACCCACGCCCTTGGTGATCACGCCCAGCCCCGCGCAGAAGCAGCCCAGCCAGTACAGCGGCCAGTGCGTGGCGCGCGGCGCGCCGTCATCGGGCGGCGCCAGCAGGTGGCGCAACAGCCCCCAGTTCGCCGCGGTGATGAAGAACATCACCAGCGGGTCGATCTGTGCGCGCTGGCTCTGGTAGACGAACTGGAACGCCAGCAGCAGGCCGCCCGCGGCATACAGGCCGGTGCGGCGGTTCCACAGCCGTCGGCCGAGGTCGTACACCAGCAGCAAGGTGCCCAGCCCGGCCAGCAGCGAGGGCAGCATGAAGGCCAGCCGCCACCAACGCACCAGCTCGAAACTGGCGGCCTCGGCCCACATCAGCATCGGCGGCTTGTCGGCGTACAGCTCGCTGCCGCGGTGCGGGAACAGCCAGTCGCCGCTCTCCACCATCTGCTTGGCCGCCAGCGTGAAGCGCGGTTCGTCCGAGGGCCAGGGGTCGCGCAGGCCGATGCCGGCGCCGAGTATCACCAGCGCGATCAGCAGAAACAGCCAGAACTGGCGGCGTTCCTGCGGCGTGGCCTTGGAGAGAGCGAACATGGGCAACTCAGAGAGAGGGTGAGCTTCTTGCTTTCGCCTCTCCCGCTGGCGGGAAAGGCTGCCCGGCAGGGCTGGAGAGGGCGCTACTCGATCAGGCCGTGCGGCTGCGCCGCGCCCCTCTCCGGCCTTCGGCACCCTCTCCCGCCAGCGGAAGAGGGAAACGGTCAATGCTTTTCGAGCACCGCATAGTACATGCCGTCGAGGTCGCCATCGCCGGGCAGGATCTGCCAGCCGACGGCAGCGGCCTGCCCCACCGGCAGGTCGAACGCGACGGTGTGTGCGTCCGGTTGCGCCGCCAGCAGCTCGCCCACGATCGCCTCGTTTTCCGCGCGCAGCAGCGAGCAGGTGATGTACAGCAGCCGCCCGCCTGGCGCCAGCAGCGGCCACAGCGCGGCCAGGATGCGCCGCTGCTGCGCCTGCAGCGCGGCGATGTCGCTGGCACGGCGGTGCAGGCGCACGTCGGGCCGCCGGCGCAGCACGCCGGTGGCCGAGCACGGCGCGTCGACCAGGATGCGGTCGAACGGCTGGCGGTTCCACCAGGCTTTCGGTGCGCCCGCGTCGCCGATCAGCAGGCGCGCGTCCAGGCGCAGCCGCTGCAGGTTCTGGCGGATGCGGTCCACGCGCGGCGGCGCGGAGTCCAGCGCGGTGAGGTCGATCTCCGCGCGTTCCAGCAGGTGGCAGGCCTTGCCGCCCGGCGCGGCGCAGGCGTCGAGCACGCGCAGGCCGTCGCGCAGGTCGGCGAGGTCGGCGGCGATCTGCGCGGCGCCGTCCTGCACCGCGAAGGCGCCGGCGTCGAAGCCGGGCAGGCGGGTCACGTCGGTGCTGTGCGGCAGCATGATGGCGTCGGCGAGCCAGGCATGCGGTTCGGCCGTCTGGCCGTCCAGGCGCAGGTGTTCGACCAGTGCCTCGCGCCTGCCGTGGCGGCGATTCGCGCGCAACATCAGCGGCGGTTCGCGATTGTCCGCCGCCAGCACCGCCTCGGCCTGCGCCGGCCAGTCGCGCGCGATCGCCTCGGCCAGCCAGCGCGGATGGGCGTGGCGGGTTTCCGGTTGCGCATCGAGCGCCGCCAGATGCGTGGCGCGCTCGCGCTGCCAGCGCCGCAGCACCGCATTCACGAGCCCCGCGAATTGCGGCCGCTTCAGCGCGCGCACCGCCTCCACCGTGGCCGCCACCGCGGCGTAGTCGGCCAGCTCCAGTACCTCCAGTTGCACCAGGCCGAGCACCAGCAGCGCATGCACCACCGGCGCCTTCTTGCGCAGCGGCTGATCCAGCAGGCGATCCAGCGCGGCGTCGAAACGCGGCCACCAGCGCGCGCCGTCGCTGACCAGGGCCATCAGCAGGGCGCGGTCGCGGGAATCGGGGAGTCGTGGCACATGGCGTTCCATCGCTTCGCGCAGGGACGCGCCGCGCAGGGCGATGTCGGCGAGGGCTTTTGCCGCAAGGGCGCGGGTGTCATTCATGGGGCGCGCGTGGCCCCCTCTTCCCGGCGTACCCCGCAGGGGAGAGGGCGCCAAGCTGCCGCAGCTCTGGCCGCGTATTGAGGTAATCCGCGGCACCGATGCGCTTGCCGCCGGCGCGCTGCACGGCAGTGATGCGCAGCACCCCGTTTCCGCAGGCGATGTCGATGCCCTCGCGCCCGGCACCGAGCACGCTGCCCGGCGCGGCGTCGTGCGCATGGTCGAGCGCGTGGGCGGCCCAGATGCGCAGCGCCTCGCCGGCGATCCCGGCATCGCTGCCCGGCCACGGGTCGAAGGCGCGCACCTGGCGCTCCAGTTCGAGCGCGGGGCGGGCGAAGTCGAGCGCCGACTCGGCCTTGTCCAGCTTGTGCGCGTAGACGACGCCCTCGGCCGCCTGCGGCGTGGCGGCCAGCGTCTCGCCGGCCAGCACGCGACGCAGGCCTTCGGCCAGCGCTTCCGCGCCCAGCGCGGCGAGGCGGTCGTGCAGCGAACCGCCGGTGTCATTGCGCGAAATCGGCGTGCGCCGCTCCAGCAGCACCGGGCCGGTGTCGAGGCCGGCCTCCATCTGCATGAGATCCACGCCGGTCTCGGCGTCGCCGGCGAGGATGGCGCGCTGGATCGGCGCCGCGCCGCGCCAGCGCGGCAACAGGCTGGCGTGCACGTTCCAGCAGCCCAGGCGCGGGGTCGCCAGCACCTTGCGCGGCAGGATCAGGCCGTAGGCCACCACCACCATCAGGTCGGGCCGGTACGCGGCCAGCGCAGCCTGTGCCGCGGCGCCCTTCAACGACTCGGGCTGCTCGACCGCGATGCCGGCGGCCAGCGCGGCCTGCTTCACCGGGCTGGGCGCGAGCTTGCGGCCGCGGCCGGCGGGACGGTCGGGCTGGGTGTAGACGGCCGCCACGTCGGCGCCGCTCCCGCGGCAGGCTTCGAGGCAGGGGACGGAAAATTCGGGCGTGCCGGCGAAGACGACCCGCATGCTCAAGCGCTGACGGCCTGCTTGCGCTGCTTCTCCAGGCGCTTGAGCAGCAGCGAGCGCTTCAGCGGCGAGAGGTGGTCCACGAACACCTTGCCGGCGAGGTGGTCCATCTCGTGCTGCACGGCCACGGCCAGCGGACCTTCGGCCTCGTAGATGAATTCCTTGCCGTCCACGTCGCGGGCCTTCACCTTCACCTTCAAGGCGCGGGTGACGTCGGCATAGACGCCCGGGAAGGACAGGCAACCTTCCTGGTAGACCTGGGCGCCGTCCTTCTCGACGATCTCGGCATTGATCAGCACCAGCGGCTGGTTGCGCTCGTCGCTCATGTCGATCACCAGTACCTGCTGGTGCACGTTGACCTGGGTGGCGGCGAGGCCCACGCCGTTGGCGGCGTACATGGTCTCGAACAGATCGGCGACGAACTGCCGGAGTTTTGCGTCGAACACGCCGACCGGCGCGGCCTGGGTGCGCAGGCGGGGATCGGGGAATTCGAGGATGGTGAGCAGTGACATGCCGACATTGTAATACGCCACTGGCGTGGGGGAGCCGACGGCAGCGCCCCACGGCGGCCGTGGATTCTGCGACCCGGTGCCGATTGCACCGCTTAATGCTTCGGTTACACTCGCTCTCACCGCGGGGAGGGGGATTCCCACCAATGTTCAAGAAAGCCTTCACGGTGCTGGCCGGCACCATGGTCGCGGCGGCTGTTTGTGCCGCCGGCGCCGCGCAATTGCGCAGCAACCATCCCGATTCGTACACGGTGCGCCGCGGCGACACGCTGTGGGGCATTTCGGCGAAATTCCTGGTCAAGCCGTGGCTGTGGCCGGAGATCTGGCAGGCCAATCCGCAGGTGCGCAATCCGCACCTGATCTACCCGGGTGACGTGCTCAACCTGTCCTTCATCAACGGTTCGTCGCTGAAGCTGGAGCCGGCCATGCATCGCGAGGGCGACGCGGTGCCGGCGATCCCGCTGGACGCGCTGAAGACCTTCCTGAAGGACCTGCGCGTGATGGATTCCAGCGCGGTCAGCAAGGCCCCCTACGTCGTGGGCGTGGAAGAGAACCAGCTGCGCGCCACCTCTGGCCAGAACCTCTACGTGCGCGGCCTCGACAGCCAGCCCGGCCAGCGCTGGGCGATCGTGCGGCCCGAGCATGTGTTCCGCGGCTTCGACGACGGCTCCGGCGGCAACGCGGTGTTCGGCGACGAGCTGTACGCGAACGCGGCGATGGTGAAGTCGCCGTGGGATGAGGACTTCGACAACGGCTCCGGCCATTATCGCCGCGGCCGCGACATGGGCGTCGAGGTGAAGGTGATCGGCACCGCCGAGACGCTGCGCGCCGGCGACCCGTCCACCCTGCTGCTGCTCGATTCCACCCAGGAAGTGCGCAGCGGCGACCGCGTCATGCCGGTGGACGACAACCCGTACGACCCGTACTTCTACCCGCACGCGCCGAAGGCCCTGCCCAAGGACGGCCGCGTGATCGCGTTCACCGACGCGATGGACGCGGTGGGGCCGCACCAGGTGGTGGCGCTGTCGGTGGGCTCGAAGGACGGCGTGGACAACGGCACCACCTTCGCGATCTGGCAGCCCGGCGAGAACATCCACGACGACGTGGCCAGCAACAGCTGGGACCGCGCCGTGGGCAAGCGGGTCACCCTGCCGGAGGAATACATCGGCCACGTGATGGTGTTCCGCACCTTCGACAACGTCAGCTACGGCCTGGTGATGGACGGCCTGCGTCCGGTGAAGAAGGGCGACAGGCTGCGCCTGCCGGAGTAGGCGCACCCCCGGATCAAGTCCGGGGCAGGCTCTGTGCGCGAACGCCCTGCGTTGCGCACGCGTAGGTTTCTCCCGACACGACGGCGCGGCTCGATCCGCGCCGTTTTTGTTGGAGTCGACTGCGTACACTGCCGGCATGGACGAGACGGAAGAACTGCGCGCCTGGCTCACCGCCTTGCGCACGCCGGGGCTGGGCCAAGGCGGCCTGCGCGAGGCGCTGGCCACGGCCGACGGCCGCATCGATGCCGCACTGGCGCGGCTGCGCCGGCAGGCCGCCGCGCTGGACGAAGGCGCGGCCGCTTGGCTGGACGCGCCCGACGAGGCGCGCCTCGCCGCCGACCTCGCCTGGCTGGCCGAACCCGGCCATCGCCTGCTGCGCTGCACCGAGGCGGATTTCCCGCCGCTGCTGGAAACCATCCCGCAGCCGCCGGCCGCACTGTTCGTGGCCGGCGACGCCGGCCTGCTGCTGCATCCGCAGGTGGCCATCGTGGGCGCGCGCGGCGCCAGCCCGGCGGGGCTGGAACACGCCCGCCGCTTCGCCCGTGCTTTGGCGCTGGCCGGTTTCACGGTGACCAGCGGCATGGCCGACGGCATCGACGGCGCCGCCCACGCCGCCGCGCTGGATGCGGGTTGCGCCACCATCGCGGTGGTCGGCACCGGGCCGGACCGGGTCTACCCGCGCAAGCACCACGCGCTGGCGCAGCGGATCGCGGCGCAGGGTGCCGTGGTCAGCGAGTTCCCGCCCGGCACCGCGGCGCGGGCCGACCATTTCCCGCGCCGCAACCGCCTCATCTCGGGGCTGGCGCTGGGCGTGGTGGTGGTGGAGGCGGGCCTGCAGTCCGGCTCGCTGATCACCGCGCGGCTGGCCGGCGAGCAGGGCCGCGAGGTGTTCGCGCTGCCCGGCTCCGTCGCCAACCCGCTGGCGCGCGGCTGCCACCGGCTGATCCGCGACGGCGCCCGGCTGGTGGAGGAGCCCGCCGAGGTGATCGAGGCGCTGGCCCCGGCGGCGCGTGCGCTGGGGGTGGAACTGGCCGAGCGGCTGGCCCGGCCCGGTGCGCCGGCCCCAACCCGCGACGGCGGCTGGCGCGACGACCCGGACTACCGCCGCCTGCTTGATGCTCTGGGCCACGATCCGGCCACGCTGGACGAGCTGGTGCGGCGCAGCGGGCTGGCCGCGGCGGCGCTGTCCTCGATGCTGCTGATGCTGGAGCTGGAGGGGCGCGTGGCCGGCCTGCCGGGCAACCGCTACCAGTGCATGCCGGGGTAAACGGCACCCCGAAACCCGCGCCATGGCGCGCTTTCACGCCGCCCGGCTTGACAGCCGTCGCGCCGTCTGGCCTCACTAATATATAGACATGTCGCACTGCGGCATGAATCACCACGCCACCCCATATCGAGATTCATGGCCAAGAACCTGCTCATCGTCGAATCGCCCGCCAAGGCCAAGACGATTAACAAATACCTCGGCAAGGACTTCCAGGTCCTCGCTTCCTACGGCCATGTGCGCGACCTGAAGCCCAAGGAGGGTGCGGTCGATCCGGACCACGGCTTCGCCATGAAGTACGAGGTGATCGAGCGCAACGAGAAACACGTCGATGCGATCGCCAAGGCGGCCAAGCTGGCCGACGACATCTACCTCGCCACCGACTTGGATCGCGAAGGCGAGGCGATCAGCTGGCACATCAGCGAGATCCTCAAGGACCGCGGCCTCACCAAGGGCAAGCAGTTGCACCGCGTGGTGTTCTCCGAGATCACGCCGAAGGCGATCAAGGCCGCGGTGGCCGCGCCGCGCGAGTTGTCGCTGGACATGGTCGATGCGCAGCAGGCGCGCCGCGCGCTGGACTACCTGGTCGGCTTCAACCTCTCGCCGGTGCTGTGGCGCAAGGTGCAGCGTGGCCTCTCCGCCGGCCGCGTGCAGTCGCCCGCGCTGCGCATGATCGTGGAGCGCGAGGAAGAGATCGAGGCGTTCAAGGCGCGCGAATACTGGACGGTGGAGGCGCAGATGCGCCACGCCGAGGGCGAGTTCAGCGCCCGGCTCACCAAGCTGCACGGCAAGAAGTTCGAGCAGTTCGACCTCACCAACGAACACGATGCGCACGCCGCGCGCAACGCGCTGAAGGAAGCCGCGCACGGCCGCCTCACCGTGGCCGAGGTGGGCAGCAAGGAGCGCAAGCGTCGCCCCGCGCCGCCATTCACCACCTCCACCCTGCAGCAGGAGGCCGCGCGCAAGCTCGGCTTCACCACCAGCCGCACGATGAAGGTGGCGCAGGGCCTGTACGAAGGCGTCAGCCTCGGCAGCGAGGGCAACGTGGGCCTGATCAGCTACATGCGTACCGACTCGGTGGCGCTGGCCGACGACGCGCTGGCCGAGCTGCGCGCGCTGATCGCCCGCGACTATGGCACCAAGGCGCTGCCCGACGGGCCGCAGTTCTACAAGGCCAAGAGCAAGAACGCGCAGGAGGCGCACGAGGCGATCCGCCCGACCTCCGCCATGCGCACGCCGCGCGAAGTATCGACCTACCTCAACGACGAGCAGCGCAAGCTGTATGAGCTGATCTGGAAGCGCACCGTGGCCTGCCAGATGCTCCACGCCACGCTGAACACCGTGTCGGTGGACTTCGAGTTGCCGCACGCCGCGGGCGGTCCCGCCACGTTCCGCGCCACCGGCACCACCGTGGTCGACCCCGGCTTCCTCGCCGTGTACGAGGAAGGCCGCGACCAGAAGAACGCGGATGACGACGACGAAGGTCGTCGCCTGCCGAAGCTGGAGAAGGGCGAGGACGTGCCGCTGAAGGAGATCGTCGCCGACCAGCACTTCACCGAGCCGCCGCCGCGCTATTCGGAAGCCTCGCTGGTGAAGGCACTGGAGGAATACGGCATCGGCCGCCCCTCCACCTACGCCAGCATCATCCAGGTGCTGCTGAATCGCGAATACGTGCTGCTCGACAGCCGCCGCTTCAAGCCCACCGACATCGGCCGCGCGGTGGGCAAATTCCTCGCCCAGCACTTCAGCCGCTACGTGGACTACGACTTCACTGCGAAGCTGGAGGACGAGCTCGACGCGGTGAGCCGCGGCGAGGAAGCCTGGGTGCCGCTGATGGAACGCTTCTGGCAGCCGTTCAAGCAGCAGGTGGACGAGAAGACCGAATCGGTGGATCGCAGCGAGGCCACCGGCGCGCGAGAGCTGGGCGCCGACCCCAAGAGCGGCAAGCCGGTGTTCGTGCGCCTGGGCCGCTTCGGGCCGTATGCCGCGATCGGCGACAAGGATAGCGACGAGAAGCTGCAGTTCGCCTCATTGCGCCCCGGCCAGAGCATGCACACCATCACGCTGGCCGAGGCGCTGGAACTGTTCAAGCTGCCGCGCCAACTCGGCCAGGCGGAGAACGGCGACGAGGTGATGGTCGGCGTGGGCCGCTTCGGTCCGTTCGTGAAGCAGGGCAGCACCTACGCCTCGCTCAAGCCCGAGGACGACCCCTACACCATCGAATTGCCGCGCGCGCTGCAGCTGGTGGAAGAGAAACTCACCATGCTCGCCAACCGCTTGATCGCGGATTTCGGCAACGGCGTGCAGGTGCTCAACGGCCGCTACGGCCCCTACATCACCGACGGCGAGAAGAACGCGCGCATCCCCAAGGACCAGGAGCCGAAGGAACTCACCGAGGCGCAATGCATCGAGCTGCTCGCCGCCGCGCCGGTGAAGAAGGGCGGCCGCTTCGGCAAGAAGACCGCCGCGGCGAAGAAGACCGTGGCGAAGAAGGAGCCGGCGGTGAAGAAGACCGCCGCGAAGAAGGTGCCGGCGAAGAAAACCGCCACCAAGAAGACGGCCACCAAGAAAACCGCGACCAAGAAGACGGCAACGAAGAAGGCCGCCGCGAAGAAGACGCCCGCCTGATGCGCGCCATGCTGCGGCCTTCGCGGTTGCCCGCTGCCGCCCGGGGAGCGGCAATGCCCGTAGGTCGGGCTTCAGCCCGACACGCAACCCAAGTCGGGCTGAAGCCCGACCTACGGCCCGACCTGCGCCAGCCCCATGCATCCGGCTGTCGCATCCCCATGGGCATGGTGCCCGTGGAACACTGAGCCGATGCCACAGACCTTTACCTTGGCCGAACTCGACGCCGCCGCCGCGTTGCTGCGCGCGGGCGGCGTGCTGGCCTACCCCACCGAGGCGGTCTATGGCCTCGGCTGCGATCCGCACGACCGCGTCGCCTTTGAAAAGATCTTCGCGCTGAAGCAGCGCCCCGCCACCCAGGGCGTGCTGCTGATCGCCGCCGACTTCGCCCAGGTCGAGCGCTACATCGATTTCGCCCAGGTGCCCGATGCCGTGCTCGCCCAGGTGCGCGCCAGCTGGCCCGGTCCCCACACCTGGATCTTCCCGCGCAGCGCCGCCGTGCCCGACTGGGTGGCCGGTGCGCACGCCGGCATCGCGCTGCGCGTCACGGCGCACGAGCCCGCCGCCGCACTGTGCCGCGCCTGGAGCGGTGCGCTGGTCTCCACCAGCGCCAACCCGCACGGCGAACCGCCCGCGAAGAGCGCGCAGACCGTGCGCGACTACTTCGGCGACGCGCTGGACGGCCTGCTCGACGCCCCGCTGGGCGCGCAGGACCGCCCCACCACCATTCGCGACGCGCTCACGGGCGCTATCATCCGCGCCTGACTTCACGGTGAATCGAAGCTGCCACGGTCTGGCGCGATTCAGCGGCGCGAGCAAGGGGACCCCCTAGCATCATGGACGCCAGCCCGGCACGGGCCGGCAAGGTATGGATGGCCGCGACACGGCCGGACTCGGGAGCAAGCATTAGGTGGCCATCGTCTACGACAGCCTGGAGCGTGCGCCGGCGCCAGCCGGATTGCCCCTGCTGAACGCCTGCGACCCGCGCCGCATCGTGGCCTGGCGCCACGGCGCGGCGGTGCGCGCGGCGCAGTTCCTCGCCCACGTCGAACAGGTCGCCGCGTTGCTGCCCGAGGCGAGCGCCGCGGTGAACCTGTGCGAGGACCGCTACGCCTTCCTGGTCGCGTTCTGCGCGATCGCGCGGCGCGGCCAGGCCAACCTGCTGCCGCCCTCGCGCGCGCCGCAGGCGGTGGAGGAGGTGATGGCTGCGCATCCGGGCAGCTACGCGCTGGGCGAACTGGCGCTGGCGCCCGCGCCGCACGGCTACCGCAAGCTGCCCGCGCTGGACGCCGACCCCGACGCCGCACCGGCGCTGGCGCCCGCGCTTCCCGCCGACCAGGTCGTGGCGATCGGTTACACCTCCGGCTCCACCGGCGCGCCGCGCGCCAACGCCAAGAGCTGGCGCAACCTCAGCGCCAGCAGCGCCGGCACGCTGGCGATGCTGGGCGCCGTGGCCGGCGCGCCGTTCCACGTGGTCGCCACCGTGCCGCCGCAGCACATCTACGGCATCGAGATGAGCGTGCTGCTGCCGCTGCTGGGCGAGGTGGCGGTGCATGCCGGGCGGCCGTTCTTTCCCGCCGACGTGGCCGCCGCGCTGGCCGAGATACCGGCGCCGCGCGTGCTGGTAACCACGCCGGTGCACCTGCGCGCCCTGGTCGCCGCCGGCACCGCCTTGCCGCCGCTGGCGGCGATGCTGTCCGCCACCGCGCCGCTGCCGATCGAACTGGCGCTGGCCGCCGAGCAGGCCTTCGGCGCGCCGCTGCTGGAGGTATTCGGCTCCACCGAGACCTGCGCCTTCGCCAGCCGCCGCGTCACCCGCGACGCGGACTGGACACTGTACGAGGGCGTGCGCCTGCACCCGCAACCCGACGGCACCCTGGTCGAGGCGCCCCAGCTCGACACACCCGTGGTGCTGGCCGACATCGTGAGCCTGCACGACGAAGGCCGCCGCTTCCGCCTCCGCGGCCGCAACACCGACCTGCTGGAAATCGCCGGCAAGCGCGCCTCGCTGGGCGACCTCACCCGCCGCCTCCTGGCCATCCCCGGCGTCGAGGACGGCATCGTGTTCCAACTCGATGCGGCGGACTCCGCCGGTGTGCGCCGCATCGCTGCGCTGGCGGTGGCGCCCACGCTCTCCGAGGCCGCGATCCTCGACGCCTTGCGTCGCGCGGTCGATCCGGTGTTCCTGCCGCGCCGTCTGCGGCTGGTGGAGGCGCTGCCGCGCAACGAGACCGGCAAGCTGCCGAGGGCGGCGCTGCTGACGCTGCTGGGCTGAATCTCTGACCTTGCGCCCCCTCTCCCCATTGGGGAGAGGGTTGGGGTGAGGGGCGGGTGCTCGCCATGCGCTCTCTTGATTCGGTTCTTCTCGCTGCTCGCGCAAGCGACAAATGCCGTTTCGAGCCGCTGCCGCGGCCCGAGCTACCTTCTCTCGCTTGTCCGAGAGAAGGTAACCACGCCACCGCAGGAGCGGTGGCGAACGGCGAAGCCGGCCCGAAGGGCGGAGGGCAGGATGCCCGGAGTCAAGAGAGGGACACCCCGATGGCGCGCCCTCCAGGCTTCCTGCCCTGCGGGTGCACGGACGGGTTACGGGGTTTTTCGACGGCACGTCCCTGTACCGGCGAAAAACTGGCCGGCCTCCATGCCGGCCATCCTGCGGACTTTCCTCCACCCGCCCGCCGCGCCATAGGGGCCCCGGGTAGAGCAGCGCGCTCCCAGCGCACACTCGGACGCAGCCGCGCAGCGGCTGCGAGAGCAGGCGCAGCAGCGCCAGATGCTCGGCTTTTGATCCAGTTTTCCGAGCGGTGCACACAGGAAGTAACTCGGGCGCCGGCAGGTGCTCGAAACTGCTTTTCAGACTGGCGATGTCGTTGCCGAGGTGGGCGATCCGCGGCGCCGGCTACAATAGCCGGCCATCCCCACGCGACAGCGTTCCCTTCGGAGTCTCGGCATGAAAGTCCTGGTCATCGGCAACGGCGGTCGCGAGCACGCGCTGGCGTGGAAGCTCAAGCAGTCGCCGCGGGTGGACGAGGTGATCGTGGCGCCGGGCAACGCGGGCACCGCGCGCGAGCGCGGCGTGCGCAACGCGGACGTGGCGGTGACCGATCTGGACGGCCTGCTCCAGCTCGCGAAGGCCGAGAAGGTCGGCCTCACCGTGGTCGGCCCCGAGGTGCCGCTGGTGGCGGGGGTGGTGGACAAGTTCCGCAATGCCGGCCTGCGCATCTTCGGGCCGCGCGCGATCGCCGCGCAGCTGGAAGGCTCCAAGGCCTTCGCCAAGGATTTCCTGCTGCGCCACAACATCCCCACCGCGCGCTACGCGGTGTTCACCGAGTTGAATCCCGCGCTGGCCTACGTGCGCACGCACGGCGCGCCGATCGTGATCAAGGCTGATGGCCTCGCCGCCGGCAAGGGCGTGGTGGTGGCGCTGACCCAGGCCGACGCGGAGCTGGCGCTGCACGACATGCTGGGTGCGCATGCGTTCGGCGATGCCTCGGCGCGGGTGGTGATCGAGGAATTCCTCGACGGCGAGGAAGCCAGCTATATCGTGATGAGCGACGGCCAGCACGCGCTGCCGATGGCATCGAGCCAGGACCACAAGCGCCGCGACGAGGGCGACCTTGGCCCCAACACCGGCGGTATGGGCGCGTATTCGCCCGCACCGGTGGTCACGCCGGAAGTGGAGCAGCGCATCCTCAAGCAGGTGATCGAGCCCACCCTGCACGGCATGGCCAGCGAGGGCGCGCCCTTCATCGGCTTCCTCTACGCGGGCCTGATGATCGACAAGGCCGGCAACCCCAAGGTGATCGAGTTCAACGTGCGCTTCGGCGACCCGGAGACGCAGCCGATCATGCTGCGCCTGAAGTCCGACCTGGTGGAACTGGTCGAGGCCGCGCTGGACGGCCGGCTGGCACAGACCCGCGCGCAGTGGGACGCGCGCCCCTCGCTGGGCGTGGTGATGGCCGCCGGCGGCTATCCCGGCAAGGTGAAGAGCGGCGACGTGATCGACGGCCTCGACGCGAAGTTCGGCGCGGATGCCAAGGTGTTCCACGCCGGCACCAAGCTGGATGCGGAAGGCCGCGCGGTGACTGCCGGCGGCCGCGTGCTCACCGTCTGCGCGCTGGGCAAGGACATCGCCGAGGCGCGTGCGCATGCCTATGACACTGTGGCGAAGATCCGCTTCGACGGCGCGTTCTGCCGGCGCGATATCGCGCACCGGGCACTGCACCGCTGAGGCCGCTTCACTCCCTCCCCTGCACGCAGGGGAGGGCTGGGGTGGGGTGCTCTACGTACATGCAGCGCGGCTGCGCCGCGCCCCCTCTCCCGCCTTCGGCACCCTCCCCCGCGAGCGTGGGAGGGGAAACACTTCAGGCCAGCGCCGCGTCCACCACCGACTGCGCTTCCTGCAGCAGGCTCTTGAGGTGCGCCTCGTCCTTGAAGCTCTCGGCGTAGATCTTGTAGATCGCCTCGGTGCCGGAGGGCCGTGCGGCGAACCAGCCGCTGGCGGTGGCGGCCTTGATGCCGCCGATCGCGGCGCCGTTGCCGGGGGCCTTGTCGATCACCTGCACGATCTTCTCGCCGGCCAGCGTGTCGGTCTTCAGCTGGTCCGGCGATAGTTTGGACAGCTTGGCCTTCTGCGCGGGCGTGGCGGCGGCCTCGACGCGGTCGGCGTACGGGCGGCCCAGCTCGCGGGTGAGCTGCTCGAACAGTTCGCCGGGGTCCTTGCCCATGCGCGCGGTGATCTCGGCGGAGAGCAGGGCGGGCACCAGGCCGTCCTTGTCCGTCGTCCACACCGAACCGTCGTGGCGCAGCAGCGAGGCGCCGGCGCTTTCCTCGCAGCCGAAGCCGAGCTGGCCGTCGAACAGGCCCGCCGAGAACCACTTGAAGCCCACCGGCACCTCGACCAGCGAGCGGCCCAGGCGCTTGACCACGCGGTCGATCAGCGCGGTGGTGACCACGGTCTTGCCCACCGCCGCCTTCGCGTTCCAGCGCGGGCGGTGGCGGAACAGGTAGTCGATCAGCACCGACAGGTAGTGGTTCGGCTCCATCAGACCGGCGGAGCGCGACACCACGCCGTGGCGGTCGTGGTCGGTGTCGCAGGCGAAGGCCACGTCGTACTTGTCCTTCAGCCCGATCAGGCGCTGCATCGCGTACTTCGAGGACGGATCCATGCGGATCTTGCCGTCCCAGTCCACCGTCATGAAGGCGAACTGCGGGTCGACTTCGCTGCTCACCACGCTGAGGTCGAGCTTGTAGCGCTCGGCGATCGGCGCCCAGTAGTGCACGCCCGCGCCGCCCAGCGGGTCCACGCCCATGCGCACGCCGGCGCTGCGGATCGCGTCGAAGTCGATGATGTTGGCGAGGTCGGCCACGTAGGCGCCGAGGTAGTCGTGCTCGTGCGTGGTGGAGGCCTGGCGCGCCTGCGCGAACGGCTGGCGCTTCACGTCCTTCAGCCCGGCTTCGAGGATCGCGTTGGCGCGGTTCTCCACCCACTTCGTGATGTCGGTGTCGGCGGGGCCGCCGTTGGTGGGGTTGTACTTGAAGCCACCGTTGTCGGGCGGGTTGTGCGAGGGCGTGATCACGATGCCGTCGGCGAGGCCGCTGCTGCGCCCCTTGTTGTAGACGAGGATCGCGTGCGACACCGCCGGCGTGGGCGTGAACTCGCCGCCCGCGGAGATCATCGTCGTCACGCCGTTCGCGGCCAGCACTTCCAGCGCGTTCTCGAACGCCGGCTGCGACAGCGCATGGGTGTCGGCGCCGATGAACAACGGGCCGGTGATGCCCTTCGACTGGCGGTAGTCGCAGATCGCCTGGCTGATCGCGAGGATGTGGTGCTCGTTGAAGCTGCCGTCGAACGAGCTGCCGCGATGGCCCGAGGTGCCGAAGGCCACGCGCTGCGCGGGCACCGACGGATCGGGCCGCACCGCGGTGTACGCGGCGAGCAGCTTGCCGATGTCGACGAGGATGGACTTCGGCGCCGGCTTGCCGGCGAGCGGGCTGATCTGCTGGCTCATGGGGATCTCGATGGGTTGCCTTGTCGTTCCCCTCCCCCTGCTTGCAGGGGGAGGTCGGGAGGGGGTGCCTTGGCGCCTCGAAGAGCGACCCCACCCCAGCCCTCCCCTGCACGCAGGGGAGGGAGTTCAAACGTTGCCGCGCAACTGGCGATAGCGACGGATCAACGCGTTGGTCGAGCTGTCGTGCGCGAGCCTCGGTTCCGTGGTCGCGACCAGCTCGGCGATGGTGGTCTTCGCCAGCTGCTTGCCCAGTTCCACACCCCACTGGTCGAAGGAGTCGATGTCCCAGATCGCGCCCTGCACGAACACGCTGTGCTCGTACAGCGCCACCAGGCTGCCCAGCGCGTACGGGGTGAGCCGCTCGGCGAGGATCGTGCTGCTGGGCCGGTTGCCCTCGAACGTGCGGTGCGGCGCCAGCGCGGCATCCGTGCCCTCGGCGCGCACCTCCTCGGTGGTCTTGCCGAAGGCCAGCGCCTCGCCCTGGGCGATCAGGTTCGCGATCAGCAGGTCGTGCTGGTCGCCGCCCGGCTTTCCATCGGCATGTTGGGCCGGCACCGGCTGCAGGGTCTGGCCGAAGCCGATGAAGTCGCACGGCACCAGCCGCGTGCCCTGGTGGATCAGCTGGTAGAACGAGTGCTGGCCGTTGGTGCCCGGCTCGCCCCAGTAGATCGGGCCGGTGGCGTAGTCCACATGCGCGCCGTCCAGCGTGACGTGCTTGCCGTTCGACTCCATCGTGAGCTGCTGGAGATACGCGGGGAAACGCTTCAGGTACTGCTCGTACGGCAGCACCGCCACCGTGGCGGCGTCGAGGAAGTTCGCGTTCCAGATCCCGAGCAAGCCCATCAGCACCGGCAGGTTGGCCTCGAACGGCGCGCTGCGGAAATGCTCGTCCATCGCGTGGAAGCCGGCGAGCATGGCGCGGAAGTTGTCCGGGCCGATGGCGAGCATGGTGGACAGGCCGATCGCCGAATCCATCGAGTAGCGGCCACCCACCCAGTCCCAGAAGCCGAACATCTGCTTGGTGTCGATGCCGAACTTTTCCACCTCGGCGGCATTGGTAGACACCGCCACGAAGTGCTTCGCCACCGCGCTCTCGTCGCCCAGCGCCTTCACGCACCAGGCCCGCGCCGCATGCGCGTTGCTGAGCGTCTCCAGCGTGGTGAAGGTCTTGGAGCAGACGATGAACAGCGTCTCGGCGGCGTCGAGGCCGTGCACCGCCTCGGCGAAGTCCACGCCGTCCACGTTGGACACGAAGCGGAACGTCATGTCGCGGCGGCTGTAGTCGCGCAGCGCCTCGTAGGCCATCACCGGGCCGAGGTCGGAGCCGCCGATGCCGATGGAGACCACGTTACGCATCGGCTTGCCGCTGTGGCCCTTCCACGCGCCGCCGCGCACGGCGTCGGCGAACGCGGCCATGCGGTCCAGCACCCCGTGCACGTCCGGCACCACGTCGTGGCCGTCGACCAGGATCTTCTCGCCCGCCGGCGCGCGCAGCGCCACGTGCAGCACGGCGCGGTTCTCGGTGGCGTTGATCTTGTCGCCGCGGAACATCGCCGCGATGCGGCCCTTGAGGTCACGCGCGGCGGCCAGTGCGCGCAGCAGGCGCAGCGCCTCGTCGTCCACGCGCTGCTTGGAGTAGTCGTAGTACAGGCCCACCGCCTCGGCCACGAGGCGCTCGCCGCGCTTCGGATCGGCGGCGAACAGTTCGCGCAGGTGGCGGGTTTCGAGCCGGTTGCAGTGCTGCTGCAGGGCTTGCCACTCGGGCAGCAAGGTGAGGTCGGCGCGGCTCATCGGGCGATCGTCTCCCGCGACTTGGCGTCCAGCGCGTGCTGCTTGTCGGCGATACGCTGCAGCAGCTGCTTCCACGACTTCACGAAGGCGTCGGCGCCGTCGTCCTGCAGCTTCCTGGCCAGCGCATCGAGGTCCACGCCGGCCTTGGCGATCTTCGCCAGCACCGCCTCGGCGTCGCCGCCGTCCACCGGCAGCACCGCGCCGGGCTTGCCGTGGTCGGCCACTGCGTGCAGGGTCTTCTCGGGAATGGTGTCGACGGTGTCTGGCGCGGCCAGCGCGTCGACGTAGAGCGTGTCGGGCGCGTTCGGATCCTTGGTGCCGGTCGAGGCCCACAGCAGGCGCTGCGGCCGCGCGCCGGCGGCGGCCAGCTTGAGCCAGCGCGGCGAGGCCAGCAATTCGCGGTAGGCGTGGTAGCTCTGCTTGCCCACCGCGATGCCGAGCTGGTTGTGCAGTTCCGTGGGCAGCTGCGGGTTCGCCGCCACGTCCCAGCGGCTGATGAACAGCGAAGCCACCGAGGCCACCTGCGGGTCGAGCCCCGCGGCCACGCGGCGCTCGATGCCGCGCAGGTAGGCCTCGGCGGCGGCCTGGTATTGCGCGCAGGAGAACAGCAGGGTCACGTTGATCGGGATGCCGCGGAAGATCGCTTCCTCGATCGCCGGAATGCCCTCGGGCGTGCCGGGGATCTTCACGTACAGGTTCGGCCGCTGCGCCTGCGCGTGGATCGCGGCGGCGGCGGCGATGGTGCCGGCGGTGTCGGCGGCGAGCAGCGGCGAGACTTCCATCGACACCCAGCCGTCCACCTGGTGGGTGGCGTCGAACACCGGCCTGAACAGGTCGGCGGCGCGGCGTAGGTCTTCCAGCGCCAGTTCGATGAACAGGTCTTCGCCCGCCCGCCCGGCCAGCGATTTGGCATGGATGCCGGCGTCATAGGCGTCGCCGCCGCCGATCGCGGCGTCGAAGATGCTGGGGTTGGAGGTGAGGCCGGTGACCGAAAGCTCGGCGATGTAGCGCGCCAGCGTGCCGTCGTCGAGCAGGGTGCGGGTGATGTTGTCCAGCCACAGGCTCTGGCCGAGGTTGTGCAACTGCTGGGTCGCTTTCATGCGGGCTCCGGGGATGGGGAGAGGGTTTTTGTTTTCGCGGCTTCAGCCGCGACAGGTGTATTCAGGCGTGCGCGAGATCTGCAAGCTTACGCTCCCGCAGTTCCGCGATGCACGCGATCGCGAGGTCGGGCGCGGGCTCGATGGCCTGGTTCGCCGCGGCGGCGGCGTAATGGCCCTGGCGCACCCACACGGTGGTGAGCCGCGTGCCAAGCTGGCGCTTCATCGCGGCGAGGATGTCCGGCTTGTCGTCCACCATCACGTAGTGCGCGGCGGGGTAGCGCTGCTGCATGGCGTCCAGCATCTGTTGCTTGTGCAGGTAGATCAGCACGTCGCCCTGCAGTGCCTGCCACAGACCGGCGCGATGGATCTTGCGCGGCTGGAACACCACGTCGCCGTCGGAGAGGATCACCGGCCGGCCCAGCGTGCGCAGGTGGGCGATGGTTTCCAGCGCCCCGGGAAACAGCCGCTGTTCGAACGGGTAGTCCAGCAGGAAGCCGGACATTTCCAGCAGGCCTGGGTGGTTGTCCAGCCCGTGGCGGAAGCGCTGCAGGGCGTCGAGGTAGTCGGCGTAGCCGCGCTCATCGCGCAACTCGGCGTAGATCGCCCAGTAGCGGTCGCGCTCGCCCGCGCCGAAGCGGCGTTCCAGCTCGTCGCCGAGGTCGGCGGCGAAGCGGTCGTTGTCGAGCAAGGTGTCGTCCACGTCGAGCAAGATGACGAGCGGCGCGGGTGCGGCAGTGTCGATCAGCATGGCGGCGCGGCCTCCGGCTGCGGGTCGTGCCAGCCCTCGTCGCCGGCCAGTGGCGCCGCCTCGGGCGGGCCCCAGCTGCCGGGTACGTACGGGCGCACCGCGTCTTCGTGTTCGAGCACCTGGTCGACCACCCGCCATGCCGCTTCCACGCATTCGTCGCTGGTGAACAGCGCGTTGTCGCCGCGCAGCGCGTCGCCCAGCAGGCGTTCGTAGGGCGCCATCTCCACGCCGCTGTGGTGGCGCGCGATCAATTCCACCGGCTCGCCCTGCATCGCCTCGCCGGGGCGCTTCACCCGCATGCCTTCGGCGATCACCACCTGCGGGCTGAGCCGGAAGCGGAAGTAGTTCGACTGCGGCGCGCCGATCGCGTCAAACACCGACAGCGGCGGCGCCTTCATGTCCACCATCACCTGGGTGGTGGTGAGCGGCAGCTTCTTGCCGGCGCGGATCAGGAACGGCACGCCCGACCAGCGCCAGGTGTCGATCGCCAGGCGCAGCGCCACGAAGGTCTCCACGTCGGAATCCGCCGCCACGCCGGGCACGTCGCGGTAACCCTGGAACTGGCCGCGCACCACGTCCGCCGGCTTGAGCGGCCGCATCGCGCGGAACAGCCGCAGCTTCTCGGCGTTGATCGCCGCCGGATCGCTGCCGATCGGCGCGTCCATCGCCAACAGCGAGGTCACCTGCAGCAGATGGTTCTGCAGCACGTCGCGGATCGCGCCCACGCCCTCGTAGAAGCTGCCGCGGCCGTCCACGCCGAACTCCTCGGCCATGGTGATCTGCACGCGGTCCACGTAGCGGTTGTTCCATACCGGCTCCAGCACGCTGTTCGCGAAGCGGAAGTACAAGAGGTTCTGCACCGCCTCCTTGCCGAGGTAATGGTCGATGCGGAAGATCGAGTGTTCCGGGAACACCGCGTGCAGCGTGCGGTTCAGCGCCTGCGCCGAGGCGAGGTCGCGGCCGAACGGCTTCTCCACCACCACCCGCGCGTCGTCGGCGCAGCCGGCGGCCTTGAGGCTGCTCGCCACCGTGCCGAACAGCGAGGGCGGGATCGCGAGGTAGTGCAGCGGTGTCTTCGCGCTGCCCAGCGCCTGCTTCAGCTGCGCGAAGGTGGCGGCATCGTTGTAGTCGCCGTCCACGTACTGCAGCCGTGCGGAAAGCTTCGCGAACGCGGCCTCGTCCACGTCCTTGCCGGCCTTCTTCGCCGCCTCCGCCACACTGTCGTGCGCGCGCTGGCGCAACTGTTCGACCGACCAGCCGGCGTGCGCCATGCCGATGATCGGCACGTCCAGTCCGTCGCGCGCCACCATCGCCAGCAGGGCGGGGAAGATCTGCTTGTAGGCCAGGTCGCCGGTGGCGCCGAAAAACACCAGGGCATCGGAAGCGGGGTTCGTCATGAGCCGGGGTCTGCTCCAGGTTGGTAGGGGTGCGCCGGGGATGCGCGGCCAAGGCCGGCGCCCGCACGATGTTGCGTGCGAGAACCAAGGCACCGCCCAGCTTGACGGGCGCGGAGTGAAGCGCGCGCATAAGCCATGCTAGGGGACTGCAAGGTCGATGGCGCGGGGCACGCGGCGATGCCGCCCGTGTCGCTACATGCTGATACGAGCCAGTGTGCCGTCTGACACCGTTGCACGCCGTCGCGCACCGATACGCACCACCATCAATGTGTACAACGCCACCATCTGCCAGTGCCTGGAAGCTCGAGGCAAGAGCGTCATGCGGACGGGTTGACGGGGGAGTCTCCTACGGAGATGTTAGCCGGCATTGTCCGGGCCAGACGAAAAAAGCTGCTCTGCAATTTTACGACCGCGCTCAAGGCCCTGCGGCGTAAGCCAGACCGACTTGTTTTTGCTTGCGGGTTTCTCGATGAAGTCCTGGGCATCGAGGCGATCCGTTACGTCGAAATCGAACCCCTTCCAAGCTCTGCCACCATCGAAGCTGAAAGCCGCAAGCAGTGCAAGTACCGTGTCCTCGATTTCGGACTCGTCGTAGGCCATGTTGGGAACCTCAAAGAGCAAGTACCTCAGTATGGCGGCTAACGCCCGAGGTAACCGGCGCAAAGACCGCGTAGCGGGATTTGCGTCCGGTTGACCGAGTTGTTAGGCCAATTGTTTGAGTTGCTCATGATCAGTCACCGACCCAGCGGAAACAAACACATAACCATCTCGCTCCTTGAGTATAGGTTTGTCCTCGTAGCAATCGCCGCGAAGCAGCCCACCGCACTTGGGACAATGAGGTGGCGCCATATACAAATAGCGACCACCGCACTCACACGGATCGAAGAGAGCTTCGATGCTTGCGTAGACCGGCAGAAGATGACGATCGTAGAACTCGAACCCTGGATCGGCTGCTGTCAAATTGGGCCAAGAAATGCCATTGCTTGGCAATAACTCGCGATCTTTGAGCAACAGTACTTTCGGGCACGACGAGCAGTACAACGCCTGCATATCACAAAACCCAAGGTGATAAATCTCGCCGTGGACTTCGGCGTTGCAAGCTTGGCAGACGATGATCTGTGCGGTCATTGGCCTAACGCTTGAATTAAGCGGCGGCGCAGCCGTCCGCCTTGAACGAGTAAAAAGAGACTTCCCCTCCCTTCGGCCTCGAAGGCCATGATGGTGTTGCGACACAACCGTCAGCAGAAGAGGAAGTCTCCATGAGCACTATAACCCTCGGCGTGGACTTGGCAAAAAACGTGT
>NZ_MUNP01000017.1 GCF_002001105.1 Rhodanobacter sp. C06 | reverse complement strand
TCTCACCCCAACCCTCTCCCCCGGCAAAGCCGGGGGAGAGGGAGTCCAAGTTGCAAGGCTGCACTGTCCATGACCACCACCCGTCACACCCGCCTGTCCGGCCTCGAGCCGCTGGTCATCACGCCGGACCTGCTGTTCGTCAACGTCGGCGAGCGCACCAATGTCACCGGCTCGGCGAAGTTCAAGAAGCTGATCAAGGAGGACCGCTACGACGAGGCGGTGGAAGTCGCGCGCCAACAGGTGGCGAGCGGCGCGCAGATCCTCGACGTGAACATGGACGAGGGCCTGCTCGACGCCGAGGCGGCGATGGTGAAGTTCCTCAACCTGATCGCCGCCGAGCCCGACATCGCGCGCATCCCGGTGATGGTCGATTCCTCGCGCTGGAGCGTGATCGAGGCCGGCCTGCGCTGCCTGCAGGGCAAGGGCGTGGTGAACTCCATCTCGTTGAAGGAAGGCGAGGAAGTGTTCCTGGATCAGGCCAGGAAGATCCTGCGCTACGGCGCCGCCACCGTGGTGATGGCGTTCGACGAACAAGGCCAGGCCGACACCGTGGCGCGCCGGCTGGAAATCTGCGAGCGCTCCTACAGGCTGCTCACCGAGCAGGTCGGCTTCCCGCCCGAAGACATCATCTTCGACTCCAACATCTTCCCGATCGCCACCGGCATCGAGGAGCACGCCGACAACGCGGTGAACTTCATCGCGGCCGCGAAGGAACTGAAGAAGCGCTATCCGCTGTCGCACCTCTCCGGCGGCGTCTCCAACGTGTCGTTCTCCTTCCGCGGCAACGACACCGTGCGCGAGGCGATCCACAGCGTTTTCCTCTACCACGCCATCCAGGCCGGCATGGACATGGGCATCGTCAACGCCGGCCAGCTGGCGATCTACGACGAGCTGGAACCCGAGCTGCGCGAGCGCGTGGAAGACGTGGTGCTGAACCGCCGCGCGGACGCCACCGAGCGGCTGATGGAGATCGCCGAGAAGCACAAGAAAGGCGCCAGGGAGCAGGACAACGGCAACGCGCTGGCCTGGCGCGAACTGCCGGTGCGCAAGCGGCTGGAACATGCGCTGGTGCACGGCATCGACCAGTTCGTGGTGGACGACACCGAGGAAGTGCGCCAAACCGTCACGCGCACGCTGGACGTGATCGAAGGCCCGCTGATGGACGGCATGAACGTGGTCGGCGACCTGTTCGGCGCCGGCAAGATGTTCCTGCCGCAGGTGGTGAAATCCGCCCGCGTGATGAAGAAGGCGGTGGCCTACCTGCTTCCCTTCATGGAAGAGGAGAAGAAAAAAAGCGGCGACGTCAGCAAATCCAACGGCAAGATCGTGATGGCCACGGTCAAGGGCGACGTGCACGATATCGGCAAGAACATCGTGGGCGTGGTGCTCGCCTGCAACAACTTCGAGGTGATCGACCTCGGCGTGATGGTGCCGGCGCAGAAGATCCTCGACGCCGCGATCGCCGAGAACGCCGACATGATCGGCGTCTCCGGCCTGATCACGCCCTCGCTCGAGGAAATGGCCCATGTCGCCAAGGAGATGAAGCGGCAGAATTTCAACATTCCGCTGCTGATCGGCGGCGCCACCACCTCGCGCGCGCACACCGCGATCAAGATCGAGCCGAACTACGGCACCGCCTGCGTGTGGGTGAAGGACGCCTCGCGCGCGGTGGGCGTGGCGCAGTCGCTGGTCTCGAAGGAACTGGTCGACGGCTTCCTCGCCAAGGTGCGCGCCGAGTACGCCGAGATCCGCGAACGCCACAAGCATCGCGGTCCGGGCAAGAAGCTGGTGACGCTGCAACACGCCCGCGGCCAGCGATTCAGCTGCGACTGGGCCGCCTACGAGCCACCGCAGCCGCGCAAGCCCGGCATCACCGTGTTCGACGACTACGACCTCGCCGAATTGCGCGAGACGATCGACTGGACGCCGTTCTTCCAGGCCTGGGAACTGGCCGGCCACTACCCCGCCATCCTCACCGACGAGGTGGTGGGCACGCAGGCCAGCGAGCTGTTCGCCGACGCGCAGAAGATGCTGGACAAGGTGGTCGCCGAGAAGTGGCTGAAGGCCCGCGCGGTGATCGGCTTCTGGCCTGCGGCAAACCGCATGGACGACGTGGAGATCTACACCGACGATACGCGCGGCACCAAGCTCGCCACGCTGCACCACCTGCGCCAGCAGGCCGACAAGCCGGCCGAGCGCCCCGACTTCTGCCTTGCCGATTTCATCGCGCCGAAGGAGTTCGGCAAGCGCGACTGGATCGGTGGCTTCGCGGTCACCGCGGGCCTCGGCATCGAGGAACACCTGGCGCGCTTCCACGCCGAGCTGGACGACTACTCCTCGATCATCCTCAAGGCGCTGGCCGACCGCCTCGCCGAGGCCTTCGCCGAGCGCATGCACCAGCGCGTGCGCCGCGAATTCTGGGGCTACGTGCCCGATGAAACACTCGACAACGCGGCCTTGATCGCCGAGCAGTACCAGGGCATCCGCCCCGCCCCCGGCTACCCCGCCTGCCCCGATCACACCGAGAAGACCACGCTGTTCAAGCTGCTCGACGCCACGAAGAATGCCGGCATCGAACTCACCGAGGGCTTCTCGATGTACCCGGCCGCCGCCGTTTCCGGCTGGTACTTCTCGCACCCGGGCAGCCAGTACTTCGTGGTCGGCCGGCTCAGCCGCGAGCAGGTCGAGGACTATGCGAAGCGCAAGGGCTGGACGCTCGCGGAAGCCGAGCGCTGGCTGGCCTCGAACCTCGACTACGACCCGGATTAATCACGGCCACATGCGCGCGCTTCGTCCGCGGGGCGCGCCCTGCGTGCCAGCCAGTGGCTGCCCGCGGCTCACGCCGCCACGTCGTCGCCCAGGCTGTTCTTGCGGTGACGCAGGTGCACCACCAGGTTGTAGACCGACACGAACACCGGGAAGAAGTTGGAGATGATGCCCACCGAGTCGTTCTTGCCGAACACGAAGTACGCCAACAGCAGCACGCTGCCGCCCACGGACAGCCACCAGAATGACAGCGGCATCACCACCCGCTTGTGCTTGCGCGTGTAGTACAGCTGCACGAACCAGCGGCTGGTGAACATCAGCGTGCCCGCAAAACCCACCACCTTCCACGGCGTGAGTTCGAAATGCTGCAGGGCCTGCAGGACGTGGGCAAGATCGTGGGGCATGGCGCAGACCGGTCGGCATGGGAGCCACGCATTCTACGCGAGCACCCCGCCCGGGTTGACCTCGCTGCCGCCAACCCGTATATTTGCGCGCTCCCGGCGGGCGGTTAGCTCAGCGGTAGAGCACTGCCTTCACACGGCAGGTGTCACAAGTTCGATCCTTGTACCGCCCACCACCGAATCGAAGACGAAGGGCCCGGCATCGCCGGGCCCTTCGTCTTTTGCACTCCGGCCACGATCCTCGACAGCCCGCCTGATGTACCATTTGCGGCTTGGGCACAGGGGGAAATCCGATGGCGCGCCACGATCTGGAATCGCTGCTGACACCGCTTGCCGACGAGGCCCCGAGCGGCCCCGACCTGGAATACGATGCCGACTTCCAGACCCTGGAACGCACGGCCACGCCGAAGGCCGAGCGTGCGATCGGCGACAGCGTGAAGACCGCCGAGGAACCCGACTGGGACAAGGTTTCGTCGCTGGGCGAAACCCTGCTGGGCCGCAGCCGCGACCTGCGTGTGGCCGTGCACCTCACCTCCGCGTGGACGCGCATGCACGGCCTCGCCGGCTGGTCCGACGGTCTGGCACTGATCCGCGGCCTGCTGGAAAACCTCTGGGACAGCGTGCATCCGCAACTGGACGCCGAGGACGACAACGACCCCACCGCGCGCGTGAACGCGGTGATGCCGCTCACCGACATGCAGGGCGTGCTCGGCTATTTCCGCGGCACGCCGTTCGTGCAATCGCCGCGACTCGGGCGCTACTCGCTGCGCGACCTGCGCATCGCCAACGGCACGCTGAAGATCTCGGTGTCGGAAGACGACTCCACCCAGCCGGGCATGACGGACATCGAGGCCTGCTGCCTTGATTGCCCCGAGGAGCAGCTGGTCGATGCCGCCAGCGCGACCGCGTCGGCGATGGAGCAGGCCCGTGCCATCGATGCGATCTTCACCGACCGCATAGGCACGGCGGGACCGGACCTCAAGCCGCTGCTCGGCGAGATTTACGAACTCAAGAAATTCCTCGACGCCGAGGTCACCAAGCGCCTACCGGCCGGCACCGCGGACGCTCCGGCCGACGCGGAAGGCGGCGCGCCCGGCGCGGCGCCCGCAAGCGGGGCGAGTGGCCGCATCGAAACGGCACAGGACGTCATCCGCCGGCTGGACGAGATCTGCGAGTACTACACGCGGCGCGAACCCTCCAGCCCGATCCCGCATCTGCTGCGTCGCGCACAGCGGCTGGTCGGCATGGACTTCGTCGACCTGATGAAGGAACTGGCGCCCGGCGGCCTGTCGGAATTCCAGATCATCTCCGGTTCCAGCGGCGAGGAATGAGCCCCGGCTCCTTCAGCCGCTGCCCCGGCACATGTTCGCCTCGGCACGCGCGAACAGGCTATGGATGGCCGGGTTCCAGCTGAGCGTCAAGCCACCCGGCAGGCCGGCGGTGATGCCGGCATCGGCCGGCTGCGTGACCGGCCCCACCGTGGCCTGGTCGCCATCGCCGAAATGCGCGGTCGCACTGATCGTGTAGCTCTCGGGATTCGTGCAGGCCGCCGCATCGATCGGCTGCGACACGGTGGCGCCCTGCTTCGCGATGGCCGGCAGGCTGCCGTGCCCCAGGGTGAGCTGCCCCTGTCCGCGGCAAGTCGCGCTGAGCGTGTAGTCGATGACCACATGCAGCGGTGGCGCCACCTGCAACGCCGCCACTGCCTCGGGCTGCTTCGTGCAACCCACCAGGAAGGCCTTGCGCTGCGGCACCACATGAAGCACGTAGCCGCCCGGCTGCAGGCGGGCGGTACTCGCGAGCTTGAGCGCGATGCGCTGCGGCGTGATACCGGTGATGACGGGTTGCGCGTCGACCGGCTTGCCCTGCACGTCGGTCAGGCTCACCTGCGGATTCGCGCACTGCGCGTCCAGCAGGTTCGCGCCGAGCACGGCGAAGGCCAGCGGCTGCGCGGCGGGATGGATCACGAACAGCGGCTGCTGGTCCGTCGTCTCGACCGCGTCGATCACCGGCGGCGATGGCTTGTCGGAGGTCGGCGCCGTGGCGAGTCGTTCGACGGCCAACGCCAGCGCCGCCGCCAGTGCCTTCGCGTCGCCGCCGCGGCAACCGGACGAAGCCTTCAGCCAGGCCTGGGTGCGTTGGGCGGCGGCATCCGCACGCAGCGCGGCGGCCTTGGTCTTGTCGCCGAGAATCTCGATGGGCTGGGCCGTCGCGCCGCCCAGCTGCCGGCGCAGGGCATCGCCGATCTGCCCGAGTTGCCGCCCGGCTTCGGCCAGGGCGGGATCCGGCTGCTGCGTCGTGCGCTGCGCCAACGCCTGCCGCGCCGCATCGAGTTGCGCCAGCACGTAGTCGCCGGTGGGGCGCGCCGCGTCCTGCGCCATCGCTACCCAGCCGCCGGCTGCCAGCAGCAGGCCGAAACCCACCAGCGCCGGCAGCAGGCGCGGGCCACGCCGCATCCGCCGCGACTCAGTCATTGTCCGGGCAATCCGCGGAGGCCGGCTGGCCGGGCTGGCAGGCCTGCTGGTCGGCCGGCAGCAGGATGCCGGACGGCACGATGCCGAACGAGCGGTAGTTGGCGTTGATCACGCTGGGGTCGATGTAGGCATCGCCATGGTTGCCGTTCTGCGCGCGGCTGGTCAGCGCTGAAGTCGGCACGTTGACGCTGGGCGCGCCGACCACCGGCAGCAGGTTGCCCTGCGCATCCACCGCGTAGAAGTAGGCCGGCGGCACGCCGACCTGGGCCACCGTCTGGTCGCTCACGCCGGTGACGTAGATCGGCGCGCCGATGGTGCCGATGCGGCCGGTCGAGGACCAGGTGCCGCTGCCGTCGTACGACCAGTTCGTGCCCTGCTGCAGCAGGTCGCCGCCGCTCACGCCCAGGTATAGCGACGACGTGCCCGCATTCACCGTGTACGCGCTGCCGCCCACCGAGGCCAGCGTCAGCGTCTGCGCGTTGGTGAAGCTGAAGCCGGCCGGCGAGGAGAAGCCGCCCAGCGTGCCGACGTGGTTGCCCATGAACTGCGTGGCCGTGCCCAGCGTGGTCGGGCCGGCTGCGCTGCCGGTCAGCGTGGCGGCGGTGATGCTGCCGCCCGCACCACCGTCGATGGCGCCGGCGGACTGCAGCGTGACAAGCCGGGCGGACAAGGCGCCGGCTATCGTCACGCCGCCGCTGGTGGTCTGCAGCGTGATGCCGCTGCCGCCATTGACGGTGCCGGCGACGGTCAGCGCCTCGCCGTTCAGCAGGTTGAAGCCGTTCGCCGTGAAATTGCCCAGCGTGGCGATCATGTTCGCCGGATCCAGCGTGGTGCTGCCGGTCGACTGGCCGGTCAGGGTGCCCGCGGTGACCACGCCGTTGCTGCCCTCGCTGATCGCGCCGCCCGAGAGCAGCGTGGTCGTGCCGCCGCCGCTGTTCACGCCCGCGTTGATCGCGAGGCCGCTGCCGCCGCTGAGGGTGACGGCGCTGCCGGCGACATTGCCGTTGATCGTCAACGCGCCCGCCGTGGTGGCGAGGCTGGTCGCGCCGTTGCCGCTGTTCACCGCGCCCGCCACGGTCAGCGCCTGCGCGTTGTCCAGGCTGAAGCCGTTCGCGCTGAACCCGCCCAGGCTGCCGACCTGGTTCGCGCCGTTCAGCCCGGCCGCGCCCGCGGCATTGCCGATCAGGGTGCCCGCCGTGATGACGCCGTTGCCGCCCTCGCCGATCGCGCCGCCCGAAGTCAGCGTGGTCGTGCCGCTGCCGCTGTTCACGCCGCCGTTGATCGCGAGGCCGCTGCCGCCATCGAGGCTCACCGTGCCGCCGGCGACGACGCCATTGACGGTCAGCGCGCCCGTCGTGGTGGCGAGGCTGGTGGCGCCGCTGCCGCCGTTGACCGTGCCGCCCACCGTCAGCGCCTGCGTGTTGCGCAAGCCGAAACCGTTCGCCGTGAAGTTGCCCAGGTTCGCGATCGCGTTGGCGCCGCCCAGCGCCGCCGCGCCGCTGGCGCTGCCGGTCAGCGTGCCGGCGGCGATCGCGCCGCCACTGCCTTCGCTGATCGCAGCGCCGGAACTCAGCGTGGTGCTGCCGGCGCCGCTGTCCACGCTGCCGTTGATGCCGAGGCCGCCCTGCCCGCCGAGTGCAACCGAGGCACCGGCGACGCTGCCGTACACCGTGAGCGCACCCGCGGTGGTGGCGATGCCGGTGGCGCCGCTGCCGCCGTTCACGGTGCCGGCCACCGTCAACGCCTGCGCGTTCGTCAGGCCGAAGCCGTTCGCGCCGAAGCTGCCCAGCGTGCCGATCTGGTTCGCCCCGTTCAGCGTGGTGGCGCCGGCGGAGCTGCCGGTCAGCGTGCCGGCCGCGATGACGCCACTGCTGCCTTCGCCGATGGCCCCGGCCGAAGTCAGCGTGGTGGTGCCGCTGCCGCTGCTCACGCTGCCATCCACCGTCAGGTTGCCGGACGTGGTGGCCAGCGTGACGCCCGCCGCGCCGCCGCTCACCGCGCCCACCACCGTCAGGGCCTGCGCGTTCACCAGGCTGAAGCCATTCGCGGTGAAGTTGCCCAGGTTCGCGATCGCATTGATGCCGCCCAGCGTGGTCGCGCCACTGGAGCTGCCGGTCAGCGTGCCTGCCGTGAGGAAGCCGCCGCTGCCTTCGCCGATCGTGCCGCCGGAAGTCAGCGTGGTGGTGCCGCCGCCGCTGTTCACCGCGGCGTTGATCGCCAGTCCGCCGGCGCTGTCCAGCGTCACCGCGTTGCCGCTGACGGCGCTGCCCACCGTCAGCGCCCCGGTCGTGGTGCGGATGGCCGCCGTGCCCGTGCCGCCGCTCACCGCGCCACCGATCGTCAGCGCCTGTGCATTCGCCAGGCTGAAACCGTTCGCGCCGAACGCACCCAGCGTGCCGATCAGGTTGGCATTGCCCAGCGTCGTCGCACCCGTCGAACTGCCGGTCAGCGTGCTGGCCTTGATCGTGCCGCCGGCTCCCTCGGTGATCGCACCGGAGCCGGTCTGCGTCAGCGTCGTCGTGCCCGTGCCGCTGCTTACCGCTGCATTGATGGCCAGATTGCCGGCCGCGCCCAGGTTCACTGCCGTGCCGGTGACGCTGTTGCCCACCGTCAACGCAGCAGCCGAATCGAGGGTGATGGTCCCGCCGCTCAGCGCGGTGTTCACGCTCAGCACGTTGCCGCTGCCCGTCGTGCGCAAGCTGATGTTGCCGGTACCGCCGGTCGTCGCCAGCGGTCCCGCCACCGTCAGCGCCTGCGCGTCGACGAGGGTGATGTCCCTGGCGCTGAAGCTGCCCAGCGTGCCGATGAGGTTGGCGCCGCCCAGCGTGGCGTCGCCGGTCGCGCTGCCGGTCAGCGTGCTCGCCTTCACCACGCCGTTCGCGCCTTCGCCGATCGCACCGGCCGAAGCCAGCGTCGTCGTGCCGCCGGTGTTGCCCAGCGTGCCGTTGATGGTCAGGCCGTTCCCCGCGCCCGTCGTCGTCAGCGTCGTGCCGGCCGTGCCGCCGTCCACCGTGGCGCCTGCAGCCACCGTCAGCGCCCGCGCGTCCGTCAGGCTGAAGCCGTTCGCGCTGAACGCGCCCAGCGTACCCACCTGGTTCACGCCCAGCAGGCTGGTGCTCGCGCCGGTCGAGTGACCGGTCAGCGTGCCTGCCGTGATGACGCCCGTGGCCACCGCCTGCGTGATCGCGCCCGCCGCATCCAGCGTCGCCGTGCCGGTGCCGGCGTTCAACGCGCCGTCCAGCGTGAACGCGCCGCCGCCCAGGTTCAGCGCACCGTTGTTGCTGTTGACGACGCTGCCCGCCGCTGCGTCGATCGCGCCGCCCGAGTTCAGCGTCACCCCGCTGCCACCGATGCTGCCGGTCGCGGCCAGCGTGAGGTTGCTTCCCGCACCCGTCGTGATCGTGGTGGCGCCCGTGCCGCCCGCCACCGCACCGGCCACCGTCAACGCACCCGCATTGTTCATGCTGAAGCCGTTCGCGCTGAACGCGCCCAGCGTGCCCACCTGGTTCGCGCCCAGCAGGCTGGTGCTCGTGCCGGTCGAGTGACCGGTCAACGTGCCCGCCGTGATGACGCCCGTGGCCACCACCTGCGTGATCGCGCCCGCCGCATCCAGCGTCGCCATGCCGGTGCCGGCGTTCAACGCGCCGTCCAGCGTGAACGCGCCGCCGCTCAAGGTCAGCGCACCGTTGTTGCTGTTGACGACGCTGCCCGCCGCCGCATCGATCGCGCCGCCCGAGTTCAGCGTCACCCCGCTGCCACCGATGCTGCCGGTCGCGGCCAGCGTGAGGTTGCTTCCCGCACCCGTCGTGATCGTGGTGGCGCCCGTGCCGCCCGCCACCGCACCGGCCACCGTCAACGCGCCCGCATTGTTCATGCTGAAACCGTTCGCGCTGAACGCGCCCAGGCTGGCGATCGCGTTGAGGCCGCCCAGGGTTGTGCTGCCGTTCGAGTTGCCGACCAGCGTGCCGGCCGTGAGCGCGCCGGCGGTCTGGTTGATCGAACCGTTGCCGCTGTGGAGGCCGAGCGTGGTCGTCGCCGTGACATTGCTGCCCAGGCTCAGTCCATTGGTGCCGGTGAGGTAGACGTCGGCGCCGCTCATGTCACTGGTGGTCGTCAGCGTGCCGCCGGAGGACAAGGTCAGGTCGCTGGTACCGGTGTCGATGGCTGCCCCCGACAGGATGAGATTGCCGCCGGCGATCAGGCTCACCGCGCCGTTGGTGCCATCGGCCAGCGAAGCGATCGACAGGTCCCCCGCCGCCGTGATCGCGATGCCGGTGCCGCTGGCCGTGACCGGGTTGCCGAAAACGTTGTTGTTGGTCAGGTTGATCGACTGGCCAATCGCAGTGAAGGTCGACGGTCCCGCCACCGTGAACACGCCAGTGCCCTGGGCGATGCCGCCTGTGCTGGTCGTCACCGAAAGGCCGCCGCTGCCGATGTCCAAGGCATTGGCGCTGAAGGAGCCGCTGCTGGTGGTCAGGCTGGCCAGGGCACCGTTGCCGCCGCCACCCACCGCACCACCGAACGATACGAGGCCGTTGGCGGCATTCACGGTCAGCGCTTCCGGCGTGGCGCCTGCGTTGTCCACCGTGCCATCGAAGCTCACGTTGCCGGTGCTGGCTGTCAGCGTGCTGGCGCCACCCAGCAGCACTGCGCTGTGGTAAGTCTGCGTGCCGCCCGTGTTCACGCCGCCATTCAGCGCGATGCCGCCGCCGGCAGTCAGGTCGAGGGTGCCGCCCAGCGTCAGCGGCGAAGTCACGGCGATGCCGGCCTGGGTGTAATTCAGCACCAGGTTGGTCGGTGCGACCGTGAGGGTCGGGAACAGCGCGGCGGCATTGCTGTCGCCCAGGCTGAGGGTGCCGATGCTGCCGCCGCCGCTGGCGTTCACCGTGACCGTCTGACCACCGAAATCGTTCGCCGCGCTCAGCAGGATGTCGTGCTGGCCGCCGATCACCGTGAGGCTGGAAGGGCCGCTCACGCCTAGCGCGCCCGCTTCGGTGATATTGCCCGCCGCCGTGGCGGTCAGCCCGCCCGCGATCGTGCCCTGCCCGAGGTTCAGCGCGCCGCCGTTGCTGGTCGCGGTCAGCGCACCGGTATTCAGCTGGCCCAGGATCAACGGCTGGGTCGTCGCGGCGATCTGCGTATTGCCGCCGGTGAGGCCCACCGCGCCGACAAAGACGTTGTTGGCGCTGGCCAGGCTGATGGCGCCGTTGCCCGCATTCACCGTGGTGCCGCCGCTGATGATCAGCGCGCCGGCCGTCTGCACGATGGCCGCATTCGTGCTCGCAAGCGCCAGGGTGCCCAGCGCCAGCACGTCGCCGCCCAGCGTGATGCCGCTGCTGCCGGTCAGCGACACGTTGTTGCCGCTCACGTTGCCGGCGGCCAGCGCGCCGCCGTTGGAGGCCAGCGCGATGTTGCCCGAGCCGGCATCGATTCCGCCGTTCGGCAACGCCAGCGTGCCGCCGGCGGTCAGGTTCACATTGCCGTTGCCGTTGTCGGTCAGGCTGGCGATGTTCAGGGTGTTCTTGCCGAATATCGACACGCCGGCGCCGGTCGCCGTCACTGCGCCGGCGAAGTCGTTGTTGCTGTTGTTCAGTGTGACCGCGTTGCCACCGGCATCGAAGATCGATGTGCCGCTGCCAGTGACGATGAAGGCCCCGCCCTGTGCGATGCCGCCGCCTGTCGTCTTCACCGACAGGCCGCCAGACCCGATGTTCAACGTGTTCGCACTGAACGTCTTGCTGCTGGTGGTGAGGCCCGATAGCGCACCGTTGGCGCCACCGCCCACCGTGCCGCCGAACGACACGAGTCCGTTGGCCGCATTCACCGCCAGCACTTCCGGCGTGCCGCTCGTCGCATTGTCCACCGCGCCGGTGAAACCTACCCCGGCATTGTCGGAGGTGAGTACGACGCTATTGCCCAGCGTCACGGCACCGGTATAGCTCTGCGCACCGCTGGTGGTCACGTTGCCATCCAGCGTGACCGTGCCAGTGCCGACACTGGCAAGGCTGGTCAGCGTCGTCGTGCCGCCCACTGCATTACCGAAGCTGGTCGCGCCACTGGTGCTCACGGTCAGGCCGAACCCGCCGTTCACCGTCGAGCCGAAGCCGATCGCAGCGCCCCCGGTGCTCGTCAGCGTGGCACTCGTACCCAGCAGCACCGCGCCGTTGTAAGTCTGTCCTCCGGTGGTGGTGATGGTGGTGCCATTGAGCGTGGTCGTGCCGGTGTTCGTGGCCAGACTGGCCGCCTTCACTGCACCCAGGCTCGTCGCACCGCTGCCGCTCACGATCAGCGCGCCAATCGCGCCATTGGTACCTGCGCCCACGGCGCCGGTGAACGTCACTGCGCCGGTGCCCGCATTTACCGTCAGTGCTTCCGGCGTGCCGCTGGCCGCGTTGTCCACCGTGCTCTTGAAATCGACGGCATTGTTGGTGGTATTCAACGCCACGCCACTGCCCAGCAGCACCGCACCGTTGTAAGTCTGTCCCGCGGTGGTGGTGATGTTGCCATTGAGCGTGGTCGTGCCGGTGTTCGTGGCCAGACTCGCCGCGCTCACTGTGCCCAGGCTCGTCGCGCCGCTGCCGTTCACGGTCAGCGCGCCAATCGCACCATTGGCACCTGCGCCCACGGCACCGGTGAACGTCACCGCGCCGTTGCCCGCATTTACCGTCAATGCTTCCGGCGTGCCGCTGGTCGCGTTGTCCACCGTGCTCTTGAAATCCACGGCGTTGTTGGTGGCATTCAACGCCACGCCACTGCCCAGCAGCACCGCGCCGGTGTAAGTCTGTCCCGCGGTGGTGGTGATGTTGCCATTGAGCGTGGTCGTGCCGGTGTTCGTGGCCAGACTCGCCGCGCTCACTGTGCCCAGGCTCGTCGCGCCGCTGCCGTTCACGGTCAGCGCGCCAATCGCACCATTGGCACCTGCGCCCACGGCACCGGTGAACGTCACCGCGCCGTTGCCCGCATTTACCGTCAATGCTTCCGGCGTGCCGCTGGTCGCGTTGTCCACCGTGCTCTTGAAATCCACGGCGTTGTTGGTGGCATTCAACGCCACGCCACTGCCCAGCAGCACCGCGCCGGTGTAAGTCTGTCCCGCGGTGGTGGTGATGTTGCCATTGAGCGTGGTCGTGCCGGTGTTCGTGGCCAGACTCGCCGCGCTCACTGTGCCCAGGCTCGTCGCGCCGCTGCCGTTCACGGTCAGCGCGCCAATCGCACCATTGGCACCCGCGCCCACGGCACCGGTGAACGTCACCGCGCCGGTGCCGGCGCTGATGGTCAGCGTTTCGGCCGTACCGGTGGCGTTGTCGACCGTGCTGCCGAAGCTCACGTTGCTGTTGGTGGTCTGCAACGTGGCGTTGCCGCCCAGCAACACGGCACCGGTGTAGCTCTGTGCGCCGGTCGTGGTCACGTTGCCGCCCAGCGTGACCGCGCCTGCGCCGGTGCTGCTCAGGCTGGTTAGCGCGCCGTTGGTGCCGCCACCCACTGCGCCGCCGAATGTCACCGCGCCCGTACCGGCGCTGATTGTCAGCGCTTCGGCCGTGCCGGTGGCGTTGTCCACCGTGCCGCCGAAGCTCACGTTCTTGTTGGTGGTCTGCAGCGTCACGCCGCTACCCAGCAGCACATTGCCGTTGTACGTCTGCGCATCGCCGGAGGTCACGTCGCCGCCCAGCGTGATGCCGCCGCTCGAGGTGAGCGTCAACGCGCCACCGATGCCCAGCCCACCCAGAGTCAGCGCGTTGCTGCCGTTGTTCAGCGTCACGTTGTTCGCGCCGCTGTTGTTCAGGCTCACTGCGCCGGTGAAGTCGTTGCCACTGTTGCCCAGCGTCAGCACGCCCGCACCGGCATCGAGACTTGCCGCACCCGCAATGACAGTGCTGGCCCCGGCGGCCTGCTGGCTGATGCCGGTGGTGGCCACGGTCAGGCTGCCCGCGCCTGCGTTGATGCTGCCCGTGGTCGTGCTGCTGCCGAGCAGCAAGCCGCCACCGGCGTGAGTGGAGTCGCCGGTGCGGATGTCAACGTTGCCGCCATCCGTCGTGATGCTGGCATTGGCCGCGTCGCCGATAAGCACCTGGCATGTGGCACATGCCGCGTTGCTTGTGTAAGTGGTGCCGGCCGCCGTGCCACCGTAGTTCGCCCACAGGTAGACATTGAGCGGCAGAGCTGCACTCTTGGCAGTGATGGTGTTCTCGAGCAGGATGCTGCCGACCGCCTCCAGATAGAGTGACCCGGCGCCGCTGGCAGCGATCGGCGCACTCAGCGTGATGTTGCCGGTTTCGGTGCCGTTGCCAGCCTGGCTGTTGTTGGTGAACACGAACACGTCGGTGCCACCGGTCAACGCCGCGTTGATTCCAGTGGCTCCAACGGTGCTGACGTTCGAGCCGGTGCCGCTGGCCGTGTAGTCGGGCGAGGTACCGGTATTGGCATTCGCACTGGTGCTGATCGTCACGTTGTAGGGATCAAGCAGCCACGTGCCGGCGTTGCCTTGGGCCGCCGACGCGTCCACTTCACCCTGGGCGTTGAGGCCGTAGTGCGACGAGGTTTCGACCCGGCCACCGTTGCCGCTAATGGCCCCGCCACGCGCGCTGATGCTGCCGTAGAAATTGTTGACGTCGTTGCCCCACACCACCACGGAGCCGCCATTGCCCGCTTTCGTGGCATCGGCATTCAGTTTGGCGTCCGGCGCGACATAGGTCGCCGACGCCGTCTGCAACCCCTCGCCGCCCTGCCAGCCGCCGCCCACGCGGATGCTGCCACCGCCCTGCGTGCCCGAGGCATCGATGCTGCCGCCCGTCACGCCGACGTTCTGGTCGGACAGCAGCTGCACGCTGCCGCCGTGCACGCCACTGGCGTCGATGCTGCCGCTGCTGACGGTGTTGCCGCCGCTGCCGACCAGGCGCACCACGCCGCCATCGGTGCTGATGCCGTGGGCGTCGATCACGCCCGTGTTGTTGACCAGGTTGGTGAACAGGTCCTTCGCGGCCGAGGCCTGCAGCACCACGGTGCCGCCGTCGGCCTGCAGGCGGCCGTTGTTCGTCACCGCGGCCTCGTCGTTGCTCAGGCGCTGCTGCAACGCGCCGGTGATCTGCACGTTGATCAGGCCATTGCCGTCGAAATCCAGCACCGCCTTGTCGGCGCCGTCGAGGTTGATGCGGCCGTAGTTCGCCACGATCAGGCCGTCGTTCTCGACCTTGCCGCCGACCAGGCTCACCGAACCGCCGCTGGCGGCCTGGATGGTGCCGTGGTTGACGACGCCGGCGCTGCCGCCGTGCGCGTCGAGGTTGAAATGGTTCGACAGGAAATCACTCGGCGTGAGGTCCAGCGTGCTCGCCACAAGGCCGCCCACGTTCAGCTGCGCGCTGCTGCCGAAGATGATGCCGTGGGTGTTGATCAGGAACACCTGGCCGTTGGAGTTGATGTGGCCGAAGATCTGGCTGGGGCTCTGGTCGAGGATGCGGTTGAGCGCCACCGCGTTGAACGAGGGCTGGTTGAACAGCACCGTGGCGTCCTTGCCGACGTTGAAGCTCTGCCAGTTCAGCGCCAGCAGCGCCGAGTTCTGGTTGATCACCGTATTCACGCCGTTCTGCGCGATCGAACCCGAACCGCCGACCACCACGCCGCCGATCGGCGTGCTGCCGGGCGCCACGCCGCCGGCAACGGCGGCCAGTGCGCCGCCGCAGAACGACACCGAACCGAGCGCCACCGCCAGGCTGAGCGCCAGCCGTTGCTGCCGCAGCCGCGGCAGGGCCGTCGCCGGCATTGCCTCGGCCTGCTGACGGGAGCTGCGCTGGGCCGTGCGGGAAATCGTGTTCATGATCGTTGTCCGTCCGAGATCGTGGTACGTCAGAACGTGAGGTCGAAGCGTCCGTAGACGTGATAGCCGTGCCGGTCCGAGGCATCCTGGTTGCCCAGCGGCACCGCGCCGTCGAAGTGGAACTGGAGGTGGTGCCAGTACGGCAGGCGGAAGATGAAGCCCGCACCCACGCCGCTGTAAGTCACCGGCGCGAGGCCGGTGGCGCGCTCCTTAGCCACCGGGAAGCCGCGTGCGTAGTCGAGGAAGGTTTCCACCTCCAGCAATTCGCGCCACGGCCGGCCGCGGAACGGCGACGTCTTGTTGCTGAAGCCCGGCGCGTCGACGTGGTATTCCAGCGAGGTGTAGTAGCCGCGCGCGCTCAGCGCGTCGGCGATCGGGTAGGCGCGCACGCTGTCGGGGCCACCGATCGCGAACTGCTCCAGCGGCGCCAGCACGTCGTTGCTGTACTGCCCGTTGAACTTGAAATACAGCCGCTGCGTGGGGGCGAGGAACTGCAGGCGGGTGTACGAGATCCGCTCGGACAGGAAGCTGCTGGCATGATCGGGACTGACCAGGTCCGGCTGCTTCGAGTCGTCGCTGATCGACTTGCGCACGGCCACCTGCAGGATGTCCACGCCGTGGAAGCGCTTGTCGGTGTGTTCCATGCCGAAGCCCAGCTCGGCCACGTCGAAGCGTTCGTCGGACAACGGGAAGTCGAAGCCGCCCAGCTTCAGCTTCGACTCCTCGCGGATGTAGTGCAGCGAGCCGAGCAGCTTCAGGTCGTCGGTGTTGACGAACTTCCAGTCGGCGCCGGTGAAATACGAGGAGCTCGGCCCCTTCACGTTGAGCTTGGCGAACTGGCCGGAGTTGATCTGCAGCTCGCTGCGGGTGGCACCCGCCACCGCGCTGAGGCCCGGCACCACCACCGTCGGCGCGCGGTAGACCAGCGAGCCGTAGACGTTCTGGCTGGGGTCCAGCGCGTAGTTGACGTTGGCGGCAAGGCTGTCGCCGATGCCCAGCGGGCTGTTCCAGGTGATGCCCGCCTCGGCGCGGTAGCGGCCGGTGAGCGCGGTGCCGTAGTTGTTCGCGCCCAGCGTGATGGTGTACGGCCGCGGCGCCTCGCGCGCCACCATGATGAGGTCGGTGGCGCCGGTCTGTTCGCCTGGCTGGAAGGTGGATGTCACCGACACGCCCGGCAGGTCGCGGTCGTACAACAGCGCTGTGTCCACGTCGCTCTTCTGCAGCGCGTTGCCGCGCAGCTTCTCCGCGGGCGCCGCGATCACGCCGGGGTGGTAGCGCTTGGTGCCCTTGACGATGATCCGGCCGATCTTTCCTTCCAGCACCTGGATGCGCACGATGCGGTCGTCGCCCACCGTCTGCGCCGGCAGGAAGGCGGTGGCCACGATGAAGCCGGCCTTGCGGTAGCGCTGGGTGATCGCGTCGGCCACGCCTTGCAACTGGTCGAAGCCGAGCTTCGCCGGCTGTCCGGCGCCGCCGCCGAGCTTGCCGAACTGCGCATCCGCCAGCGCCTGCATGCTGGCCGGCGTGATGCCGGCATCCTTGTGCTCGCCCACGCCATCCACGTGGAAACCGCTCACCGCGATCTGCTGCGTCTGCGCGCTGCCAACGTCGCGGTCCTTGAGCGGCGGCACCACCCGGTCGGAGGGCGCCGCGGGCACCGGCGCCGCGGCCGGCGGCGCGGCGACCGGCGGCGCCTGCGCCACGGTCGCGCCGGCCGCCGCCGCTCCATGCACGGTGTAGGCCACCACCTGGTCGGGCAGGTAGGCGTGCGCGTCCGGATAGCCGGCCTTGTGCAGGGCCAGGGTGATCCGGTCGGCCAGGGCCTGCAGCTGCACCGCGGTCAGCGCGGCCGGATGGCCGTCCGCCGCCAGCGTCTGCTGGTATTCGCGGTCGATGATGCCCTGCACGGCGGACTGCGCGGTCGCTCCCGCCGCAGCCGGCACGCCGCTGACGAGGATCTGCGGCGGACTTCCCCCGGCCGCCTGCGCCCATGCCTCCCCGGTTCCCAGGACCAGCGCCAACGCTGCTGCCAGACAGACCCTGCGCACGGCATTCCCCTTGATGATCGATGACGCACATGCACGGGCGCCGGCGGCGCCCGTGCCATCCCGTGGTTCGGCCATGAGGGCTCGATGGCGGGCGCCGGACCGCCTCCGGTCCGGATCCACGATCGTCGAAACCAGACCGTCCTTGGTATTCAAATGCGCAAAACGGCGGTTTTTCCGGTCACGCCGCGCGGACCGGATGCGCGAGTTGCGGAACGCGCCTCAGTTCGCGCGCAGCAGCCAGTACACGAGCAGCACGCACAGCACCAGGCCGAGCGCGAACGCCAGCAGCGGCTTCCAGGCCACCGCATGCCGGGCGGCGAACGGGGCCGGCAAGGGTGCATCCGGCGCGGCGGGCGCGTGGGCCGCGCGCCCGCCCTGCTGGGTGATCCGGGTACGCAAGGTATTGCGGGCGGTGATGCCGTGGCTGTCGCACAGCGAGCCGAGCAGCTGGCGACGCCGCTTGCGGTATTCCTCGCGGTTGATCCGCCCGCTGTAATGGGCCTCGTCGAGGACACGCAGCCCCTGATTGACCCGTCGTTCCCGCTCGCTCATTTCAGCTCCCGCAGCACCCGGAACCCGACATCTTTCTGCGCGCCACCATTGTCGCTCCGATGGCTGTCCACCGTGCAATCAGACCAGTAGCTGTTGTAGCTGCCGCCCCGCACGATCACCCCGCCACCGCTGGTCACCCATTCCCAGACGTTGCCGGTCATGTTCACCAGTCCCCAGGGGTTGGGCTCGCGGCCCAGCGCGGAGATCGGTCCGCCACTGCTGTCGTCGCTGGAAGAAGGCGGAATGCAGTTGCTGTCCGGCGACTGCTTCCAGCCGCCACCGGCATGCGCCGCATGCATCCACTCGGCGTCGCTGGGCAGGCGGTAGGTGTAGCCGCTGGCGCTGCTCAGCCACTGCGCGTAGGCCCTGGCCTGGGCCAGGCTGATGTTGCTCACCGGCAGCTGGCCGTCGCTGTCGGACACGCCGGCGCAGGCATGGCTGGCGCGGCAGTAGCGGTTGAATTCGCTCACCGTGACCTCGGTGCGCGACATCGCATACGGTTTGCCGCCGCCAATGCCGGGAATCACCACCAGCGCCGGCCCGCGGCCGCCGGCACCCAGGGTGTCGACGCAGGCGCGGCCCTTGCCGGCCAGGTCCGGACGCGCGCAGGGATCGTTGCCGGCCACGGCGGCGGCCGGCGCCGCGTTGCCGGCTGCCGCGGCCGCGGGCTTGGCGGCGGCGCCGGTGGCGGCCTTGGTCGCCACCGTCTCGGCCGGCGCATGGCCGGGTGCGGCGGCGGCCGGTGCGGTGGGCGCAGCGGGCACGGGCGCGGCGGGCGTCGGTGCCGCTGCTGCCGCCGTGGCGCTCGGCTTGAGGCTGTCCAGCAAGGCGGCCAGGCTGCCCTGCGCCAGGTGGCCGTGCTGCTTCAGCTCGGACTCCAGCTCATCCAGACCCTGCGCATCGGCCTTGCGTGCGGCAGCCAGTTGGCCGCGCAGGCGCTGGTAGTCGGCATCGGCCAGCGGCTGGCCGTTCGCCTTCAGCAACGCGGCGGCCAGTTCGTAGCGCGCCTGCGCATTGCGCAGGTCGCTGCGGTTGCCCAGCGCCTTCAAGCCCTGCGCCAGCAGGCTGGATGCGGCCTGGTACTTGCCGCGCTGGAACGCATCGTCGGCCTGGCCCAGATAGGCCGAGGCCACCAGTTGCGGACCCTCCTTGGCGAGGAAGGGATTATCGGGTTGCAGGCTGCGGATGCGGGTCAGCGATTCCAGCGCCTTGGCGCTGTCGTCGGCCGCGGCCGCACGCCGCACCGACTCGATGCGCGTGGCCACCTCGGCCGTAGCCGCCTCTTGATCAAGTTGTGCCTGCGCCTGACTCTGCAGCGCAGTCAGCTTGTCGCGCTGGGCCAGCAGCGGCGCCGACTGCGGCGCGTATTGCAGGCCGAAGTTCACCAGCGCCAAGTCCTGCGGCAGGTGCATCGGATCGGTCTGCTGGGCCGCGCTGCCGGCGATCGCGGCGCCCAGCGCGTCGACCAGCTTGCGCGTCTCCGGCGACTGGTCGTGCTGCAGCACCGCCATCGCGGTGGACACCGACTGCTGCCACTGCGCATTGGCCGCTGGCGCGGCCACCAACGCAGCCAGCGCGCTGCGTGCCTGCGGGATGCCCTGCACCGGCGCACCCGGCGCAGGCGCCGCCGTGGGCGGCGCGGCGGCGGCGGCGAGCGCGGCCAATTGCGCCCCGCGCTGCTTCAGCCGCGACGAGTCCGGGAACAGCCGCGTGGCGAGCGCGAGCCGCTGGCGCGCCTCGTCCACGTGGTCGGCGCTCAGCGACTGGCCGATCGCGATGTCGTACTTCAACTCCAGCTCGGCGTTGTGCAGCAGCGCGCTGTGCGGGTCGATCGCGCGGATGCGGTCCAGCGTGGCCACCGCGTTGTCGGGCTGGCTCTCGAAGATCGCGCCGTTGGCGATGCGCTGCGAAAGCTCGGTGTCCAGCGTGTTGAGCAAGTCGTTCTTCTGCTGGGTCACCGCGGTGCGCCGGGTATCCAGCTTGGGCGAATACAGCTTCAGCTGGTCGCGCAGCTGGAACACGTGCTGGGCACCCGGAAAGTCATAGCGTCCCTGCGCCGGGTTCCAGTAGGCGTCGATGCGTGCGAGCAGGAAGTTCTGGATCGTCTCGCCCTGGTCCAGCACCAGCCGCTTGCGGTCGTCCTCGCTCAGGCCACCCAGCGCCTGCATCGCCTCGTTCTCGTTCGCGTAGTGGTGCGGGTTGCCGGCCGCGAAGCGCGCGATCACCTGCGACAGGTGGTGCTGGTGCAGGTAGCTGAGCGTGCCCCAGGTGCCGCCGGCGATCACCACGGCGACGACCGCGCCGTAGCCCAGCCACGGCACCAGCCGCTCGCGCAGGCCGATCTCGCGCAAGCCGTCGATCAGCGCACCCGCGTTCTGCAGGCGCTGCTCGGCATGGAAGGCCACCGCGTCGCACAGCGTCTTGTACTGGCGCCGGGTCAGGCCCGGCACCGGCGGCGGCTTGCGCCCTTCCTTCAACGCGACCTCGGCGCTGACCTTGTCGAACGGATGCTTGCCGGTGAGCAGCTCGAAGGTGACGCAGCCCAGCGCGTAGATGTCGTCGGAGGGTGATGGCTCCTTGCCCTGGATCATCTCCAGGCTGGCGTAGGCCGGTGTCAGCGCGCCCAGCGTGCCGGCGTCGAACACCGTTTCCTCGCCGGTGGCCTCGCTGAGGTGCTTGCCGGCGCGGGCGATGCCGAAGTCGAACACCTTGGCCACGCCCTCGCGCGTCACCATCACGTTGCCGGGCTTGAAGTCGGAGTGCACGATGCCGGCCGCGTGCGCGCGCTTCAGCGCCCAGCCCATACCCTCGATCAGCGGCCGCGCCTCGGCCAGCGGCATGCCGTGGTAGGCGCGCTCGCGGATCAGCGTGCGCAGGTCGGTGCCGTCGATGTACTCCATCGTCATGAAGACGATGGTGCGGTCCTTGTCGAAGTCGTAGACGCGCACGATGTTGTCGTGCGCCAGCAGCTGCGCGCGGCGCGACTCGCGCTGCAGCGCGATCAGCGAATCGGGATGGCGGCGGAACTCGTCGTTCAGCACCTTCACCGCCACGTAGGGATCGCGGTCGCGTGCCTCCACCTTGCGCTCGTCGCGCGCGAGGTAGACCACGCCCATGCCGCCGCGACCGATCTCGCGTTCGAGCAGGAAGCGGCCCTTCAGCAGCATGCCCACGGTGGCGTAGTCGCCACCTTCGGCCTCGGCCATCTTTTCCCAGCTGGCGCGATTGAAGCTGCTGCTGGAGGCGGTGCCCTGGGTGCCGGTGACTGCGGTGGCCTGCGGCGCATCGGCCGCGGGCGGACGCGAGGCGGGCGCGACCACGGTGGCGTCCGCCTCGCCCGTCGGCGCCGGCGGACGCGAGGCCGGTTGCACCATCGTCATCTCGGCATCCGGCGGCGGCGCGGCCGCATGGCTCGCCACCTGCACCCGGGTCACCTCGTCGTCCGGCGCCACGGGCGGCGCGGCCGGTGGCGTGGAGGACGGCGGCTGCAGGCTGCGCAGCTTCGCGGCGAGCGCACGCGCCAGCGTCGGCTCGATCCGGCCGTCGGCCGCCATCGCGTCGAGCAGCGCCTGCTCCTCGCGCAGGGCATCGTCCGGCAGCGCGCCGCGCGCGGCCAGCGCCTCGAACAGCCCGGGCAGCGATAGCCGCTTGGCCTGGTAGTCGGCAATCAGTTCGGCGATGGAACTCATGGGCAGCGGTCTTGCATGTCAGTCCAGGGATGGGGAAATCGTGTCGGGAACGTCGCTGCGGAATGTGCGCCGAACCATGTGCGTGCCTCGCGCATCAGCCGACCACCAGCATGGGCACGTCGTTGGTGCGTACCTTCTGGCCGTCCATGTACAGCGTCGAGCTCATCTTGTAGCGGCCTTCCTGGATGCCCTTGGGCAGGTTGAAATCGAAGCTGCTCTCGTACTCGCCGGTACCGTTGATCGCGTCGACGTCCTTGGTGGCGGTGGCCAGCTGCTTGCCGTCGGGCGAGTACAGGGTCAGCTGTTCCTTCAGCTGGGGAGGCACGTCGTGCGCACCACGCAGCAGCGTCACGCGCGACTGCATCTCCACCTTGCCGCCGCCCTGCACCGTGCCGCCCGGAACCAGCGCACTCTGGTAGGAATCGATCGTGTTGGCCGCGGGCAAGGCACCACGCTGCTGCCGGTACTGCGCCTCCACCGCCTGTGCGTCGCGAACCCGCCGGCTGTGGTAGTTGTAGGCCATGCAGGCGAACGCGCCGACGCCGGCGCCGATCGCCGCGCCCGCCAGGTGCCCCTTGCCCTTGCCGAACAGCGAGCCGGCGAGCGCGCCGATGGCGCCGGTCACCACCGGATTGCATTCCTGCGCCGCCGTGCTTCCGGTGCCGGCGTTCGCAGTGGCCGCGCCCGGCGTGCCGAGGCCGCCCATGTCGGCACAGCCGCCGAGCAGGGTCACCGCGATCGCCATCGCCGGGAGTCGCGTGCCGCGAAATTCGTGTGCATGCATGACCGCACCTCCTTCAGTTGATCGTGATGTTGCTCATCGCCCGCTGCTGCGCCTGCTGGGCGCGTTGCAGCAGTTGCCTGGCCCCAGTATCCCCGGGAGCGATCTGCAGCGCGGCCTTCGCGTTGGCGATCGCCGCGGAATACTTCTGTTGCGCGTAGTTCTGCTCGCCTTCCCGCAGCAGCTCCGCCACCACCTTGCGCATCCGCGCCGCGTCGGCGTCGGCGGCGGGACGTGCCGCGGCCGTGGCTGGCGCTGCCGCCGGCGGCGAAACTGCGGCTGCGACCACCGGCGGGGACGATGGACTGGCCGGCTTCGCGACCGGCTTCGGCTGGTCCAGGTCGTGCTTTTCCTTGTCCACCGCGAGGCGCCTGAGCTCCAGTTGCGGCAGGAACAGGTGCAGCTGCGCGGGCAAGGCGAAGACCCGGCTGGCCGCGGCGTAATCGTGCCGCCCCTTGGCCGGGTTCCAGTACGTATCCACGCGCTCGAGCAGGTACGACTGCACCACGTCGCCATGCGCCAGCACCAGCTGCCGTCGCCCATCCTCGCCCAAGCCGGCCAGCGCGGCGAATGCCTGGGTCTCGTTGGCGTAGCGATGGGCATCGCCGGGCTGGAAGCCGGCGACGACCTCGGCCATCTGCCGGGCGCGCCACTGGCCCAGCGCGAACCAGCCGCCGGCCAGCAGCAGCAGGATGCCGGCCAGCGCATAGGCCAGCGGCCGGCCGGCGCGTTCGCGCAGGCGAATGTCGCGCAGGCCCTCGACCAGCGCCTCGACGCTTTTCGGCCGCTGCCCGGCATGGAACGCGACGCTGTCGCACAGCACCTTGTACTGGCGCCGGGTCAGCCCCGGCACCGCCGGCGGCTTGCGTCCTTCCTTCAACGCGATCTCGGCGCTCACCTTGTCGAACGGATGCTTGCCGGTGAGCAGCTCAAACACCACACAGCCCAACGCGTAGATGTCGTCGGAGGGCGACGGCTCTTGGCCCCGGGTCATCTCCAGGCTGGCGTAGGCCGGCGTCAGCGCACCCAGCGTGCCGGCGTCGAACACCGTCTCCTCGCCGCTGGCTTCGCCCAGCCGCTTGGCCGCCCGCGCGATGCCGAAGTCGAACACCTTGGGCACGCCCTCACGCGTCACCATCACGTTGCCGGGCTTGAAGTCGGAGTGCACGATGCCGGCCGCGTGCGCGCGCTGCAGCGCATGGGCCATGCCGGCGATCAGCGGCCGCGCCTCCGCCAGCGGCAGGCCATGGTAGGCACGCTCGCGGATCAGCGTGCGCAGGTCGGTGCCGTCGATGTACTCCATCGTCATGAAGACGATGGTGCGATCCTTGTCGAAGTCGTAGACGCGCAGGATGTTGTCGTGGGCCAGGAGCTGCGCGCGGCGCGACTCGCGCTGCAGCGCGATCAGCGAATCGGGATGGCGGCGGAACTCGTCGTTCAACACCTTCACCGCCACGTAGGGATCGCGGTCGCGCGCCTCCACCTTGCGCTCGTCGCGGGCGAGGTAGACCACACCCATGCCGCCGCGGCCGATCTCGCGTTCGAGCAGGAAGCGACCCTTCAGCAGCATGCCCACGGCGGCGACCTCGGCATCCGCCGCCACCATCCGCTCCAGGTCGGTACGGCTGAAGCTGCTGATGGAGGCGGTCGGGTGCGTGCCGGTGGTCGCGCCGACCGACGCATCCGGCGGCGCCGTCGCCACGGGCGCCACCCGCGTGACGTCCCCGGTAGATGGTTCGGCAGGCGGTCCAGCGGGCCGCGATGCCGGCTCTACCCGGGTGACTTCGGCGTCGTGCGGCGGGCCGGCGGCGTGCGCCTCGACCTGCACGCGGGTGACCCCGCCGTCGACCGGCGCCTGCAGCGTGCGCAGCCTGGCGGACAGTCCCTTGGCGACCGCCGGGTCCAGTCGGCCATCGGCCGCCATCGCGTCGATCTCTTCCAGCTCGACGCGATGCTCGTCCGCCGTCACCGCCCCGCGTGCACCGAGCGCGTCGAACAGCCCCGGCAGCGTGAGCCGCCGGGCCTGGAAGTCGTCGAGCAGTCGGAGCAGAGCCGTCATCGGCGCGACCCGTCCATCAATCCTGCAGCCGCACGATCACGGCGGAAATGTTGTCGCGCGCGGCGCGCTGCAACGACAGGTCGAACAGGCGCGCCAGCAGCATCTGCGGGTCGGGCAGCCGGGTGCATTCGCGGTCGAGTTCCTCGTCGCCCAGTTCCTTGTTGATGCCGTCGGAACAGAGCAGGAACTGCGTGCCGGGGCGGTTGCTCGCCACCACCCAGTCCATGAACAGGCGCTCCTCGGCACCCACCGCGCGGCTGAGCACGCCGGCGCCCGCCTGCGCCGTCGCCGTGCCGCCGCCGAACTGGGTGACGTCGTCCTTGGTGCCGTGCACGTGGTCGCGGGTGATCTGGCGCAGCTGGCCGTCCTCGTTGCAGTAGGCGCGGCTGTCGCCCACCCAGCCGCACAGCATGAAGTCCTTGTCGTGCACCAGCAGCACCACGGTGGAGCCGATGATGTCGCTGCCGCGCTCCAGCGCGGTGGCGATCAGGTCGGCGTTGATCTGCTGCAGGCAATCCTCGATCGCCTCGATGAAATCGAACACGCCGCCGGTGCGCGGCAGCGCGCCCAGCCGCTCGACGATCATCTGGCTGGCGTAGTCACCCGCGGCGTGGCCGCCGAGGCCGTCGGCGACCACCCACAGGCCGACATCGTCGCGCAGCAGGATCGAATCCTCGTTGTGCCGGCGCACCTTGCCGGTCTCGGTGCGGCCGGCAGACTGGTAATGTAGGGTCATGGCTGCACCTCGATCACGGCCAGCGGCCAACCGGCCGCGTGGATTCCCAGCCCGGCCGCGGCGGCGATGTGCGCGCACGCGGCATGCGGCGACGGCAAGGCCAGCGCCTCGGCCAGCAGCGACGCCGGCAGTTCCGCCAGCTTGCGGGTGGCCAACAGCAGCAGGCGGTCGCCGGTGTCGATCTCGCGGACGATCTCGTCGCAGATCGGCTGCGCGGGCGCGCCCAGCCCCGGCGCCACCGGTGAGGTGCGGCTGAACAGCAGGTCGTCCAGCTCGCCGCCCAGCCCCGCGCCATCGGCCGGCAACTCGCCGCCGCCGGCGGCGAACAGCGGATGCAGCTGGCCCGCACGCCAGTGCCAGGCGCTCGCGGTGCCGATGCGCAACAGGTCGGCCCAGCGCCCGGTGACGCGCACCGCGATCACCGCGCCGTCCTCGTGCACCGGCTCGGCGTGGTCCTCGGCCAGCTGGCGCAGGCGCGTGTGCAGCACCAGCAGACGCGTGCGCAACGCCTGCATGCCGGCGACGAAATCGCTGGGCACGAAGCGGCCGATCAGTTCACTGACCGAGGCGGCCGCCTGCCGGCGCGGATCGGGTGCACCGTCGTCGGCCACCACCATGGTCAGTGCGCAGTCGTAGCGATGCAGCACGCGCGCGCCACCCACGTCGGCGGCGCGCTGCGTGGTCTCCGCCGCGCCGGGTTCGACCGCGTCCAGATGCGGCGCCAGGTCTGCGAACAGTTCGGACAAGTCGTCGGGCAGGCGCACCGGCGTCGGTGCCGGCATCGCGGCCGGTGGCATCGAGACGGTCGCCGTCACCGCGGGCGCTGGCGGCGTGCGCGCCGCGGTGGCGGCACCCGGCGTCTGCACGGGCACGTCGGCATGCGCCGCGTCGAGCATGCCGGCATGCGCGCCCGGCTCGGGCAGGCCGCGGCTGACCATCACGCCGGGCGGCATCCGCGGCGCGCCCGTGGTCCACCACAGCGCATGCCCCGGCAACGCCGACAACGCGGCCCACAGCGCGGACAGCCAGGCCGTGTCGACGAGCGTCGGCAGCGGCAGACGCCAGAGGCTTGCACTGCCCCAGTCCAGCTGTGGCACGACGGCATCCGCGGTAACCGCCGCCGCAAGCAGGTCCGGCAGCGCGACGATGCGCGCATCGAACGGCTCCACGCCCTCGCCGCTCGCCTGCGCCTTGCGGTGCGCGCGTTCGGCGGCGGCGAACCAGGCGTCGTTGCGCAAGGCCGCCTCGATGGCGGCTTCATCCGCGAGCGGCGCGGCGATCACCATCGGGAAGCAGCGCCCCACCCGGTCCGTCGCCGCCCCGGTCACGCCGGCCCAGGCCAGCTCGCCGCAGATGCCCGGCGCCAGCACGAAGCGCCACACCGCGGCATCACGCCAGGCCTGCGGCCAGTCGTCGCCAAGCCGCGCGCGGCTGGCGCTTACCGCCTGCTCGAAGTGGCGATCCCAGACGTTTACGAAGGACGCCGGCAGCCGCCGCTGCACGAAATCCCCGGTACCGGGTAGCTTGCCGAAGAATCCTGCCCCTGTCGGATTCGGCATGCGGTCACCCCCCGCACCGGAAACGTTGCACTTCGGTGTTGAGGAACGGGTTCTTCAGGTTGCTGGCCTGGATCGTCAGCTTCGCCGTCTTGCCGCCGAAGTTGAAGCTGGCGAGGAAGCTCAGGTCCGACTGCTTCTGCAGGTGCGCCGCCTGCAACGCGCGGAAGAACGCCCAGTCGCCCTGGTAGTCGAAGGTGCTGAGCAAGGTACCCGAGCTGTCCCAGGCGGAGATCGTGACATGGCCTGGCTGCGGCCCCGGCCATTTCATCGCCATGCTGGTGGCGCCGCCGGGCTGGTAAGTGAACTTCTGGCCGTCGACGTCGAACTCCAGCTTGCCGATGCCGGAGTCCAGCAACGGCGCCTGCACCGTGAAATCCACTTCGGGCAGGTTGCCGTTGCGGAAATACATCTGGCGGATGTCGTCGGCCATCTGCGCCTGCGCCAGGATGCCCGGCGGCCCGGCCACCGCACCGGGGCCGGTCTTCCACTGCCAGTTGCGGCCGCTGGCATCAACCAGCTTGGACAGGGTCTGCTTGTTGAAGCTGTCGAAGCTGCCGCCGTTGCCGAACAGCTCGCCGAAGTTCTGCAGCGGGATGTCCGTGCGGCTGTCCGGCGCGAACGGATAGCGGCCGCGCACGAAGCTGGCGCAGTCCTTGCCCACCGCCTGCTGGAACTGGTCGCCCAGCGCGCCCTTGGTGCCGCTGGCCACCAGCGAGGCGCTCTTGCCGGTGAGCGAGGCGACCCAGCCGGATACCGGGGCCGGCAGTTGCGCGGCCTGCTGCTGCGCCAGCAACAACTGCGGGTTGGGCTGGCCGGCGGCGTTGCTGAAATCGGTCATGGTCAGCAGCGTCTTGCTCAACTGATCGAGCGCCTGCAGCGTCTGGTCGATCGGCGCGGCGCCCGGCGCACCGGCGCTCAACTGGTCCAGCGTGGCGAAATGTGCGCTGATCGCCGCACCCGGCAGTTCCGCGGGAGCGGCGGCGGCACCGCCGCCGGACGAAGCGAGCGCACGGGCCAGCGCGTTCTGGGTGAGCTTCTGCGCCGCCTTCTTCTCCGCCGCCTGCTGTGCACCGGCGAGCGCCTTGTCCTCGCCGCTCTGCGGCGGCGCCTTCAGCATGTCGCTGGTGTTCTCGCGCACCGTGTTCAGCAGCGCCTTCAGCGGCGAGCTGGGGCCAGACAGCTTGGCGGCGATCGCGCTCGCGTCCTGGATGCTGGTCACCGGCTGCAGTTCCAGGTCGGCGAGCAGGCCGTCCCAGGCCTTGATGTAGTCCTGCTCGTACAGCGCCAGCACCTGCTGGGTGAGCCGGGCCTTCTGCAGGGCGTCGATCTTCGTGGCGCCGAACACCCAGTCGTCCTTGGCGAACTGGTCCACCGCCTGCGCGACGCCCTTGCTCGCCTCGTACTGGAACATCGGCTGGGTGTACAGCGCCGGGATCGGCTCGGACAGCGCCGCGCCGCTCTTGCGGCGGAACACGTTGCCGAGCAGGCCCAGCGCCTTGTCCAGCTGCAGCGGCGGATAGTCCGTGCTGCCCGCGCCGAGCTTGAGGCTGCCGTAGATCAGGGTAGGCAGGTCGGCGGTGCGCAAGGTGTTGCGCGCCTGCTCGACCAGGGTCTGGTCCAGGCTCAGCGCACGCAGCCGCCCCGGCTCGGCCACCAGCGCATGGAAGTGCTTCGCCAGCGCCTGCTGCAGCACCGTGTCGCCCGGGAACACCTTGCGCCACTCGATGTCGGTGAGCGCGGCCAGCTCGTCGGCGTTCTGGTGCTGCGGCTCGCCCAGCATCAGGTAACCCTTGAGGTAGTAGTACAGCGCCTGCGGATCGCCGGCATTGCCGGTGAGTCCGCTGCGGAACTGCGCGGCCACGCCCGGCAGCAGCAGGCCGTTGAGTTCGCGCAGGTAGGCGTCGTGCACCTCCTCGCCCACCGCGCTGCCCTGGTACAGGCCGAAACGCATGCCCATCGGCACGTGTCCCTGGTACTTGTTCGCTGCGTCTTGCACGGCGGACAGGCCTTCCAGCCGTGCGAGCACGCGGGCGAAATATTCCTTCTGGGTCGTGGCGCCGGCGACATCGCTCTTCGCCGGATAAGCCTGCAGCGCGGTCTGCACCTGGGCGAGGTAATCGCGGTTGCGCCCGTAGCTGGTGCCGAAGCCGACCAGCAGCAGCACGGTCAGCAGCAGCACGCCCACATAGGAGGCGATCTGCAGCAACACCTTCTGCCGCTCCAGCGCGGGATTGGTGCCGGCGAAACCCGACTCGCCGAACAGCACTTCCTTCAGCAACCGCTCGACGAAGAAGGTGCGCCGCTGCGCACCGGGCACGTGCAGTTGCGCCGCATCCACGCCGAAGGTGCGCGCCACCGCGCCCATCATGCGGTCGATCGGCGTGCCTTCCTGGGTGCCCGAGGTGAGGTAGACGCCGCGCAGCAGCGGCGGCGCGGCATAGGCATGGCCGGTGAACACGCCTTCCACGAAACGCCGCGCGATCTCGCGCAACGCAGCCAGCTGCTGCGGGAACGAGAGGATCGCCGCGCGCCGGTTGCGGTCGCGCTCGGCATGCAGGCGGTCGAGGATGCGCGTGTCGAGCTGGCGCAGCAGCAGGTCGAACTCCTCACCGAAGCGCTTGGGCGCGCTGCCGTCCATCGTCGCGTCCAGCGGGAACGAGAAGCCCCACACCTGGCTGCGCAGCTCCGGGTTGAGATCGTCGAAGAACTCGCCGAAGCCGGCGACCAGATCGCACTTGGTGAAGCTGAGGTAGACCGGTACGCCGATGCGCAGGTGCGTGGCCAGCTCGTCCAGCCGGCGCCGGATCGCTTGGGTGTGCTCGGCGAGGCCATTCTCGTCCAGCGTGAGCAGGTCGGACATGCTCATCGCGATCACCACGCCGTTGATCGGCCGGCGCTTGCGGTACTTGCGCAGCAGCTGCAGGAACTCGCCCCATGCCGAGGCATCGGCGGCGCGGTCGGAATCCTGCATGGTGTAGCGGCCGGCGGTATCGAGGAATACCGCCTCGTCGGTGAACCACCAGTCGCAGTTGCGGGTGCCGCCGACGCCGCGCAGCGCCTCCTTGCCGAAGCGTTCGGACAGCGGGAAGTTGAGCCCGGAGTTCTGCAGCAAGGTGCTCTTGCCCGAGCCCGGCGGCCCGATCACCACGTACCACGGCAGCGCATACAGGTTGCCGCCGCGGCGGGTCTTGCGCAGGGTGTCCACCGCCTCCTGGAAACGCGCCTGCAGCTGGCTGCGCTCGGCGGCGCCGCGGTCGTCGCGCTCGCTGGACGTGGCGCCCTGCCCGGCCAGCTCGCCGGACATCTGCTGCGCCTTGCTGCGCGCGCGCCAGGCGCGGACCTGCAGGATCGCCAGCCACACCACCACGATCAGCACGATCAGCAGCAGGCGTGCGGCCACGCCGGCCAAGGGCTGCGACGAGCCGATGCCGAGGTACGGACCGCCCAGCCAGATCAGCACCGCCAGCAGCACGATGCCGATCAGCGTGATGAACCAGCCGGTTTTCAGCAAACTCAGAATCTTGGCCACTGGTTCAACCCTCGGGGATATACATGAGCTCCACGCGCCGGTTGCGCGCACGGTTCGCCGGCAGGTTCGGCGGCAGCGCAATCGGCTGCGAGTCGCCGGCGCCGCTGGCCTCCAGCCGGCCCGGATTGTCGAGGCCGTCGGCGAGCACCTGCTGCACCGCGCGCGCGCGCGCCGCGGACAGCGCGAAGTTGTCCTTGAACTTCAGCGAACGGATCGGCTGGTCGTCGGTATGCCCCACCACGATCACCCGCCCCGGCACCTGGTTCAGCGCCGCGGTGATCTTGTGCAGCAGCGGCAACTCGGCATCGCTCACGTCCACCCCGCCGGAAGTGAACATGCCGGTGGCCGAAAGCCGCACCAGTTCGCGACCGTTGCCTTGCTCGACGATGGCGAGCTGGCCGGCCTGCTCCTCCGGCGCCAGGAGCTGCTTCAGCGTGGGATGCGCCGGCGGCGGATTGGTCTTGTCCAGCTGCTGGGCGGCCGGCGGCGTGGCGCCTTCCAGCCCGATCTGCGCGAGCTCGGCGCTGACCGGCGCGGAGCCCGTGTTCAATCGCGTGTGGAAATACAGGTAGGCGCCCAGCAGCACGCAGGCCGCCGCAGCCACGATCACCCACAGCGGCACGTAGCGGATCAGCGGATTGCGCTTGTCCTGGATGCCGCGCCAGTGCGGAGCCAGCTCCTGCGCGGCCGGCGCGCGCTGCGCGCGGATGCGCCGGTACAGGTCTTCCTGGATGTCGGCCAGCTTGGCGCGGCCGCCGGCATCGATCAGGTAGCGCCCGCCGAAGCCCAGCGCGAGACAGATGTACATCAGCTCGATCAGGTCGAGGTGGCGCGAGAAATCCGCGCACAGGCGCTCCAGGATCTGGAAGAACTTCGCGCCGCCGTAGGACTCGCCGTGGAAGGTCACCAGCAAGGTTTGCTGCGCCCAGCCGCTCTGCTCGCCCCATGGCGCATTGAGCACCGCTTCGTCGAGCATGGTGCACAGCACGTAGCGCGCGGCCAGCGCGGTCTGCTGGGCGATGTTCGCCTGCTGCGCGTGGCTCTCGAACTGGCGCACCTGGGCCACCGCCTGCTCGCGCAGATGGGTCGCGTCCGGCGGCGTGGCGCTGTGGCGCAGCTGCACCGCCAGCAGCAGCAGCGGGCTGGCCGCCTGCACCAGCGGGTTCATGCCGCCGCCGAGGAAGGCGCTGATCTCGGCCGGCGTGGCGGCCACGCCGCGCGGCGCGGGCGTCGGCGCCGCGACCGGTGGCGGCGCAACCGGCGCGGGTGCAGGCACCGGCGCAGGCGCCGCGCCGCGCGGGCGCACCACGGTGGCATCGCGCATGGGATCGTCGTCGAACGGACCCTTGGGCGTATTCATGGCTGATCAACCTCCTCGAATCGCCCAGAGCTGCAGGTCCAGCCCGGCGAAGCCGCTGCCGAAATGGAACGCGATGCCGCCGGAGGTCTTCAGCTCGCGCCACATCGCCGCGTGGCGGTCGAACTCGAAATACAGGTAGCCGGCGTTGTACGGGATCTGCCGCGGCGCCACCGGCATCGGCGTCACAGGGATGCCCGGCAGCTGCAGGTTCACCAGGTCGCGGATCTTCTCCACCGGACCGATCTTCGACTGCGCAGGCAACTGCCGGCGCAGTTCCTCGGACTTCACGTCGGCCTTCGCCGCCAGCACGAAGGCGGCGTTGTCGAGCAAGGTGAGGTCGGGCACCACCGCGACCCACACGCCAAACTTGCGTTCCTGCAGCGGGATCGGGATGGCGGTCTGCTCCAGCACCGCGCTGAGGCTGGCGCGCAGCGCGGCGATCAGCGGCTCGAAGCTCTCGCGCAGTGCCTCGTGGCGATACGGCGGCAACGCGGGCGGCCGCTTGCCCGGCGCGGTGAACGTGGCCAGTTCGCCGGCCATCCCCACCAGCACGCGGTACAGCTCCTCCGGATGCAGCAGCGGCGCCTCGGCCAGGTGCGCCACCAGCGGCTGGCAGCGGTTCACCACCTGCAGCAGCAGGAAGTCGGCGATCTCCGCCGCGCCGCCGCGGTCGGTGAGCGCGACGCGGCTGGCCAGCGCCTCGCCGCGCTGGTGCAGGAGACCGAGCAGCTCGGTAAGGAAGGTCACCAGCCGCGGCACCCCCTGGCAGGACAGGCCGGTGGGCATGAACGCATCGTCCAGCGTCACCCGGCGGTCGCTGCGGCATTCGACGATGCGCGCCAGCGGCATCCGGGTGAGCCCTTCCATTGGCTGCGACTGCGGCAGCAGGCGGCTGCTCATGCCGCCCACTTCCAGCGGCGTCGCGCCGTCGGTGCTGCCGGAGGCGTCGCGCACCTCGGCCTCGCGCACGCGGAAGCGAAAGAGCTTTTCCGCCGGCGCTTCCGGCCGCCCGCTGTCGGGCTGGGTGGGCGAACGCAGCGGCAGGGTGAGGAACACGGTCTGGTCGCGCCAGTTCGCATCCACGTCCAGCGGCGGCGGCAGCGGGTCGTCGCCGGGCATCGCGAACGGCGTGCCGTCGGGGAAGATGCCGCGCGCGCGCTTGATGCCGAGCTTGCCGATCGCCAGCAGGTCGGCCTCCAGCTCCAGCTCGTGGAAGCCCCAGGCGTGGGGGCGCAGGTTGCCGGCGCGCAGCTCGACGAAGCGCTCCAGGTAACGCTCCTGCTGCTGCATGTGCTGGGGCCTGAGGAACAGCCCTTCGCTCCAGATCACCTTGTTGTTCTGCGTCATGCCGCTCGCTCGCTCATGGTTGTTCCGATTTGCCCCGGGTCAGGGGCGGCGCGCCTGTTCCGCCCGTCGTACCGACTTCAATCGTGCCAGCTGTTCCTCGTAGGCGCGCGCGAACTCGTCGCCGAACAGGCGGCGGAAGCATTCGTCGGGATTGCCCATCAGCTCCTCGAAGTGCTCGCGGTAGCGGTCCCAGTAGCGGCCCTTGCCGCCGAACGCCGCGCGCTTGGCGCCGCCGTCGGCCTCGTGCTCGAAACGGTCCGGATTGAAGTGCACCAGCAGCGACTCGAACGCCGCGCGCACGCCGGCCAGCATCGCCATCTGGTGGCAGCGGATGTCCTCGAAGGCGTCCTGGAACGCGGCGCTGCCGGACAGGAAGGCCGGCCCGGTGGGCGCCAGGATGCGCTGCACCGCCTCGTCCGCGGTGGGCGCGAACTTCAGCGGGTTGTTCTCCGAGCGCTGGATGATGGTCACCGGCAGGCGGAAGGTGTTCTTGATCTCGGCGCGGGCACGCAGCACGTCCATCACGCCGTCGGCCACGATGTGCAGGATCTGCTCCAGCTCCGCGGGCAGGGCCGTCGCCGCCGGTGCGGCAAACGCAGTCGCCGCCGGTGGCGCGGCGGGTGGCATGACCGGCGCGGCCGGCTCCGCCTTGGGCGCGAAATCGCCCATGGTCAGGTCCCAGTTCTCCGGCAACACCTGCGCCTGGCGTTGCACGTCGGTCACCGGCGGGCGGAAGTGGTCGGCGCTGCCGGCCGTGTGGTTCCAGCTGGGGATCGGCGCCGGCTGCGGCGGCGCGGGCTCCGCCACCGGCGTCGCGTAGGGCGCATCGAGGAAGCTCAGCGGATCGAGGTCGCCGCCGGCCACGGCGGCGTCGGGTATCAGGCTGGCGCTCGCGGCGGCAGCGGCCGGCGCCGGCGCCAGCAGGTCGGACAAGCCGAAATCCAGTGGATCGCCCGGCAGCGGCGCCGGTGCCATCGCCGGCGCAGGTGCGGCCGGCGCCTCGGCGGCCTGGCCCGGCGCCTGCACCTGCACCGAGATCTCGAAGGTGTCGATCTGCAGGCGGTCGCCGTCCTTCAGCGCGGAGGGCTCGCCCCTGGGCAGCGGCGCACCGTTGAGCAGCATTCCGTTGGTGCTGCGGTCCTCGATGAAATAGATGCCGTTGAGGCAGCGCACTATCGCGTGGATGCGCGACACACCGGGCGCGCCGAGCACCCATTCGCAATCCTCGGAACGGCCGATGCTGCCGCCGATCTCCGGAAAGACTTTCCGGCTGCGGCTGCCGAATTGCGCGGCCTGCCGGCCGAGTACCGCCAATGTCAGCGTCTGCATCGACACGCTCAGGCTCCCTTGCCGCCCGCGCCGGCCGCTTCGCCGGTGCCGAGCAGGTTCAGGGCGCGGGCGACGAACTCGGCGCGGCGTGCCGCGAAGCGTTCGGCCACCAGCGCCGCCATCAGGTTGATCGCCGCCACCGTGGCGCAGGCGGTGAGCTGCTCCGGCGGCGGCACCGGCGTTTCCTGCGCGCTCGGCGCCAGGCTGCCGCCCGACCAGCCGGCCGCCGCGGCCAGCCACGCGCCCAGCGACTTGTAGCCGCCGGAATTCGCGAACTCGTAGGCGGCGCGACGGTTGCTCTCGGTGGGTTCGCGCACCCACTTCTCCGCCAGCGAGGCGCCGGCCTTGTCTTCCAGTTCCAGCGGCTGGTCGCGCGCGCACTGGCACAGCCACGCCACTGCGTAGCGCTTGGGCAGCAGCCGCGCCAGCAGCTTCAGCGCGTCCTGTGCCGCGCCGGCGTCCAGCAGCGATTGCACCGCCGCCTGCGCCGTCATCTCCGGGCGCAGCCGCGCGCTGGCCTCGGGCGACAGGCCCATCTGCATCGATGCTTGCAAGATCGCGGACATGGCCTGCCTCCTCAGCCGATCATCGTGATGCCGCCGCCGAGCTTCGCCATGCCGTCGCCGGTGAGCGTCAGCATCGCCCCCTTCACCGTGGTCATCGCGCCGCCCTCCACGTTCATCATCGCGTCCGAGTGCACCTTGACGCTGGCGCCGGCGCCGATGTCGACCGTGGCCTGCCCGGCCATCTTCACCGTGGCATCGCCGGTGATCTTGATGTTGACGCCCTTGATCTCGATGTCGCCCGATGCCTTCAGCGTGATGCTGGAGGCGCCGCAGACCAGGTCGATCTCGGTGCCGGCGTCGAGCTTGAATTTCTGGCCGATCGTGGTGGTGCCGTTGGCGGTGACGTCGAGCTTGTCGTCGTTCTGCACGGTGACCTTGCGGTCGTGCTTGATCGTCTCGGTCTGGTCGTTGTCGACGGTGAGCGTCTGGTTGTTCTTCACCTCCACCGTCTCGTCGTGGTCGATCGTCACCACGTGGTCGTTCTCGACCTCCTCGTGCATGTCCTTCTGCGCGTGGATGATGAAGTCCTCGCTGCCCTGCTTGTCCTCGAAGCGCAGCTCGTTGAAGTCGTCGGTGCCGCCAAGCAGGCTGCGGCTCTTGATGCCACTCTGGGTCTTGTTGTCGGGCAGGCCGTAGGGCACGGTGTTCGCGGCGTTGTAGACGCTGCCGATGATCAGCGGCCGGTCCGGGTCGCCTTCGAGGAAGCTCACCACCACTTCCTGGCCCACGCGCGGGATGCTCACCGCGCCCCAGCCCTTGCCGGCCCACGGCGAGGCCACGCGCACCGGGCAGGAGCACTTCGCGTTCGGCTTGTCCGGCATGTTCCAGTGGAAGTTCACCTGCACCCGGCCGTACTGGTCGACGGCGATGTCCTCGTCGGTGTCGCTGCCGGTGACGATCGCGGTCTGCAGGCCGGCGACCTTCGGCTTCTCCGTCCTGATGGCCTTGCGGAACGGAATGCTGCTCGGGATGGCGCGGAACTGGCACTGGAACTCGAGATGGCCGCCGCTGCCCGAGGCATGGCCGGCGCCGCGCAGGTAGCTCTGGGTAGCGGTCAGCAGGTATTCCTGGTTGAGCTCCTTGCGCGAGTAGTCGCTCAGGGTGAACAGGTTGCCGGCCTCCGCGCCGCAGGCGTCGGTGGTGCCGTGGTAGCCGGAGCGCGCGGCGGTCAGCGCCTCGGCGCGCACGCTGGCGTAGTGCTGGCCCACGCTCGCGTCCCCGTGCGCGCCGGGGAAATCGAAGGCGGTGTGGGTTGTCGTCGGCTGGTTGCCGTCGCTGGTGTGCGAGGAGAGCAGCGAGGCCTTGGGCGTGAGCGGGTTGTAGTCGGTCAGCTTGAAAGTGGCGCCGTCCACGCCGCGCACCGCCCCGAACGTGGCGACCGTCGCCGCCTTGCCCAGTGCGCCGCCCGCGCCGGCCGCGAACGGCACCTTCTTGAATTCGTCGATGGCGGCATGCGCACCCACGCCGTCGGCGAGCACCATGGTGTGCTTGCTGCTGTCGTGGGTGAAGTAGTAGTAGATGCCTTCCTGTTCCATCAGGCGATGGATGAAGCTCAGGCAGTCCTCGCGGTACTGCACGCAGTAGTCGCGCTGCGCGTAGTTGCCGGTGAGGCTGTTCTTCACGTCGGTGTAGCCGGATTCCTCCAGCAGCTTCTGGATGATGTCCGGGGCGGTCATCTCGGTGAAGATGCGGCAGTCGACGATCTGTTCCAGCAGCCACGGCTTGGGCACCAGGGTGACGGCGTACTGTGCGTAGACCAGGGTGTCGACGGTGGCGACGCCGGTCTGCGAGGCCTCGCAGACCATGCCGTTGAAATGGCGCTTGAAACCATCTTCCAGGGTCAGCGTCACGGTCATCGACGAACCCAGCAGCGAGGTCAGGTCGATGCCCGCGTCCTTGCTCTCGAACTGCAGCTCGAACCGGAACAGCTCGCCCAGTTCCTCGTCCGCGCTCATGCCGACGAACAGCAGGTTGTCGCACTTGCTGGAAGTGATCTTGATGGGATCGCTCATGCGACTACGCTCCTGGGAAATGGCCGGAGCCGGTCATGCCAGTGGTGTCCCCGCAAGACCGTGCCTCCCGCGCGCCGCGCCCGGACGGCCCGTAGCGCAGGGATGCAGGACAACGGAAGCGCCCCCGGAACACGGGGCGGACATGCGAACTGGCAAGGCGAGCGACGGGCGGCATGGGAACTCCTCCCCCTGTAATGCGCAATCGAGCGGCATTTCGGGTCACGCGCCGTGAAAATCGCCCCGACGGCGACCCAACCGCCTGACCGACGGGGCTTTTCCGGCAGCACGAGCGTCGGCTACGAAACCTGCCGCCGCGACCGGCACCACGCACCGCGCCGCACCTGCCTCTATCGACCGTCCCCCGCCATGCCCGCCGGATGGCACTGCCGGTCCAGCGGCACGCGTCGGCCCCCGATCGTGAGGCGGCCGTTCCCTGGGCGGGTCGGTCCGGTGAAAGGGTGGCTTCGCCACAACACGCGGCAGCTCTTCGTGGCCACCGCGTACAGGCGGTTGTTGCCGCCCGAATACGTCGGCACGTACAGGATGCCGCCGCCAAGCGCCACCGGGGCTTCCACGATGGCCACCTCGTCGCTGACCGTGCAGGCAGGCGCACTGCCCGTCGTGATCCGCAACGGCCCCTGCCACGCGGTCGGATGCAGCGCATGGTCGGCCGCGCCGAACGCCACCGACACGTCGCCCAGCTTGCCGACACCGCCGGCGATGCCCATGGGCGCCAAATGGCAGCCGCCGGCAGCAGCCGGGGCCAGCGCCAATGCAAGGATCAGCAGGCCATAGGGAACTTGCATCAGCGCCCCTCCGGCACGGGCTTCGCGTTAGAGCCTGTTCAAGTCGCGCACTGCTCCGGTGGCCTCCCCCGCGTCATCGCTGCGGCGAGCCAGCACCACCCAGCTGCGCACGGGCTGGCCGAACTCCTTGCGCAGGCTGTCCTCCGAGATGCGGATATCGTGGAAGCCCGCCCGTTCCAGTGCGCGCAGCACGTGGGCGCGCGAGTGGCGGTAGCGACCGCTGGCGGTGAGCGTCGCGCGATCTCCCTCGCCCTCTTCCGCCTCCAGCGAGAAGGCCAGCCAGCCACCCGGCCGCAACGCTGCATGGGCTGCTGCCAGCACCGTGCCCAACTCGCCGAAATACACCAGCGTGTCGGCCGACAGCACCACATCCCAGACGCCGGGCCGCTCCTGCAGGTAGGCGGTGAGTTCCGCCACGTCCAGCGCGTCGTAGCCACCACGCTGGCGCGCCCTCTCCACCATGCCGCCGGAAAGATCCACGCCCACCAGGCGGCGCGCATGCGGACGCAGCAGCGGTGCGCACAGGCCAGTGCCGCAGCCGGCATCCAGCACATCGAGCGCGGCGGCAGGCGCCGGCAACGCCGTGCCCAGCACCTCCGCCAACACCTGCGGCGCGCGGTAGTCGAGGTTGTGCAGCAGTTGTTCGTCGAAGCTGTCGGCGAAACGGTCGAAGATGTCGCGCACATAGGCGTCGCCCGCGCGCACCGGCGCGTCGGCGCCGCCGCAGGCCGCCAGCATGTGGCGCGGGATCGGGTTGTCCGGCTCCCGCGCCACCCAGTCGCGATACACCTGCACCGCTTCGTCGGTGCGCCCCAGCACGTACAGCGACACACTCAGCGCCTCCAGTACCTGCACGAAACGGGGTTCCAGCGCGTAAGCCTCGCGGAAGCGCGCCACCGACTGCTCGATGTGCTCGAGGTTCTGCGCGTGGTTGCGCAGGAACAGCCCCAGCAGGTAGTGCCCCTGCGCATAGCGCGGCGCCTGCCGCAGCAGCTGCTCGTAGGCCTCGAAGGCTTCCTGCGGGCGCTCCTGCGCCTCCAGCACCACGGCGAGGTTGCTCAAGGCGTTGTGATGCTGCGGGCCGCATTCCAGCGCCTTGCGGTAGCAGGCCTCCGCCTCGCGCAGGCGGCCGCATTCCTTGTGGATGTTGCCGAGGTTGTTGTGCGCGTCCGGGTGCTTCGGCGTGACCTGCAGCGCGGTGCGGATCAGCTCCACGCCCTCGTCGCTGCGTCCGCACTGATGGCACAGCACGCCCAGGTAATGCAGCGCATCGGGTTGCGCCACGCGCAGGTCCAGCACCTCGCGGTACAGCCGCTCGGCGGTGTCGAGATCGTCGGCCTGGTGTGCCTGCATCGCCTGCTGCAGCAGGGCGCGCCAGTCCGGCGCCGCCGTGCGCGCGGCCGACGGACGGACGACAACCTGCGCCGAGTCGCGGTTCATGCGCCGGCTCACGCGATCAGCACGGTGAAGCAGCCCAGCACGATGGTGCCGCCGTGCGCGCAGGAATCACCGAGCCGCGCAGCAGGCTGGCCGCCGATCAGCACCGTGGGCGAACCCATGACGATGCTGTCCGGCGGACCTACGCACACCGCCATGTCGCCCAAGCGTGCCGCCGGCAAGCCGCCGATCAGCACCGTGGGCGCGCCGGGCGCGGAGATTGGGCCGCCGACATGCGGGACCGGGCCGGTGGTCATCGGGCAGACGTGCATGTCGGTAAGGCGGGCGGCGGGTTGCATGGTGAATCCTCTTCGATCCGATACCGCTCAAAGGAAATTGCTGAGCATGCTGCCCACGCTCAATGTAGTGCGCAGCGGCCGATGGATCGGCACGCCGCTGATGACGAATGGCGAGCTTTGCACCAGATCCGCCGCGCGATCCTGCACCGGGTGAATGTGCTTCTTGATCAGCGACTCGATGTCCTCCATCCAGCCGGCCTGGCCGAACTCGTCGAACAGCATGGCCACCAGATCCGAGGTATCCGAACACACCAGCATGTAGGCGCCCAGCAGCGGGCAGGTCTTGAACGCTCGAAGATCCAGCAATTCCGGATTCTTCAGCACCTTGTTGACCATGACGGTTTCGCGGAACTCGATGGCGAACTTCGCAATGACTCGCGCCGCGTTCGCCGCCGCCTTGGCTGCGCCCACCGCCGGCGCCAGCACCGCGCCTGCCCCCTTCGCCGCATGCAGCGCAGTATTGGCGGCAAATGCCACGGATGTGATCGAGGCCTTGGCCACCTGATTGGCGGTCTCTCTTGCCAGCAGACTCTGCACCGCGGCAAACGCCGCCGCCGGATCGCCACTGGCGATCGCAAAGCCATGCGTGGAAGTTTCGTACTGCTTGTAGCCCTTGTAGATGGCCATGCCCCATTGCGACAGCATCTTGCCGCCATCGGCCACCAGGCTGATGATCGGCAACATGCTGGCGACGTGATCGATCGCCTGGATCACCGCGGCAGTTCCGGTCTCGGCTACGGCTTGGGCTGCGAAATCCTTCAGCGTCGCAATCTGCGTGCCGAACATGTCGTTGACGGCTTGGGTCACCTCCGGCTGCAGCGCCGTCTTGACCGCACCGGAGCCAGTCGCCTTGGCGCCCTTCACTGCTTCGGTGAGATCCTTATGGGCCAGATGCAATTGCGCGTAACTGTCCACGATGCGCAACTTCACCTGCTTTCCCTCGAACAGGGTCTGCAGCTTCTTGCGCCGCGAGTCGTCCCAGAACTTCAGCGCGGCCACTTCATCCGTAGGGAGCTTGAGATCGACGTAAACCGCCTTGCTGAGGTTGGTGAACGGAAAGTTCGGCGCCTTGTTGCGCTCGCTCATCTTCCAGCCGTCGCCCTTGGCACGCTTCCACACCGCCAGTGCCTGACGCACCGCCTTGACCTTGTCAGGCGTCTTCGCCAAGTCGTGCGCCTTGATCGCCTCGTCGAGCTTCTTCAGCTCGGAACTGCGCGGCTTCATGCGCAACTCGGTCTGCGTCATCCAGGTCGTGTGGTTCGGTATCGTGGACATGATCAGCTCAAGCTCACCTGAATTTTTACCAGACAACTTTTCTATCGATAATCGAGACAATCAAGACACGCGGTCTCGATATTTCATTTCAAAACGCTTTGAAAAGTGCACTCTGACTCCTGTTTTTTTGTTGTTTTGACTCCTGTTTTTGCGCAATCACGCTGGAAATCCGGTCACCACACCCTCTTTTTGAGGAGCCATCCAGCCAATAAACATCCGAAATAAGTGACCTGACCCTAGTTTAGGTCAGCGGCTCGCGTACTGCCGTGGTCAGAGATTTTCGATGGCATGACCCGATTGCTGCATCAAGGTCTCGAGCATCTCGCTCCTGACGCGATTCAGGTTGTAGATCGTCACGCACTTCTGGTAGTCGGCGAAGTCGATCATGACGATGTTGGGCGTGAAGCTCGTCCAACTGTTCTTGTTGGCCACGTAGTAGCGACTGTTCTTGGTGTAAAGGTCCTTGAAGCTCAGCGCACCGAGCTGGTTGATCATGGCCTTTTTGTAGCCGGCCTCCCACACGTCACGCAGGGCCTGCACATTCACGCCCGTCCACATCTTGTCGTTGCGGGCCTTGATGTCGCCCAGCATGCCGGTGGTGGTCCAGTACATCATGCCCATGGCGTCACGGTCGCACGAGGTGCCCCCACCCATCGTCGCCGCCTGCTTCTTGGTGTTCTTCTTGATGTCGTCGGTGTTGCTGAACTTGCCGAAGTACTGCAGGCCGTGGAACTCCTTCTGGTACTGGCGCGACGTCTTGGTCTCCTTGTTGAAGAGCTCGCCGAAGGACAGGCAGCCGCTGTAGATCTGGCCGCGAATCACGAAGCCGAGCTTCTCCAGTTCCTTGGGATCGAACAGCGTGATGACCTTGCCCGCCAAGCTTCCGACCGTGCGCGTGTTGAGGTTGATCGCCGCGCCACCTGACTTGTTGTAGTTGAACTGCGTGTCACCCAGCACGCGCACGCAGGTGTCGACCACGTCCTTCAGGTTGTAGCACTTGGAGAACTTCAGGATCAGGAACTCCGACGGGTTCGCCAGCACATAGGTCTTGGCCTGCGTAAGCATGTCCGACAGCGTGTCCTGGCCCCAGCCGCCCAGGTGGGACACGTTCTGGTGCGACTGGACTTCACCGGGCTTGGCACCCTTGTGCTTGTTGTCGATGACACCCTTGCCAAGGTGGTAGGACTTCTGATCGAGAGATCCGTCGCTGCGCTTGACGGTGGCAATGCGCATGTCGAAGAAGCGCACACCGGCATTGGCCTGCTCGCCGATGTTCAGGCTCTGGGTGATGACGTTGCTCTTGCCCTGACCGTAGATGCCGGCGTCATGCGAGCCCGGGAAGACGATTTGGTTGAGCTGCTTGCTGGTGTAATTCTTGAGGAAGGCAGTCAAGACACGCACTCCGTTGAAGTTATTGAGGCGCGAATAACCCTAACCCGGGGCCAGGTTGGGTTATCCACCATAGACAAGGAAGTGAATCCGAGCCCGCTTTTTGACCCAGCTTTGAAGAAAATCCGCAGGCACCGGCCTCGATGTCCGGGGTGACTGCCAACAGGGTCAGGTTTAGTTACTTCCATTCAGCCAATGAACATTAAATATATAAGTGAACCTGACCCCGTTTTGGTTGCCTTGCAAGCAGCGCGATCTTCAGATCTCGACGCCGTTGGTCGGCTCGGTGTTCTTCCGCTGGATTGTGCCCACGCGGACGGTATTGACCAACGCCACACTGCCACCCACCTCCGCCAGCTTGGCATCCACGATGAACGCCTTTTCCTGAGCATCGGAATATTTCTTGATGTAGCGCCAATATGTATTGGCGCCCGCATTGATAACCAGATAACAACTGCTGTGTCCAGGCATGTTTCATTCCTCATCGATTGACATGCGACGGCGGTTTGGAAACGGCATAAGGTGCGCAATCGCGACCGCCCCGACAACTCGCCACCCACTCAATAACCAACCGCCCATCTTTCAAAAGTGGGAAAACGGTCGAAAACCGGGGTCAGGTTCACTTTCTGCCGATACCTCACCCAAACCCATACGAAAACTCCCCGTCCGTCACCCCTACCTGCACCTTCGCAATCTGCTCACCCGCAATCATCTTGGTGAGGAAGGCCCGCGAGATATCCGGCAGCATCGAGTTGGTCAGAATCGCATCGATCATGCGCCCGCCCGACTCGGTCTCGGTGCAACGCGCGACCACCAGCTTCACCACGTCCTCGCCGTACTCGAACGGAATCTTGTAGCGCGCCTCGACGCGCTTCTTGATGCGGTTGATCTGCAGCTTGACGATCTTGCCCAGCATTTCCGGGCTGAGCGGGTAGTACGGGATGGTGACCAGGCGTCCAAGCAAAGCGGGCGGGAAGATCTTCAGCAGCGGCTCGCGCAAGGCCTTGGCCATGCCGTCGGGCTCGGGCATCAGTTCCGGGTCCTTGCACATGCTGGCGATGAGCTCGGTGCCGGCGTTGGTGGTGAGCAGGATCAAGGTGTTCTTGAAGTCGATGGAGCGGCCTTCACCGTCTTCCATCACGCCCTTGTCGAAGACCTGGAAGAAGATTTCGTGCACGTCCGGATGGGCCTTCTCGACCTCATCCAGCAGCACCACCGAGTACGGCTTGCGCCGCACGGCTTCGGTGAGCACGCCGCCCTCGCCGTAGCCGACGTAGCCGGGAGGCGCGCCCTTGAGCGTGGAAACGGTGTGCGCTTCCTGGAACTCGCTCATGTTGATGGTGATGATGTTCTGTTCACCGCCGTACAAAGCTTCGGCCAGCGCCAGTGCGGTTTCGGTCTTGCCCACGCCGGAGGTACCGGCGAGCATGAAGACGCCGATCGGCTTGTTCGGATCGACCAGGCCGGCGCGCGAGGTCTGGATGCGCTTGGCGATCATCTCCATCGCGTGGTCCTGGCCGATCACGCGCTGGCCCATCAGCTTGGCCAGGTTCATCACGGTCTCGACTTCGCTCTTGACCATGCGGCCGACCGGGATGCCGGTCCAGTCCGACACCACCGAACCCACCGCCTGCTGATCGACCGACGCAAGGATCAGCGGGTGCTCGCCCTGCAGTTCGGCAAGCTGCGCCTGCAGACCCTTCAATTGCTCGAGCGCCGCCGCGCGTTCGGCGCCATCCAGCGGCGCTTCACCCGCCACCGGCGCGGCCTTGGCCTCGGCCTCCTGGTTGGCCGACTCCTCCAGCGCGCTGCCGGTGCCTTCGACCGGCGCGGTCGAGCCGCGAAGCTTCGAGCGGATGTCGAGGATCTTCTCGACCAGGGCTTTCTCGGTGACCCAGTTCGCTTCCAGCGTTTCCAGCCGCGCCTTCTGCGTCGCCAGCTTCTCGCTGGCGGCCTCTTCGCGCGAGTTGACATCCACGCCGACATTTTTCTCGCGGGCGATGATGCCCAGCTCGGTTTCCAGCGCCTGGATGCGCTTGCGCGTGTCGTCCACCTCGGCCGGCACGGCGTGCTGGCTGATCGCCACGCGGGCGCAGGCGGTGTCGAGCAGGCTGACCGACTTGTCCGGCAGCTGGCGGGCGGGGATGTAGCGGTGCGACAGCTTCACCGCAGCCTCCAGCGCCTCGTCGAGGATCTGCACCTTGTGGTGCTTCTCCATCACGCTGGCGACACCGCGCATCATCAGGATCGCCTTCTCCTCGCTGGGTTCGTCGATCTGCACGGTCTGGAAGCGGCGGGTCAACGCCGGGTCTTTTTCGATGTGCTTCTTGTATTCGGCCCAGGTGGTGGCACCGATCGTGCGCAGGTTGCCGCGCGCCAGCGCGGGCTTGAGCAGGTTGGCGGCATCGCCGGTGCCGGCGGCACCGCCAGCGCCGACCAGGGTGTGCGCCTCGTCGATGAACAGGATGATTGGCCTGGTGGACGACTGCACTTCCTCGATCACCTGCTTCAGGCGGTTTTCGAATTCGCCCTTCATGCTGGCGCCGGCCTGCAGCAGGCCGACGTCGAGCACGCGCAACTGCACGTCCTTCAGCGGCGGCGGCACGTCGCCGATGGCGATGCGCATGGCGAAACCCTCGATCACCGCGGTCTTGCCCACGCCGGCTTCGCCGACCAGCATCGGGTTGTTCTGGCGGCGACGCATGAGGATGTCGACCAGCTGGCGGATCTCGTCGTCGCGACCGACGATGGGATCCATCTTGCCGTTGCGGGCCTGCTCAGTGAGATCGATGGTGAACTGTGCCAGCGCCTCCTGCTTGCCCATCTGCGCGGGTGACATCGCGCCGCTGGCCTCGCCCGGTGCGGCGCCACCCATGTGGAAGCCGTCGCTGGCGCTCTGGCCGTCCTCGGGCGAGCCGGCCACCACCTCGGCGAACTTCTCCACCAGTGCCTCGGGCTTGATCTTCTCGAACTCCTTCGAGACGCCCAGCAGCGTGTTGCGCAGATGGCGCAGGCGCAGCACGCCCACCATGAGATAGCCGGTGCGCACCTGTGCCTCGCCGAACATCAGGGTGGCGAACACCCAGCCGCGCTCGACGGCTTCCTCCACGTCGCTGGAGAGGTCGGAGATGCTGGTGGAGCCGCGCGGCAGCCGGTCCAGCGCGTCGGTGACGTCGCGCGCGAGGTTCGAGGGGTTGAGGTTGAACTGCTTGACGATGCGGTGCAGGTCCGAGTCCTGCAACTGCAGGATCTGGTGGATCCAGTGCACCAGCTCCACGTACGGGTTGCCGCGCAGCTTGCAGAACACGGTGGCGCTCTCGATGCCCCGGTACGCCAGCTTGTTGAGCTTGCCGAACAGTGCGCTGCGACTGATTTCTGCCATGGATCTCTACCCCTGAAGTGGTGATGGCGGCTGCGCGATCGCGGCCGCGACGAAAGCAGGCACCCTCCCCTGCTTGCAGGGGAGGGTTGGGGTGGGGTGCTTTTTGGCCAACAGCCCAAAGCTCACCCCCTCCTGCCCTCCCCCTGCATGCAGGGGGAGGAGAAAAATGCCGGCTCGGTGCGGAGAGTCGAAGCCCACCGCCCTAGCCCACCGGCTGCAGGATCACGTGATCCGCATCGGCATCCCGGCGCGGCACGCCCATCCAGGTGGAAAGCCCCATGCGCCCGGACTGGCCCAGCTTCGTGGTCGGCACCTCAGCGCGCTTGAGCACCAGCTGCACGTCCCAGGCTTTCTCCTCGCCCACGTAGGTCTTCACCGCAGCCACCAGCTGGCGCAGTGCTTCACCGCCGGGCAGGAAATTGTTGAACTCGGCGCGCGTCAACGGCCCGAGCCGCAGACGGAAGCGCTGCTGCGAGCCCCACACGTATTCGCCCAGTACCGCGGTGCTGCCCAGACCGGCCACGTCGGGCGTGGCGCCCAGCCGCAGGTACGCCTCGTGCGGCAGGCGCATCCAGCCGGCCACGAACTCCAACACGCGTACGGGAATGCGGAAGAAATGCTCCAGCAGGCCACGCAGCCCCTCGGCATTGCGCGCCTGCGCCACCAGCCGGCCGGCGAAGAAGCGCTTGTACTGGTCGGGCAGCGCGTCGCGAGCCTCCAGCCCCCGCGTGGACAAGCCCACCAGTGCGCCCATGTACAGACGGAAGCGATCCTCGTCGGGACGATCGAGCTGCACGGTGGGCTGCGCGCTGGCCCAGGCGCGGTAGAACAGGCTCAACATGCGGTGGTGGAAGATGTCGGCGAACGCGACCAGGGTGGAATCCTTGGCGTTGCGCTGGCGATCCATCGCGTATTCGGTGAGGTGCAGCGGCAGCGGCGCGTTCGGCCCGAACAGGCCGAAGAACAGGCCGTGCAGCCGGGCCGGCCGGCCTTCGGCGGCGGGCTCGTAGCGTTCGACACCCCTTGGCGCGAACGCCAGCGAGGGCGTGTGGCACAGGCGCACGGCATCCTCCGCCGGCTTGGCCGATTCGCCCAGCCGCGGCCGCTGCGGATACGCGCACTCGAGCCGGCGCAGCGCCTCGAAGAACTCGAAGCCCTGCGGCTGCTCCCGCAGCGCGAGCTCGAGCTCGACACGAGCCGGCGCTACAGGATCTGGCGCTTGCCGAGCCGTGCCGGCCATCGGGCCACCTCGTTGCGTTCCAGGGTGCGCAGCACGGTCTCGGTGAAGGAATTCACCGAGACGTGCCGCGCGAAGAAGTGCTGCATCACCGCGCCGAGCAGGAAGGCGCCGGTGCCTTCGAAGGCGCCGTCGTCGCAGGTCAGCGTGATCTCCAGCCCGCGGCCGAAGCTGATCGGCCCCGGCACCGGAATGCGCCGTACCACCGATTGCGAACCCACCGCCTTGATGCCTTCGATCTGGCGGCGCGCGGCGGCATCGAATTCGTCGCAGTACAGCGTGAGCATCTCGCGCAGCGCCGACGCACCCTCCTCGCCGCCGTCGCCCAGCAGCGAGACGTAGTTCAGCTGCAGGTGGCTGATCAGCCGCCACGCGGTTTCGCCGTTGGCGGCCGGCGCGCGCGGCTTGGTGGGACCGGCCACGCAGCGGATCGAGGCCACCGGTGCGCCGGTGTCCAGGGTGAAATCGGTACGCGACTTGCCCACCGGCATCTGCAGCGGCAGGTCGCGGTTGGTGCATAGCAGCCGCATGCCGATCTGGCGCAACTGCGTGGCATACGGTGCGTCGTTGGCGTCGACCAGCGCGATGAACACCTCGCTGCCCACGTAGCTGGAGCGCGCGCCGTGCAGGCGCTGGCGCGCGGACAGCAGGCGCGGTTCGCGGCGGATGGTATGGAACGCGGCGGCGCCGCTGTGCCAGGTGCGCTCGTCGCTGCCATAGAACGGCTGGAAGCGCTGCTCCGGCTCCTGACGGTCGCCGAAGCCTTCCACGTCGGCGACGCTGTGGATCTCGAAATCCATCGGCCGGGTGCGGTCGGCGAGGATGTGGTACTCGGTGCGCCCCGGCTGCAGGTGGATGCGGTCGGCGCGGCGCGGGAACAGGTTGATCGCCGGCGTGCAGAACAGCCGGAAGTTGCCCGCGTCCACCGCGTTGTGCAGGCGGCTGACGCTGCGGTCGAACAGCGTCACGATCTCGAATTCGCAGGCCGACGAGCGCGCCAGCACCGGCTTCAACCCGGTGAACACCGCGAACAGGAAACGCTCCGGGCAGGCGAAGTATTCCTGCAGCAGGCGGTAGCCGCTGAACGAGCGGTCGGTGTACGGCAGCAGCGCCTCGTCGTCGGCAAAGCCCTTGTCGCGGATGCAGCTGCCGTCGAAGAACTCGCTGACCAGCCCGCCCGCCCCCGGCGTGCGCACCAGGTAACCCACTGCGTTGCCGAGCAGCTGCTCGTACAGGCGCTTGGGCAGTTCGTCGGTGCCGGCGATGAACAGCGGCAGCTCGTCCAGAGCCAGCATGTTCGCCTGCGCTCCGGCGGTGACGGTGAACTTCAACCGCAGGCCGGCGCGTACGGTCTTGTTCGCCGGCAGCGGCACGCCGGCGGCGGCGAGCGCGGCCGGCGTCTCGAAGTACTTCGCCTCGGCCAGTTCCAGCGGCCACAGCGCGACGTCGTGCGCCGTGCGGTATTCGCAGGCGGTACGCTCGTCGTGACCGGTGAGCCCACGCAACGCGGTCTGCCGTGCCACCACCGGACCGGTGGCCAGCGCGCTTTCCTTGGTGTCCGGGTTCAGCTGCACCACCGCCATCGAAGGCACCGGCGCGAGGTAATGCGGGTAGATCATCTCCAGCAGGTGCTGGGTGAATACCGGGTGCTGCGCGTCCAATTTCAACTGGATGCGCGCGGCGAGGAAGGCAAAACCCTCCAGCAGCCGCTCCACGTAGGGATCGGCGCACTCGAAGCCTTCCAGACCGAGGCGTCCTGCGATCTTGGGGTACTCGCGCGCGAACTCGCCGCCCATCTCGCGGACGTGCTGCAGCTCGCGGTTGTAGTAGCGGAGCAGGCGCGGATCCATGGTCAGAGCCTGCCCATGAATCCATCGGTGTTCGGGTTAGCGGGATGCTTGGGGATCATGGGCAGGCTCTTAGCCGAAGCTCTCCGACACGTTGAACCGCCCGGTCTCCAGATCCACCTCGGTCTTGAGGTAGAGGTTCAAGGGAATCGGCTGCGCCCACATCTCGGAGGCGATGTTGAACACCAGCGACTGGTGGTCCATGTGCCGGCTGTCCGCCTGCACGGTGACCTGCAAGGTGCCGGGCGTCAGCCGCGGCTCGAACGCGAGGATGGCGTCGCGCACCTTGCGCTGCAGCGCGTCGGCCTTGATGCCGGACAGCGCGGCGCCGGTGAGGTCGGGGATGCCGAAGTTGAGCACCGAGCTCGCCACCTCCGGGTAATCCGCCAGCTCGGCTTCGGCGCCCAGGTTCACGCAGTTCAGCAGCCAGGACATGTCGCGCGTCACGCAGTCGCGCAGGCGCGTGGCCGAGATCACCCGCTTCTCGCGGCTCTCGTCGGCCTTGCCGGGCTCGTCATCGGTGAGGCGGTCGAGCAGCGAGGGCTGCAGACGTTCCTGGGTGGTCAGCTCGGCCATGCTTTCAGGCCGCGTTGAACGTGATGCTGCGGATGTCCAGCAGCGGGTATTCGCCGGCATCGGTAGCCAGCATGCGCTGGCCGCAACCGGCGAAACATTCGCCGCCGAGATCACTCCAGTCGGTGCGCCGCGCCAGCACCAGTTCACCGTCCGCTGCCCGCTCGGAACCGGGGTAGCGGCACGGCACGAAACCCACCGCCTGGCCGCCGTTGCTCCAGGTTACCTGCACCGGCGCCCACACCTTGTCGCGCAGGTCGGCAGGCGCCTCGAATACCAGCGCCTTCAGACGCGTGAACGGCACCCAGGCGTAGCCGCCATTGACGATCATCTCCAGGCACGGGCCAAAGCGCGGATCGGCATCGGCGATCCACTCGAACGGCGTGCCGTCGATTTCGCCGCCCACCGCCTCGGCCTGTTCGAAGGCTTGTTCGCGCAGCGGTTGCGCCTGCGCATGCCGATCCTCGGCCTGCAATTTCAGCGACTGCAGCAGCAGCGCCAGCCACTGCGCGGGCTCGCCGATCACCATCGGCGAGCGCGTGCCGGCCATCACCTGCTGCCGCTCCAGTTCGCCGGCCAGCGCACGGCTGTAGGCTTCCACCATCAGCGTGTTGAGCGGGTCGAGCTCGCCGCTCACCTTGAGCTGGTTTTGCGCCCGATCCCACTGCCCCAGCACGGCCAGCAGCTGGAACAGGAACACCCGCGCCTTGGCGTCCGCGGGGTTGCCGCGCACCTGCGCAGTCAGGCCTTGCAGCGCCTCGTCCAGCCGGCCTTCTTTCAGCATGTTCTCTGGGGTCATGCACACACCCGGCTAGTTGGAAGATGGATGGAACGAGGAACTGCAAGGTGCCGATCAGGCTCAGGCGCTGGCCACCTTCTGGATGTCGTAGGTGAAGTCCTTGGTACCGCCGTCCTTCGCGCCCTTGTCGTCCTGCGGCTGGAACGAGTACTTGAACTTGCCGAAGTGCAGGGTGATGTTCTCGGTGAGCTTGTCTTCGCCGCCGCTGCCTCCGGTGGATACCGAGGTCACCAGCACGCCCTCGGAGAGTTCGATGGTGAGGAAGTCGGTCTGCTCGCCGGTGGCGTTGGTGACGTACAGCCAGGCGTTCTCGAGGCGGCCGCCGGTACAGCAGGCGTTGAGCAGCGCGTTGGAACAGCCGTCCACGTACTTGGTGAGGGAGATGTCCTGCACGTGTGCCTTGCCGCCGCTGGCCGCACCCGCGCCGGTATGCAGGTCACCGGTGTTGCTCACGCCCCACGACCACGCCAGGATCGGCACGTCGCCCTTGTGCACCTTGTGGTTGGATGCCCCCTTGATCTCGACCTTGCCCTTGCCGAACTTGATGTGCATGTCGAATGCCATGAACCTTCTCCTCGATCACCTGTTGATGAATTGACCCGCCCGGCCGGGCTTGCCCCTGCCGGATGTCGTGTGCCTGTCGCCACCGTTCCCCTGATGCCGCGCAGACGATGCCTTGCGTTCCCGTCGATGCGCGACGGCTTCCCCACCTCATTTCGCCGAGCGGGCGCGACCGCATGCACCGGCCGAGCCCGGAACCGGCAGTGCGTCGTCAGGCCTTGGCCGCCGACGGCAACCGCGACACGAGCCGCAGCGACACGGTGAGCCCCTCCAACTGGTAGTGCGGTTTGAGATAGAACTTCGAGGTGTAATACCCCGGCGCTCCCTCCACTTCCTCCACCACCACTTCGGCCGCCGACAGCGGCTTGCGCGCCTTGGTCTCCTCGCTGGAGTTGGTCGGATCACCGTCGACGTACTGCATGACCCAGTTGGTCAGCCAGCTCTGCATCTGCTCGCGACTGCTGAACGAACCGATCTTGTCGCGCACGATGCACTTCAGGTAATGCGCAAAACGGCTGGCTGCGAACAGGTACGGCAGGCGGCAGCTCAGCGCCGCGTTTGCCGTGGCGTCCGGATCGTCGTACTCCTCCGGCTTGGCCAGCGACTGCGCGCTGATGAACGCCGCCATGTCGGAGTTCTTGCGATGCACCAGCGGCATCATGCCCATCTTGTCCAGCTCGGCCGAGCGGCGATCGGTGATCGCGATCTCGGTGGGGCACTTCATGTCCACGCCACCGTCGTCGGTCGGGAAGGTGTGCACCGGCAGGCCTTCCACCGCACCACCGGACTCGATGCCGCGGATACGCGAACACCAGCCGTATTCCTTGAACGAGCGGTTGATGTTCACCGCCATCGCGTAGGCGGCGTTCTGCCACGTGTACTTGGACGAATCGGCGCCGGAGGTGTCCTCCTCGAAATCGAACTCCTCCACCGGGTCGGTGCTGGCGCCGTACGGCAGGCGTGCCAGCGTGCGCGGCATGGCCAGGCCAAGGTATTTCGCATCGTCGGACTCGCGCAGCGAGCGCCACGAGGCGTACTCGGGCGTGGAGAAGATCTTGGCGAGGTCGCGCGGGTTGGCCAGCTCGCTCCAGCTGTCCATGCCCATCAGGGTGTGGTTGGCCGAGGCGATGAACGGCGCGTGCGCGGCCGCAGCCACCTGGCCGATGCCGGCGAGCAGCTCCACGTCGGGCGGGCTGTGGTCGAAGTAGTAGTCGCCGACCAGGCAGCCGTAGGGCTCGCCGCCCAGCTGGCCGTACTCTTCCTCGTACATCTTCTTGAAGATCGGGCTCTGGTCCCACGCCGTGCCCTTGTAGCGCTTCAGCGTCTTGCCCAGCTCCTTCTTGGAGATGTTCATCACGCGGATCTTCAGCTGCGTGTCGGTCTCGGTGTTGTTGACCAGGAAATGCAGGCCGCGCCAGGCACTTTCCAGCTTCTGGAAGTCGGCGTGGTGCATCACCAGGTTGAGCTGCTCGCTGATCTTGCGGTCCAGCTCGGCCACGTAGGCGTTGATGGTCTGGGTGACGTCGTCGGAGACGATGTCGGCCTTGTTCAGCACCTGCTCGGCGAGCGTGCGGACGGCGGATTCCACCTCTTCCTTCGCGCGATCGCTCTTCGGCTTGAACTCCTTGCTGAGCAGCGCGGCGAAATCGTCGGGCACCAGGGTCTGGGTGGCACCACCCTGTTCGGCCAGTTTCTCGGTTGCCATGGCTTACTCCCCGTCCTTGCCGGCATCGCCGGGCTTGGCTGCGGACACCAGCGACTGCAGCAGCGCCGGATCGTTGATGGCCTGCGCGATCAGCTTCTCCGCGCCGGCCTTGCCGTCCATGTAGGTGCCGAGGTTGGCGAGCTGGGTGCGCGCCTCCAGCAGCTTGGCCACCGCGCCCACCTTGCGGGCCACCGCGGCTGGCGAGAAGTCGTCCATGCTCTCGAAGGTGATGTCCACGCTGAGGTTGCCCTCACCGGTAAGCGTGTTCGGCACCGCGAAGGAGACGCGCGGCTTCATCGACTGCAGGCGGCTGTCGAAGTTGTCGACGTCGATCTCCATCGCCTTGCGCTCCTCGATCGGCGGCAGCTCGGCGTTGTTGCTGCCGGAAAGATCCGACATCACGCCCATCACGAACGGCACCTGCACCTTCTTCTGGGCGCCGTAGACCTCGACGTCGTACTCGATCTGCACCCGCGGCGCGCGGTTCCGCGCGATGAACTTCTGACTGCTCTGCTTGGCCATGCGATGTCTCCCGGGACGTAGGTACTGCCTGATTTGCAAGGTGCCGGCTTGCCGTGCACGCGAACTGCCGCAGGGAGGACGCAGGCGCACGATGGCCTCGTGCGCCCGGTTCCCCGCCGAGCCTGATCCCGGGGCGCATGCCGCACCGGCACGCGCAGGCATGGCCGGCGCGGCGGAACGATCGCCGCCGAGTTTTCCTCTCACTACCCAATGCGCAACGGCGCGTGAAAGACAGGCATGCCCACCGGAAACATTCAGCAAGCATTCACGTTTCGGGTCGCGCGCAGACCACGTCCTTGCTGCGCCGCCGCACGGCCGGCGCGGGCCGCCGTACTAGAATGTCCGACTTGGTTCGTCGCACCGGCCCGTCCGGGGCGACGCATTCGTGCAGTTGCTGTTCCCCGGCGGCCATCGCTGCGATGCCGTCGTCCTGGATGCCTGCGGGCACCTCTCCATGGAGTCGCCGTACCAATGATTTTCGAAACCATCGCCAACACGGGTCACGAAGAAGTCGTCTTCTGCCACAACAAGGACGCCGGCCTGAAGGCCATCATCGCGATCCACAACACGGTGCTGGGCCCCGCGCTCGGCGGCCTGCGCATGTGGCCGTACAAGACCGAGCAGGAAGCCGTGAACGACGTGCTGCGCCTGTCGCGCGGCATGACCTTCAAGAACGCCGTGGCTGGCCTGAACCTGGGTGGCGGCAAGGCGGTGATCATCGGCGATCCGTCCAAGGACAAGTCCGAGGCGCTTTTCCGCGCGTTCGGCCGCTTCGTCAACTCGCTCAACGGCCGCTACATCACGGCCGAGGACGTGGGCATCGACGTCAACGACATGGAATACGTGTTCCGCGAGACCGAGTACGTGACCGGCGTGCACCAGGTGCACGGCGGTTCGGGCGACCCCTCGCCGTTCACCGCATTCGGCACCTTGCAGGGTCTGATGGCCGCGCTGCACTTCAAGCACGGCAACGAAGACGTGGGCAAGTACAGCTTCGCCGTGCAGGGCTGCGGCCACGTGGGCAGCGAATTCATCAAGCTGCTGCGCGAGCAGGGCGCCAAGGTGTTCGTCACCGACATCAACAAGGATGCCGTGCAGCGCTGCGTGGACGAGCTGGGCTGCGAGGCCGTGGGCCTGGACGAGATCTACGACGTCGACGCCGACGTGTACAGCCCCTGCGCGCTGGGCGGCACCGTCAACGAGCAGACGATCGACCGCATCAAGGCGAAGATCATCTGCGGCGCGGCGAACAACCAGCTGGCCACCGACGCGATCGGCGACGAGCTGCAGAAGCGCGGCGTGCTGTACGCGCCGGACTACGCGGTGAACGCCGGTGGCGTGATGAACGTGTCGCTGGAGATCGACGGCTACAACCGCGAGCGCGCGATGCGCATGATGCGGACGATCTACTACAACCTGGGCCGCATCTTCGAGATCAGCAAGACCCAGGGCGTGCCCACCTACAAGGCCGCCGACCGCCTCGCCGAGGAACGCATCACCTCGATCGGCAAGATCAAGCTGCCGCACATGGGCAACGGCGGCACCCGCTTCCAGGGTCGCATGCGCGGCCAGTAAGCCGCCTTGCCCCAGGCGGCTTCCACCGCGCCCGGATTGCACGAAAGGCCGCCGCGAGGCGGCCTTTTCGTTGCCCCTGCCCCGTCGTCCGTCATGCCCGGCCGGTGGCGGGGCTCTGTTACAATGCCCGGCGTGGCGGTGCGCCGGCCCGGTCAGCATCCGCGACACAGGGGATCCATCTCGTCGGGAAGACCGGCATCGCCGATGCCGGTCCGGGCAAGGTGCCGCCAGCGGCGGCCGTTCGTCCCGCACGGAACAGCCGCCCCGGAAGGCGTCACGACACGCATGGAACAACAAGAGCAGAACGCGATATGAGCACCATCCTGGCAACCGGTATCAGCGAAACGGACATCCTCGAACGTCTGCGCGAGGTGCTGCGCGACACATTCGAGATCGAGCCGGCGCGGGTCACGCCGTCCGCCCATCTGTTCACCGACCTCGGCCTGGACAGCATCGACGCGGTGGACTTGGCGATCCAGGTGCAGGAGATGACCGGCATGCGCATCAAGCCGGAGGATTTCAAGAACGTGCGCACCGTGGGCGACGTGGTGGGCACGGTGCGCAGCCTGCTCGAACGCTGAGCCGGGCCATGCCGGACGCCCACGGCCGCTTCGCCCCCTGCGCGCTGATCCCGATCTACAACCACGGCAGCACCATCGCGGTCACCGTGCGGGCGTTGCGTGCGCATGGACTGCCCGTGCTGATCGTCGACGACGGCAGCGACACTGCCACGCGCGCCGTGCTCGACGCGCTCGCGCAGGAGGCTGATGGCGTGCGCCTGCTGCGCCTGCCGCACAACCAGGGCAAGGGCCGCGCCCTCAGTGCGGGCCTGCTCGCCGCCCGCGCGGCTGGCTACAGCCACGCGCTGCAGATCGACGCGGACGGCCAGCACGACGCCGCCGATGTGCCGCGCTTCCTTGCCGAGGCGCGCGTGCAACCTGGAGCGCTGGTCTGCGGCGCCCCGATCTACGACGCCAGCGTACCGCGGGCACGGCTGTACGGGCGCTACCTCACCCATGCCTGCGTCTGGCTGGAAACCCTGTCGCTGGCGGTCCGCGACTCGATGTGCGGCTACCGCCTGTACCCGCTCGCGGCCACCTGTGCCGAGATCGCGCGCAAGCCGTTCCCCCCGCGCATGGATTTCGACACCGAGGCCGCGGTGCGACTGGTCTGGCGCGGCGTGCCGGTGGTGAACCTGCCGACCCGGGTGATCTATCCGGAAAACGGGCTGTCCCACTTCCACATGTTCCGCGACAACCTGCGCATCTCGGCGATGCACACGCGGCTGTTGCTTGGCATGCTGCCCCGGGCGCCGCGATTGTTGTGGCGCCGCCTTCGTGGAGAACGCGCATGCGTCGCCTGATGTTTCTGTTGTTGCTCGGCTGCCTCGCGCCGTTCGCCCATGCGCAGACCGACAACACCCTTCTGCAGAACGTGCTGGCCGAGCTGGGCCGGCACGCCGCGGTGCGCGCCGACTTCACCCAGACCCGCAGCAATCCCGCGCTGGCCAAGCCGCAAGTGAGTCAGGGCCGGCTGCTGTTCGTGCTGGGCCACGGCATGCTGTGGCAGACCGTTTCGCCCTACCAGGAAACCATCGCGCTCACCGGTAGCCGCAGCGCGCGCATCGATCCCGACGGCAACGCCCATCCCATGCGCGGCGAGCGCGGTGTCAGCCAGGTTTCGCAGATGCTGCAAGGCATGCTGGGCGGCAAAGTGGACGAGGCGCTGCGCCAGTTCACCGTCGAAGCCAGCGGCACGCCCGCGCAGTGGACGCTGCGTTTCGTGCCGAAGCAGGAGCGCGTGGCGCGTGTGCTGGGCGGCATCGAGCTGCAGGGGAACGACTACCTGCAAGGCATCACCATCGCCATGCAGGACGGCGCCCGCACCGAGATCCGCTTCGCGCATACCCGCGATGCCGGTCCGCTGGTCGCGCTGGAAAAGCGCGCGCTCGGCCTGCCATGACGCCGCGCACGCTCAAGCTGCGCGCCGGCCTGTTCGCCGTCGCCAGCGTGCTGGTCGCCGCGCTGGGTGCCTGGCTGCTGTTCGGCCGCGGCCCGCTGCCGATCCAGACCGACCTGCTGGCGATGCTGCCCGCCACTGAACAGAACCCGCTGGCCGAGGCCGCGGTGGAACGGCTGGCCCACGCCAACGGCGACCGCATGGTGCTGGTGGTGGAAAACGCCGACGACGCACGCGCCAAGGACGCCGCGCGTGCGCTGGGCAAGGCGCTGGCTGCGCAGAAGGTGTTCGGCTCGGTCACCGCCGAGCTGCCGCCGTTCGATCTGCAGCAACTGCTCGCCCCCTACCTGGCGCACCGCGACTGGCTGCTCACCGACGCCGACCGCACCGCGCTGGCGCAGCCGGACTACGACGCCGCGCAAGCGCTGGCGCAGCGCCTCAACGAGCCCTTCCTCACCGGCGTGGGCGTGCCGCTCGCCGCCGATCCGTTCGGCTGGCTGCAGCATTGGCTGGCGCAGCAGCCGTGGAGCCGCTCGCCGCTGCTGCCGGAGGATGACCTACTGGTCGCGCATCGCGACGACGCCACCTGCGTGCTGGTCACCGCGACGCTAGACGGCTCGTCCTACGACGACGACGTGCAACGCCGCACGCTGGGTGCCCTGCACGCGGCGGAACAGCAGATCGAGCGCGACTACCCCGGCACCCGGCTGCTGCGCACCGGCGCGGTGTTCTACGCCGCCGCCGCGCGCGCCGGCGCCGAGCACGACGTGCACATGGTGGGCTGGATCTCCACGATCGGCATCGCCCTGCTGCTGCTAGCCGTGTTCCGTTCGCCGGGCCCGCTGCTGCTGGCCTTTCTCTCCACCGTGGTGGGCGTGGTCGCAGCCACTACCATCTCGCTGCTGGTGTTCGGCCAGATCTACCTGCTCACCCTGGTGTTCGGCGCTGCGCTGCTGGGTGAGGCGGTGGACTACTCGATCCAGTACCTCAGCGCCCGCGCCAATGCCGGCGCACGCTGGCAAGCCGGCGCGGGCTTGCGTCAGGTGCGCGCCGCCCTGCTGCTGGCACTGGCCACCTCCCTGCTGGGTTATGCGCTGCTGGGGCTGGTGCCATTCCCGGCCTTGCGCCAGATGGCGGTGTTCGCGATCGGCGGCATGAGCGCGGCCTGCCTCAGCGTGTTCTGGCTGCTGCCTGCCCTGCTGCAGCGCCCGGCCAAGCCGATGAGCGGTGCGCTGGTGTGTGGCGCGCATGCGCTGCAGCGCGCGCTTGCCAAGCCCGCGCGCGGCTGGCGTGGCGTGCTGGTCGCGTTGCTGTTGCTGCTGATCGCGTTGCCCGGCTGGCTGCGACTGCGCCACGACGACGACGTGCATCGCCTGATCGCGCAGCCAGCCGCGCTGCTGCAGCAGGAAGCGCGGATCCGCGAACTCACCGGCCTGGGCAACGGCAGCCAGTTCTATCTGGTGCAGGGCAAGGACGCCGGGCAAACCCTCGAACGCGAGGAGGCGCTGGAGACGCGGCTGCAGACGCTGGTCGACGACGGCAGGCTCGATGGCTGGCTGGGCCTGGCCGGCATGGTGCCTTCACAGGCGCAACAGGCGCGGGATCACGCCCTGCTCGCGCGGCTGTTCGACGATCCCGCGCGCCTGCGCAAAGTGCTGACGGATGCCGGCTTCCGCACCGACGCCATCGACGCGTACCTCGCCGGTTGGCCCGGTACGCCGCTGCAACTGGACAACTGGCTGAAGACCCCACTTTCCACGCCATTCCGCCAGCTGTGGATGGGCTGCCACGCGCAGGGTTGCGCCTCGCTGGTGCTGCCGCAAGGCAGCGACGACGATGCCTTGCTCGCGCACGCCGCCGCCGGCCTGCCCGGCGTGCAATTGGTGGACAAGCCCGCCAGCGTGTCGGCGCTGTTCGGTCGCTATCGCGGCTACGCCAGCGTATGGTTGCTCGCCGCCATGCTGCTGATCGTGCCGGTGTTCGGCTGGCGCTACGGCTGGCGCCGCGCGCCTCGCGTGCTGGCGCCGCCGGTGCTGGGTATCGCGCTCACGCTGGCCGCCTTGGGTTACTTGAACCAGCCGCTCAGCCTGTTCCACTGGATGGCGCTGATGCTGGTGCTGGGCGTGGGCGCGAACTACGCGGTGTTCCTGCACGAGGGGGAGCCGCATACCGCGGATCGGCCGGGGGCGATGTACGCGAGCGTGCTGCTTTCCGCGCTGACCGCGCTGCTGTCGTTCGGGTTGCTGTCGCTTTCTTCGCTGCCGGCGCTCAGGGATTTCGGGTTGACGTTGTTGCTGGGGATCGCGTTTACCGCGTTGCTGGTGCCGGCGAGCCGGGCTGGCGATGAGGTATTGCCATGAGCTCTTGGCGAGATGGCCGGCCTGCGGTCGGGGCTTCGTGCCCCTGCCGGAGCGCGAGTTACTTTTCTCTGCGTGGCCAGAGAAAAGTAACCCAAAGAGAGGCCACCCCGCGGACGCGCCCTCCGGGCATTCCCGGATCGAGTCCGGGACAGGCTCTGCCCTGCGGGTGCGCGTGTGGGCTACGGGGTTTTCCGACGGCACATTCTTGTACCGGCGGAAAACTGCCCCGCATCCCTGCGGGCCATCCTGCGGACTTTCCTCCACCCACCCGCCGCGCCATAGGGGCCCCGGATAGAGCAGCGCGCTCCTGCGCGCACTTTTCAGGAAAAACACGGCAAAAGCTCAAGCAAGAGCAAAGGCAAGAGCAACTCTCGAACTGCACGCTCTTGTTCTTTCGCCGCGCGGCGGCGATCCGAGTGCGCGCAGGATGCGCGCCCCGCTCTTCGGGGCCCCTGCGCGGCGGTGAGGTGGGGACGACAGGCCCGCAGGGGAATCGGCAGGACGCCGATTCCTTTTCGACAGTACACGGACGTACTGTCGAAAAGCCCGGCCCCGCCTCACGGACTTTCCGCCCAGGGAAGGGCGGAAAGCGCCAAACGGGGTGGCCTTCTCTTTTGGTTACTTTTCTCTTGGCCACGCAAGAGAAAAGTAACTCGGCCCCCGTCAGGGGGACGAAACGCTTTTGCAATACGAGCGACGCAACCGTCACCAGCCCAGGAGCATCCCCGCGATGAAACGCGTCGTCATCACCGGCATGGGCGGCATCACGCCGCTGGGCCACGACTGGCCCACGATTTCCGCGCGCCTGCGCCAACACCGCAACGCCGTGCGCCGCATGCACGAGTGGGATTACTTCGACGCGCTGAACGGCCGCCTCGGCTGCCCGGTGGACGACTTCGCGCCGCCGCCGTGGCCACGCCAGAAGACCCGCTCGATGGGCCGCGTCTCGCAGCTCGCCGTGGCCGCCAGCGAGCACGCGTTGCGCGACGCCGGCCTGCTCGACGACGCAAGCATCCGCGACGGCCGCATGGGCGTGGCCTACGGTTCCTCCGGCGGCAGCGTGGAACCGGTGCGGGTGATGGGGCGCATGCTGGACACCGGCTCGATGCAGGGCGTCACCGCCACCAGCTACATCCAGATGATGGCGCATACCACGGCGGTGAACGTGGGCGTGTTCTTCGGCCTGCAGGGCCGCGTGATCCCCACCTCCAGCGCCTGCACCTCGGGCAGCCAGGCGATCGGCTACGGCTACGAGGCGATCCGCTACGGCCGGCAGAAACTGATGCTGTGCGGTGGCGCGGAGGAGCTTTCCGGGCCCGGCGCCGCGGTATTCGACACGCTGTTCGCCACCAGCACCCGCAACGACGAACCGCAGCTCACGCCGCGCCCGTTCGACGCGAAGCGCGACGGCCTCGTCGTCGGCGAGGGCGCCGCCACGCTGGTCCTCGAAGAGTACGAACACGCCAGGGCGCGCGGCGCCAAGATCCACGCCGAGGTGGTCGGCTTCGGCTGCAACTCCGACGGCGCCCACATCACCCAGCCCACCGCCGAGACGATGGCAGTGGCGATGCGACAGGCGCTGGACGACGCGCGACTGCCGGCCGGCGCCATCGGCTACGCAAGCGCGCACGGCACCGCCACCGACCGCGGCGACGTCGCCGAAAGCCACGCCACCGCCGAAGTGCTGGGCACGCGCACGCCGATCAGCGCGATGAAGAGCTACGTCGGCCATACCCTGGGTGCCTGCGGCGCGCTGGAATCGTGGTGGGCGATCGCGATGATGCGCGAAGGATGGTTCGCGCCCACGCTCAATCTCGACGAGCGCTCCGCCGACTGCGCCGAACTGGATTACCTCACCGGCACGGGTCGCGCCATCGCCACCGACGTGGTGATGAACAACAACTTCGCGTTCGGCGGCATCAACACCTCGCTGATCTTCAAGGCGGCCGATTGATGCGCCTGGTCGATGCACGCGGCCTGCCGCGCGTGGTGGTCACCGGCATGGGCGCGGTGAGCTGCGTGGGCATGGGCACGTCCGCGCTGCTCGATGCACTGCGCACGCGCCGCCACGGCCTGCGCACGATGGACGCCTTCGCCGCGCTGGGCATGCGCGGCAAGGTGGGCGGCCCGATTGCCGAAGCCACGCTGCCACCGCAGCCGCCACGCAAGCTGCGCCGCTTCCTGCCCGCCCCGGCGCTGTATGCCTGGCATGCGGCCAACGAGGCGCTGGTGCAGGCCGGCCTGTCGGCAGCGCGTCTCGCCGAACCCGACTGCGGCTTGGTGCTCGGCGGCGGCGCCGCGCTCAGCGAGCACGAGGAGGCGCTGGACAACCATCGCAGCCGAGGCATCGCCAAGGTCTCGCCCTTCACCGTGCCGCGCGGCATGAGCAGCGCGCTGTCGGCCAGCCTCGCCCAAGCCTTCGGCATCGGCGGCAGCAGCTATACGATCAGCTCGGCCTGCACCAGCGGCGCGCACGCGATCGGCCATGCGCTGGAACTGATCCAGCTCGGCCGCCAGAACGTCGTGCTCGCCGGCGGCGCCGAGGAACTGCATCCCAGCACCGCGATGTGGTTCGACGCGATGGGCGCGCTGTCGCCGCAGGCCGATCCGGCGCAGGCGTCGCGCCCGTTCCATCGCGAGCGCGACGGCTTCGCGCTGGCTGCCGGCGCCGGCGTGCTGGTGCTGGAATCGCTGGAACACGCGCTAGCACGCGGCGCCACCGTGCTGGCGGAACTCGCCGGCTACGGCTGCGCCACCGATGCGGCCAGCATGGTCGGCCCGGGCGCCGGCGGCATCGCCCGCGCGCTGCGCCAGACACTGGATCGCGCCGGCACGCTGCCGGATTACGTCAACGCGCACGCCTGCGGCACGCAGGGCGACCTCGCCGAATGGCAGGCCATCCGCAGCGTATTCGCCGAACGCCATGCGCCGGTGCCGCCGCTGTCCTCGATCAAGGGGCTGCTCGGCCATGCGCCCGGCGCGGCCGGGGCACTGGACGCGATCGCCTGCCTGCTGATGCTGGAACACGGCTTCCTTGCCGCCGGCGTGCCGCTGGACGACATCGATCCCGATTTCGCCGGCGCGCCGCTGCTGACGACAAACCACGAGCAACGCACCGATGCCGTGCTCAGCAGCAGCTACGGCTTCGGCGGCAGTTGCGCCGCCCTGCTGTTCCGCCGCTTCGACGGGGCCATCGCGTGATCGCGTTCCGCCTCGAAGGCTGGCGTGCGTGGGCACCCGGGCTGGACAGCACCGAAGACTGGCTGGCCTGGGCGCAATCGCCGCGCAAGGTGCCGGACGATGCGCAGGCGCAACCATCCTGCGCCTTCCTGCCCGCATTGCAGCGCCGCCGCCTCAGCCGGCTGGCGCGAATGACGCTGGAAACGGCGTGGTCGCTGTGCGGCGACGCCGAGCAACTGCCCTTCGTGTTCGGCTCGCGCCACGGCGAAACGCCGCAGACGCTGGCCCTGCTTGCCGACGTCGCCGACCGACAGCCGCTGTCGCCCACCCGCTTCGGCTTGTCGGTGCACAACGCGATCGCGGGCCAGTGGTCGATCCTGCGCGGCCAGCGCGGCGAATCGGCGGCGATCGCGGGCGAGGCCGACACCTTCGAGCACGCCGTGCTGGAAGGCGCGTTGCAACTGGCCGCCGGCGCACCGTCCGCGCTGGTGGTGGTGGCCGAGGAGCTGCCACCGCCCGCTTACGCGCAGTGGATCGCGGACGTGCCGTTCTCCTATGCTGTGGCGCTGCGACTGGGGCGCGTGTCCGCCTCGGCGGATACGCCAGTCAGCTGCGACTGGCAGTTGCGGCTGAACCGATCGACGGATGAAGGCAAGCACGGCGCATTGCCGCATGCCCTCGCGTTCCTGCGTACCCTGCTGAGTCACGAACCCTCACTGGAACACACCTGGAAGACACGCCGATGGAACTGGCAACGTATCCGCTGAACCAACGCCGCGACGCCTGGGCATGGCGCCTGGTGGCCACCGGCGCCAGCTTCGCGCTGTTCGGCCTGGGCGGCCTGCTGCTGCGCGTGCTGGTGCTGCCGCTGCTGGCCTGCCTGCCCGGCGACGCACTGGCCCGGCGCCGGCGCGCGCGCGCCGCGATCAGCAAGGCATTCTGGCTGCACGTGCAGTTCATGTACCGCACCCGCGTGCTGGACTTCGCGATCGACGGCGCCGAGCGGCTGGGCCGCCCCGGCCAGCTGGTGGTGGCGAACCATCCCTCGCTGATCGACGTGGTATTGCTGGCTTCGCAGATCCGCGACGCGAACTGCGTGGTGAAACAGAGCCTGTTCCGCAACCCGTGCACGCGCGGCCCGGTGCGCACCGCGCAATACATCGGCAACGACGGCAGCATGGACATGCTCGAACGGGCCGCCGACGTGCTGCGGGAGGGACAGTGCCTGATCGTGTTTCCCGAAGGCACCCGCACCGTGCCGGGCCGGCCGCCGCAGTTCCATCGCGGCGCGGCAGCCATCGCGCTGCGCGGCGCGCGCACGGTGACGCCGGTGTTCATCACCGTCGACCCGCCCACGCTGACCAAGGGGCAGCCGTGGTACCGCATCCCCGACCGCCGCTTCCGGGTGCAGCTGCGCGTGGGCGCGGACATCGACCCGGCCGCGTTCAACGCCGGCGCGCCCCTGCCGATCGCCTCGCGCCAACTCAACGACCACTTGCATCAACTCTTCCACCGGGAGCTCGCCGCCTCGTGAACGCATCGACCCATACCGCGCTGGCCCATACCGCGCTAGAGCAGGAACTCGCCCAGCTCGTCATCGACACGCTGAACCTGGAAGACCTCACCGCCGCCGACATCCCGCCGCGGCAGCCGTTGTTCGGCGATGGGCTGGGGCTGGATTCCGTCGACGCCTTGGAGCTGGCGCTGGCGCTGCAGAAACGCTACGGCATCAGCATCGCCTCGGACGACAAGGACGCGCGCCGCCACTTCGCCAGCGTGGCCAGCCTCGCCGCCTTCGTCGCCAGCCAGCAGGCCGCATGCGCAAACTGATCAACATCCTGCTGCCGCTGGTCGGCGTGCTGTATCCGTTCCTGGTCTATTTCGGCATGGAGACGGTGGCGCCGCCGGTGTTCGCGCTGGCGCTGGCCGCGGTGTGGCTGCTGCGCGCACCGTTCCTGTGGCGCGAGCCGGGCGGGCGCTGGATGCTGGGCGTGGCGCTGGCCTATTGCGCACTGCTGGCGGTCAGCGGCGAGTCCTCGCTGCTGCGCTGGTACCCCACCTTGATCAGCCTGTTCCTGCTGTTCACGTTCGGGCTGAGCCTGGCGTTCGGCCCGCCCGTGGTGGAGCGCATCGCCCGCGCGCGCGAACCGGACTTGCCGGCCGCGGCGATTCCGTACACGCGCAAGGTCACCTGGGTGTGGGTGGGCTTCTTCGTGTTCAATGCCGCGATGTCGGCCGCGCTCACGCTGTGGGCGCCGCTGAAATGGTGGACGCTGTACAACGGCCTGCTCGTGTACTTCATCATGGGCCCGCTGTTCGTGGGCGAATGGCTGCTGCGCCGGCGGCTGCGGGCGAGCGCATGAGCTGGCAACGCACCGACCCGGTGATCCTGCGCGAACAGCGCGACGGCGACAGCTGCACGCTGCTGCTGCAGCTGCCCGCGGATCTCGCCTACTTCCCCGGTCACTTCCCGCAGGCGCCGGTGCTGCCCGGTGCGGCGCAGGTGGCGTGGGCGCTGCGGCTGGCCGCCGCACGCCTGGGCAGCTCGCCGCAATGCCGCGAGATGGAGGCGCTGAAGTTCCAGCGCCTGTTGCAGCCCGGCGACCGCGTGACGCTGACGCTGCGCCATGACCGCGCGCGCGGCAAGCTGCACTTCGCCTATCGCGACGGCGACACCAGCTATTCCTCGGGCCGCCTCGTGCTGGAGCCACGCGCATGAGCGAGGCGCAACTGGCCACGCGCCAGCACTGGTCCGCGCAGCGCGAGCGAGGCAGCCTGCTGCTGATGCGCTTCACCGCCTTCGCGGCGCGCCGCTGCGGGCGGCGCCTGCTGTCGCCGCTGCTGCACGTGATCGTGCTGTATTTCTTCCTCACCGGACGCCGCGCGCGGCGCAGCATCCGCGAGTTCTACGAACACCTCGCCACATCGAGCGGCCGCGCCGGACTTCGCCCCACCCCGCGCCGCGTGTTCGCGCAGTTCATGGCCTTCGCCGACTGCCTGCTGGACCGCCTCGACGTGTGGCGCGGCGCGCTGCGGCTGGAGCAGGTGCGACTGCTCGATCCCGACGGCTTGCGCGCGCAACTGCTGGCGAGCCACCGCGGCGGTCGCGGCCAGCTGCTGGTCGGCACCCACCTCGGCAATCTCGACGTCTGCCGCGCGCTGGCCGAACTGGGCGAGCAGGTGCCGCTGAACGTACTGGTGCACACGCACCACGTCGCGCACCTCAACCGCTTGCTCGGCGAAGCCGGCGAACAGCGCATGCGGCTGATCCAGGTGAGCGAGCTGGACGCCGCGCTGATGCTCGACCTCTCGCAGCGCCTCGAGCGCGGCGAATGGCTGGCGATGGCCGGCGACCGCGTGCCGCTGCACGACGGCCGCCGCGCCACGGTGGATTTCCTTGGTCGTCCTGCACCGTTCGCGCAGGGGCCATGGCTGCTGGCCGGCCTGCTCGGCTGCCCGGTGAACCTGATGTGCTGCCTGAAGATCGCCGGCCGCTACGAGATCCGGCTGGAGCGCTTCCTCGACGCGCCGGCCTGGGAGCGCGGCCAGCGCGACGCCACCATCGCCGGCTGGGCGCAGCGCTATGCCGATCGCCTCGCGCAGTGGTGCCTGCTGGCGCCGCAGCAGTGGTTCAATTTCTATCCGTACTGGGACGCCTCCGATGCGTAGCGCCGGCGTGTTGCACACGGACGTCGAAGTCACCGTGCCGTTCTTCGACGTCGACTCGATGGACGTGGTGTGGCACGGCCACTACGTGAAGTACCTGGAAATCGCCCGCTGCGCCCTGCTCGACCGCATCGGCCACAACTACACGCAGATGAAGGCGGCCGGCTACGCATGGCCGGTGATCGACCTGCAACTGCGCTATGCCCGCGCGGCGCGCTTCGGCCAGCACCTGGTGGTGCGCGCCGACCTGGTGGAGTGGCAGAACCGCCTGAAGATCCACTACCTGATCAGCGACGCCGCCAGCGGCGAACGCCTCACCCGCGCCAGCACCGTGCAGGTGGCGGTGCAACTCACCGACGGCGCGATGCAGCTGGTTTCGCCGGCTGCGATGATCGAGGCCATAGAACGCTGTATTTCTTGCAATCGTCCATGATTGCGAAAATCAAACAGGCGGCCATCCGTGGCCGCACCGCTGTATTTTCGGCAGTCGTCCATGACTGCGAAGATCAAGAAGCGGCCATCCGTGGCCGCACTTTTCAACAAGACTCACCGATGCCCTACGCCAGCCCCACCTACGTCCAAGAAACCCGCCTCGGTTTCCGCTTCCTCGCCACCCACACCTGGCAGCATCACGTGCTGAGGGTGGCGATCAACGACCTGAAGCGCCTAGTCGGCGAGCCACTGCCGCAGGGCGGCGTGCTGCTCGATGCCGGCTGCGGCCAGGGCAAGTCGTTCCGCCTGCTGCGCGATGCCTTCGCGCCGGATCGGCTGATCGGGCTGGACGCCGATCCGCACAGCCTCGCGCTGTCGCGCGCCGAGGCGCGGCGCGAAGGCGTTGCGGTGGAACTGATCGCTGGCGATTGCGCGCACATCGACCTGGCTGACGCCAGCGTCGACGTGCTGTTCTGCCACCAGACCTTTCACCACCTGGTCGAGCAGGAGCACGCGCTGGCCGAGTTCTGGCGCGTGCTGAAGCCCGGCGGCCGGCTGCTGTTCGCCGAATCCACCAAGGCCTACATCGACAGCTGGGTGATCCGCTGGTTCTTCCGCCACCCCATGCACGTGCAGAAGAGCGCCGACGGCTATCTCGCGATGCTGCGCGCGCAAGGCTTCGAGTTCGGCGACGCCAACGTCTCGCTGCCGTATCTCTGGTGGAGCCGCGCGCAGGACTTCGGCCTGCTTGAACGCTGGGGCCTGCGCGCACCGCCGCCGCCCGGCCAGCGCGAGGAGACCCTGGTGAACGTGGCCGCACGCAAGCCCGCATGAGCGCCGCCTACCTCAACGCGCTGGGCGTGGTCTGCGCGCTGGGCGCGGGCAAGGCCGCGGTGGCCGAGGCGCTGTTCGCCGGCGACGCGCACGGCTTGCGCGCGGAACCCGGCTGGATTCCAGAACAGGCCCCGCCACTGGGCGCGGTGCGCATGCCGCTGCCCGCCATTCCCGAACCGCTGGCCGCCACGCGCGACAACCGCTGCAATCGCCTGCTGCTCGCGGCGGCACGGGAGATCGAAGCGGACATCCGCGCGGCGATCGCGACCCATGGCAGCGCGCGCATGGGCGTGGTGCTGGGCACCAGCACCGGCGGCATCGAGGAAGCCACCCGCGGCCTCGCCGCACAACGCCGCGACGACACCTGGCCCGAGGATTACCGCTACGCGCACCAGGAACTGGCCGGCCCCGCCGAGTTCCTCGCCGAATGGCTGGACCTCGCCGGCCCCTGCTACACGATCTCCACCGCCTGCACCGCCGGCGCGCGCGCGATGACGAGCGCGCAGCGGCTGCTGGCCGCCGGGCTGTGCGACGCCGTGCTGTGCGGCGGCGTGGACACGCTGGCGCGGCTGCCGCTGAACGGCTTCCACGCGCTGGGTGCGATGGATACCGCGCGCTGCAACCCGTTCTCGCGCGAGCGGCGCGGCATCAATATCGGCGAGGCCGCGGCACTGTTCCTGATGACGCGCGAGCACGGTCCCGTGCGCTTGCTCGGCGCGGGCTCCAGCTCGGATGCGTACCACATGTCCTCGCCCGATCCGGCAGGCCTGGGCGCGCAGCAGGCCATGCGCGCCGCGCTGGCGCAGGCCGGGCTGGAACCCGCGCAGATCGACTACCTCAACCTGCACGGCACGGCCACCACGCACAACGACGCGATGGAGGCGCAGGCAGTGGCCGCGGTGTTCCCGCACGGCGTGCCGTGTTCCTCCACCAAGCCGCTCACCGGCCACACGCTCGCCGCCGCCGGCGCACTGGAAGCCGCGTTCTGCTGGCTGAGCCTGCGCGACGGCCGGCTGCCGCCGCAACACTGGGACGGCCTGGCCGACCCCGCGCTGCCCGCGCTGTGCTTCGTCGAAGCCGGCGCGCGCCTGCCCGACGGCGGCCCGCGCCGGCTGATGAGCAGTTCCTTCGCGTTCGGCGGCAACAATGCCTGCCTGATCCTGGGAGATGCCGCATGACGCCGTGGCCGATCGCCGAACTGCTGCCGCACGCGGGCGAGATGATCCTGCTCGACGCGGTGCTGGAACACGGCCCCGAGCATGCCGTATGCAGCCGGCGCGTTCCGGCCACCGGCCTGTTCCACGAAGCGGACGGCACGCTCCCTGCGTGGATGGGCGTGGAACTGATGGCGCAGGCGATCGCCGCCTGGGCCGGCTGCCAGGCCAGGGAAGTGGGGATCCCGGTGCGGCTGGGCTTCCTGCTCGGCACCCGCCACTACGCCTGCAACGTGGCCGCCTTCGCGCCCGGCAGCGAGTTGCGCGTCGAGGCGCGACGCGACTTCCACGACGACAGCGGCATGGGCGTATTCGCCTGCCGCATCGAGGCGCCCGGCGTACTGGCCGAGGCACGGCTCACCGTGTTCAGTCCGCCCGACGCCAGCGCCCTGTTTCAAAGCGACAAGTCCCCCTCATCCGCAACGGAACCTCGCCATGGCTGACACCATCCTGGTCACCGGCTCCAGCCGCGGCATCGGTCGCGCGATCGCGCTGCGGCTGGCGCAGGCCGGCCACGACCTCGTCCTGCACTGCCGCACAAAGCGCGACGAGGCCGAAGCGGTGTGCGCGGAGATCGAGGCCATGGGCCGCGCGGCGCGTGTTCTGCAGTTCGACATCGCCGACCGCGAAGCCTGCCGCGCCGCGCTGGAAGCGGACGTGGAACGACACGGCGCGCCCTATGGCGTGGTGTGCAACGCCGGGCTCACCCGCGACGGCGCGTTCCCCGCGCTCAGCGACGAGGACTGGGACCGCGTGCTGCGCACCAACCTGGACGGCTTCTACAACGTGCTGCATCCGCTGGTGATGCCGATGATCCGCCGCCGCGCGCCGGGCCGCATCGTCTGCATCACCTCGGTGTCGGGCCTGATCGGCAACCGCGGCCAGGTCAACTACAGCGCGTCGAAGGCCGGCGTGATCGGCGCGGCCAAGGCGCTGGCGGTGGAACTGGCGAAAAGGAAGATCACCGTGAACTGCGTGGCGCCGGGGCTGATCGACACCGACATGCTCGATGCCGACGTGCCGGTGGAGGAGATCCTGAAGGCCATCCCCGCGCAACGCGCCGGCACGCCGATGGAGGTCGCCGCCGCGGTGGCCTTCCTGATGAGCGCCGACGCCGGCTACATCACCCGCCAGGTGCTCGCCGTCAACGGCGGCCTGTGCTGACGCATCGTTTCATCCGTCCACGCCACAAGGAGCAGTACCGCATGCACGCCAAAACCCTCGCCATCGCCACCCTGCTAGCAGCCCTGCCGATGGCCAGCCACGCCGCCGACAAGTTCGTCCACCTCGCGTTCGCCAACGCGGTGCAGGCCGCCACCGCCAGCGGCAAGCTGGACGGCAGCGTGAAGTTCTACCTCGCCGGCACCACGCCCACTGGCCAGCTCACCGTGGTGAACGACAACGTGGACGTTGCCCGCAAGACCAACGCCTTCGGCAAGAAGGACCAGGTCACCTGCGACTGGGCGCTGCAATCCGTGCTGATCGCCCTGCAGGACGACGCGAAGAAGGCCGGCGCCAACGCCGTCACCGACATCGTCAGCAACTACAACGGCAGCGAATACCGCGACAGCCAGAACTACGAATGCCACGTGGGCTTCCTGATGTCGGGCGTGGAGCTGAAGGCGAAGCTCGCGAAGGTGCAGTGAGGATGCATCGAGAGTGATGCGGGTATCCGCGTCAACGACAACCAGGCAACAGCAACATTCCTTTGCCTGAAAAGGGTTGTCACGCCCTTTTCAGGCTCGCCCAGTCCGATACCGCCCGGACTCGGCTCCGCGAATCAAACACGAAGTGTTTGATTCGCGTGCGATCCATCCGAGGATCGCATCGGCCGCTCAAGCGGCCGATCGCGCCCGGCGCGCCTCGTAGGCCTTCAGGTGCGCATAGGCCAGACGCAACACGGGCGCATCCACGCCCTGCGCCACTCCGCGCACCAGCAGGTCGCCGATCACGTGGTCGGCCTCGACGCGGTGGCCTTGTTCCAGGTCGCGCATCATCGAGGCGCTGAATGTGGAGCCGGCCTCGGTCAGCAACCCGCGGGCGCGTTCGATCACCGTCTCCCGCGGCTCGTGGCCGCAGGCCGCGGCGACGCGGCGGCAGTCGTCGAGCAGGGCCAGCGCTGTGTCGCGACCGCCGGGCGCGGCCACGATGTCGCCCACCGGCGCGCGCATCAGGCAGGTGATGCCGGCGAGGCTGGCGAGGAACACCCACTTGTCCCACATGTCCTGCACGACGTGCCGGCTCGCGCGCGACTCGAAGTTCGCGCCGGCCAGCGTCCGCGCGATGCGCTGCACGCGTTCGGAATCGCTGCCGTCGCGCTCGCCGAAGCCCAGGCTGTGCGAACGGTTGAGGTGGCGCACGGTGCCGTCGGCATCCAGCGTGGCGGCGATCACGCACTGCCCGCCCAGCACCCGATCGGCGCCGAAGCGCGCATCGAGCTGGTCGAGTTGGCACATGCCGTTGAGGATCGGCAGCACCGCGCTGTGTTCGCCCATGGCCGGTGCGATGTCCTCGATCGCCTGCGGCAGATCCCAGGCCTTGCAGCTCAGCAGCACGAGATCGAACGGTTCGCGCAGCGTCGCCGTGGTGACGGTGGGCGGCGCGGCGAGGTCGGCATCGCCCAGCGCGCTGCGGATGTGCAGGCCGTGCTGCGCCAGCCGTTGCGCGCGTTGTTCGCGCACCAGGAAAGTCACGTCACGTCCCGCCTGCAGCAGGCGTCCGCCGAAATAGCCGCCGGTGGCGCCGGCTCCCACAACCAACATGCGCATGGCCTCAGGTTCTCCTCGTGACGCGACTCCCTGCAGGGTAACGCCGTGAACCGCGGCTGCCGAGCCGACCATGGTCGGCGCCCGCATCGTCGCGCCGTCATTCACATATTGCGAATCATTCTCGTTTGCTTTATCTTGCCGCCGGTTCGACGAGGGCCCGCAGCGCCCTCCCATGCGCAAGGTTCGCCGACCGCTGCGACGACGCCGACGCCTGCCTCGGGCATCCGGCCAGTTGTCGCGCCCAAGCCCCCAGCCATCCCCTTCCCGAAATGCCGTGGAGTTTTCCTGATGGACTTCGTCAAGAGCCGCAAGCACCCGGTGGTGCGCCGCGCATCCGTCCCCGCGCTCACCGCCGCCACGCTGGCGACCAGCCTCGCGCTGGCGCTGCCGGCCATGGCGGCAACCACCGATGCTGCGGCGCCCGCCACCGATGCCCAGGTCGCCACGGCCAGGCGCCTGCCAGGCGTCACCGTGGAAGGCACGTTCGTGCCGTACAAGGTCGATCAGGTGTCATCGCCCAAGTTCACCCAGCCGCTGGTGGACACGCCGCAGACCATCGTGATCATCAGCAAGGAACTGCTCCACGAGCAGGGCGCCACCACGCTCACCGAGGCGCTGCGCAACAGCGCCGGCGTGGGCACGTTCTTCGCGGGCGAGAACGGCTCCACCAGCACCGGCGACGCGATCTTCATGCGCGGCTTCGACACTTCCGGCAGCATCTTCGTGGACGGCGTGCGCGACCTCGGCACGATCTCGCGCGACGTGTTCAACATCGAGCAGATCGAGGTGACCAAGGGCCCGGACAGCACGGAGTACGGCCGCACCGCCCCCTCCGGCGCGATCAACATGGTGACCAAACAGCCGCAGCTCGGCAGCGCGGTGTCCGGCTCGCTGTCCTTGGGTAGTGCCGACCAGAAGCGCGCCACCGCCGACTGGAACCGGCAGATCGCCAGCCACGCCGCCTTCCGCCTCAACGTGCTCGACCAGGACAGCGGCGTGCCGGGCCGCGACGAAGTGAAGAACAAGCGCTGGGGCGTGGCGCCCTCGCTGGCGTTCGGCCTCGGCACGCCCACCCGCGTCTACCTCGACTACCTGCACGTGAAACAGGACAACGTGCCCGACGGCGGCATCCCCACCATCGGCCTGCCCGGCTACGCCTCGCCCGATCCGGCGCGCCCCTTCCTCGGCAACGCACCCAAGGTCGATCCCGGCAACTTCTACGGCACCGACCAGGACCACGACCACGTCGTCGAGGACATGTTCACCGCGATCCTGCAGCACGACTTCTCGGAAGACGTGGCGTTGCACGACACCTTGCGCTGGGGCCGCACCCACGAGGACTACCTGCTCACCTCGTTCATGGGCAGCGCCGCCAACCTGCTGACGCCGAACCCCGGTGATCCTTCGACCTGGACGGTTGCGCGCAGCAATCCGAACTTCAAGGACCAGACCAACCGCATCGTCGCCAACCAGCTCAACCTCACCGCCAACTTCGCCACCGGTGCCATCACGCACAAGCTGAGCACCGGCATCGAACTCAGCCGGGAAACGGTGGGCACGACCACGCTGGCCGCATTGAACGGCAGCACCTGGCCAGCGGCCAGCCTCTACGCGCCGGACTCCAACGTCGGCAACGCACTGCGTTACGGCCCCAACGGCGGCTGGACGAACGGCAAGACCAACACCGTCGGCGCCTACGTGTTCGACACGCTGAAGTTCAACGAACAGTGGCAGGTCAACGCCGGCGCGCGCCTCGACCACTACACCACCGACTTCAGCAGCACCGTGGCCTGCGGCGGCAGGAGCGCGCCGGCCTGCGGCAGCCTGCCCACCGGGGCCATCGTGCCCGGGGTGGACGCCCGCAAATCCGACAACCTGCCCAGCTGGCAGCTCGCCGTGATCTACAAGCCGACGGCGAACGGCAGCCTCTACGCCAACCTCGCCACCGCCGCGCAGCCGCCGGGCGGCAACAGCTTGTCGTTCAGCACAGCCGCGAACAGCGTGGACAATCCCGCGCTCAACCCGCAAAAGGCCCGCACCGCCGAGCTGGGCACGAAGTGGAACCTGTTCGACGAACGCCTGCTGCTCACCGCCGCGCTCTACCGCACCACCGTCAGCAACGAACTGGAGCAGGACCCCACCACGCTGCTGTGGTACCCGATCGGCAACAAGCGCGTGCAGGGCGTGGAACTCACCGCCGTCGGCCAGATCACGAAGAACTGGGCGATCAATGCCGGCTTCACCAGCATGCATACCAGCACCAGCCATGGCGCCCTCAGCGGCGCCACCAACGGCTCGGCGCCCGCCGCCGACGGCAGCAACGTGCTGGCCTACACGCCGAAGCGCGCGTTCACCAGCTGGACCACCTACCGCCTGCCGTTCGGCCTCGTCGTCGGTGGCGGCGCGCGCTACTCCGGCGAAATGCAGCGCGGCGCCGACGGCGCGATCGGCACGCCGCGATACGTCGAGGCCTGGTGGGTGTTCGACGCCATGGCGACCTACCCGGTCAACAAGCACTTCGACCTGCAGCTCAACCTCTACAACCTGTTCGACAAGCACTACGCCGCGTCGATCAACAAGAGCGGCTACCGCTACATCCCGGGCACGACGCGTTCCGGCATGCTGACGGCGAACTTCCGCTTCTGATGTTGCCCTCCTCTGCTTGCAGGGGAGGGT
>NZ_MUNP01000026.1 GCF_002001105.1 Rhodanobacter sp. C06 | reverse complement strand
CGGGTGGGGTGCTCCTGCTACTGCGCGCCGGCAGCGTACCCGGGGCTCCTATGGCGCGGCAGGCGCTCGAAGCCGCTTCGTTGCTCGCGCAAGCGCACCCGGCACCATCATGCTCCCGCGCCATCTTTCGATGGCGCCTGCACCACGCTCACCTCGTGCGCAGTCGCCGGCAAACTCAACTCGCTGGCGTCGATGCGCTGTTTCACCGCGCGCAGCAGCGCGGTCTGCGTGGCCCACACGTCGGGACTTTTCACCCAGCCGCGCAGCACCAGGGTCACGGTCTGCCCGGCGATGCCGTCCACCCACACGCCGGGCGCGGGCTCGGCCAGCACCAGCGGCTCGTCCGCCAGCACCTGCTGCAGCGTGGCCATCGCCTGCGTGAGGTCGTCGCGCCAGCCTATGCCGATCTTCAGGTCGACCCGGCGCGTGCCGCGGCGGTTGAAGTTGAGGATGGCGTCGCTGCCCACCTTGGCATTGGGCACCGCCGCTTCGCGGCCGTCGGGCAGCAGCACCTGGGTGTACATCAGGTCGATGCTCTGCACGGTGCCGTCGATGCCGCCGGCGGTGACGTAGTCGCCCACCCGGAACGGCCGGAACATGATCAGCAGCACGCCCCAGGCGAGGTTGGACAGCGAGCCCTGCAGCGCCAGGCCGATCGCCAGGCCGGCGGTGCCCAGCGCAGCCACCATCGGCGCCGGTGACACGCCCAGCGCAGCGAGCGCCATCGCCACCAGCACTGCGATCAGCACGCCGTAGATCAGGTTGCGCAGGAAACCGCCCAGGGTGTCGTCCACCTTCGCCCGACGCAGCGCTCGTTGGCTGAAATTCGCCAACCGCGCGGCCAGCCACGCGCCGATCAGCAGGATCAGCAGCGCGCCAAGCAGGCGTGGACCGACGCTGGCCACGATGGCGGAGAGATCCACGGAGGCAAGGCGGGTCGACAATTCGTGCATGGCGGTCGCTCGGAAAGACTGGCAACGAGCCTAGCAGCAGGATCGTGTCCGCCGCGTCCCCGTCCCTGCAGCCAGCAGGCAAGAAATCGCCAGGAGCGACAATGACATCGCGCAGCGATGGCCCGAATGGCGACCACCAAGGATGGTGGTCACAAAAAAAAGCCGCGGGCGGCATCACGCCGGGCGCGGCATGTCACCGTGCGGGGAGCGCACGGTTCCTGGGGGTATCAGCGCGTGGCGACTGCGTCGTCGTCCGCGCCGCTCTGGCTGTCCCTGCCCTTGCGATCCCGATTGTCCGTCAGCAGTTGCAGCGGCTGGCCATCGGTGAGACGGAAATGGAACTGTCGCTGCAGTTCGTCCAGCTCCGCCAGACGCGGGCAGATCGCCTTGGCGCGCGCCTCCAGCTGGCCCGCGCGCGCCTGCATCTCCTTTTCCATCGACGCGTCGATCGAATCGGCGCGGGCCTCGAGTTCGTCGGCGCCGCCGGTGAACAGCGACCACATCACGCTGCGCGTGAGCGCGCTGGCCAACTGGTTGCTGGCCTTGTCGACCGGCTGCTCGATCGCGTCGGCGAAGTCCTGCTGGCCCCAGTGGTCGGCATCGATGTTGGTGTCCATGCCGCGCAGCGCCTGCACCCGCGACTGGTTGAGCTCGCGCACCAGCGCATCGCGGTGATGCTGGCTGCCGCCCAGCGTGGCGGCCACCGTGGTCAGCGCATCGAACGCGATGCCCACCGCCTCGTGCGCGATGCCCGCCATCTCGGGCAACAGGCTGCGCATGCCCGCCTCGTAGCGGCGCAGCCGCGCCGCATCCTCCGCCGACACCGCGACCGGCCGGCCGTCGATACGCAGCGCACCATCGTGCATGAAGACCGCTGCAGGCTGCGTGTCACTGCGGCTGAAGTCGATGCCGGCCGGCGTCACCCGCACGTCGTAGTTGCTGTCGTAGCCGCACTGGTCGCCGCGCACGTGGACCCCGTCCGCCTGCACTGGCAGGCCGAGGGCAACGCCGAGAGCGAGGACAAGCGTGGCGACTGTGCGGTGTCCGGACATGCAAACTCCCGTGGCCTGATGCCGGCTGCGAGCGCCGGCATGCCCGGAAGCTTCAGTTACGCAGTCCCCAGCGGCATGCGCCATGCGTCATGCCCTGCCATCAGTCACGGTGTGCGCGGCGGGAAACCGTCAGCGGCTGCGCTCGTCGATGTCGCTGACGCGGCCGTCGACCAGGGTGACCACGATCACCTTGCCGTTGCGCCGGTATTGCCACTGCTCGCCGCGCGTCGCGCTGGCGGAGATGCCGCGCACGCGTTTGCCGTGGCGGCCGCCGCTGCGGGAGGCACCTTGATGCGACTTGTGCGTAGGCTTGCCGAGCAGCGCGCTCACCGTGGCTGCGCTGTCGCCCACCACCAGCACGCGGTTGCCCACGCGCAAGCTGTCGGAGGCGGCGGCGCCGGTGGCGCAGGCGAACAAGACACAGGCCAGCAGACCGGCCAGTCGGTGACGATGCATGGCACGCTCCCCGTGTGACGGACAGGAGCATGCAAGCTAGTGCGGACGCCGCGACGACGGCGACGGCAAGATGCCGGGGATCGGGTGGGCGTGCCGCCCGCGTGCGTGTCGGTGCGTGCCGTCAGGCGCGTGCCGTCAGGAATGCGCGGGGCCGGCCAGGCTGTGCATGTCCAGATGGATGCCGCGCAGGCGCGGCAGCTGCCGGCGCAGCACTTTGGCCGAGTCCTCGGGCAGGCCGGCGATCGCCCGTTCGAAGGCCCGCAGCAGGCCCGACTCGTCCTGCGCCAGGGCGTGGATCCAGGCGCTGTCACGCCGCGCGGCGGTGCGCGCCACGCCGTCCACCATCCGGCAACGCAGCGCAGCGCGCCAGCTGCCGTGCATGCGCGGCTCGCCGCCGGCCAGCGCCACCTCGTGCTGCAACTCGACGACCATGGCGGCGAGCGCCTGGGCATCCTCGTCCAGCACCGCGCGCAGGCCCGGCTCGCTCACCGCGAGAGAGGCATGGCGGTACAGGCGGCACAGGTCGATGCCACGGCGGATCAGCTGGTTGCAGGTGGTTCGGATGACGCTCGTAGCCACGGTCGCCCCCGGTCGGGCGGTGAGGATGATGGCGTCATCCTCGCCCACGGCTACTTAGCCGGAGATTAATCCGCGTCACGAAGGTGTCGCGTTCACTGGCCGATCTGCAGCAGGTCCAATGGCCGGCCCTTGCCGTCGCGCACACCTTGCTGCAGCGTGGCCAGCTGACGGATCGCCGGGCACAACGCCTCGATCTGCGGCCGCAGTGCCTGCATCCGCTGGCGCATGCGCGGTTCCAGTTGCGTGGCCAGGTTCGTGGCGCGGTCGCGCAGGCTGGCGGCGGTCTGCAGGTCGCCGCTCATGGCGGCAGTGAGCGCCTGCTGGCCGAGATCGCCGGCGATCAGCGGCAACAGATCGCTCTCGATCTGGTTGACGTATTGATCCATTGCGCCGCCCTGCCAGTCGTGCGTGCTGTCGCTGGCCGCGATGCGCTGCTTGAGGCTGGCCGCATCGGCCGCCAGCCGCTGGTCCAGTTGCACCCGCGTATCCGCGCCGAGGCCCATGCCCGCGGCCTCCTCGCGCAGGCCCTGCACCGCGATGTCCACGCCGTGCTGCGCCACCGTGCGCACGCGCGGCGCCAGCGCGCGCAGGTCGCGCTCGAACAGGCTCAGACGGTCCTGCTCTTCGGCATTCAGCGGCACCGCCGCGCCATCGGTGCGCAGCGTGCCATGGCTCAGCTCCACCCGCGTCGGCGCGGGCGCAGGGCGATCGAACAGCACGCTGCCCGGCCGCAGCGTCACGTCGTAGCTGCTGGTGGCATGGCAGGTGGCGGCGAGGTCCTGCGCCTGCAGCGGCAACACGACGAGCAGCGACAGCAGGAACAGCGGCATACGGCAGGGGCGCATCGGGACGATTCCGGGAATGGGATGGCGCAGCGATACCTGCACTTGGGGCAACCGATGCTGAACACGCAGGGCCAATACGCAAACGCCCCGCGAACGGGGCGTTGTCCTCCTAGCCGCACGTAAAGAGTTCAAGTGCCGCCGAGCGATGTGAGCAGGTGCAATGCCTGGTCAGCCAACAGGGCTCCCCCCTCGGGAATCGCGTCCGGGCTTCCTGCCAACTTGTGCTTCCCTGCCCACTCGGGCTCATGTACCGGACCCGGTACGTAGGCCTGCCATTGGCCATACTCCGTTGGCTGTGCGCCATTCATCTGGAAGGTCACCGGAATCCTCGCAATCCAATAGGGGTTATTCACCTCCGGCCCTGCAGTGGGCAAATTGAAGGTGTCCTGCTTGAGTGCAGACAAAGCTGCAGCCCTCAGCGCTTGCCTCCAAAGCTCCAGCTCGCTGTCGCTTGCGATAACACGCAGATCCACCTGTTCGGCCTCGGCGTCGGCCACCTTGCCATCGCGTCCGACCTTCAACAATACGTACACCGTGCCCGACACCCTGTTATGGGCTGCAACCATTGGGTAACCGGGCCGCTTCTGGCTCTTGTATGAGATCGTTTGTGTCGTAGCGCCACCCTGATCACCAAACCAGGCTCCTGCAACACCAAGATTGTATTTGTCGCCGTCTAAGGGACTGGCGACCACGCGCAGGTTCATCGCCGCCTTGGCCGTCACCGGCTTGCCATCCAACTCGACAGGCTTGAACCTCCATGCGGGTATGGACTTGGTCAACAGCTCCTTTACCGCATCCGGCAATTTTTCCGGTTGATCGAGCGCGTACTGTTTCACGCTGCCATCCGGAGCCACCTCGATCGTGCCATTGACCCGCATGCTCGCCTGTACCCGCTTGCGCACTGCCGCCGGTCCGGCGGCCAACGCCACACCTGACAGCACCAGACACAACAGACCTGACAACCAGCGTTTCATCCCCTTCCTCCTGTTGAAACGGTCGACAAGCTCGAAAACGCGCTCCCTGTGATCATGCCATGCCACCGCTTAGCGCCGATGGCGGAACTGCATGCGCACCGCGGGCGTGCCCAGTCGCCAGGCCAGCCACAGCAGCACGGGGATCGCGATCGCCTTGAGCCCCAGCGTGATGCGGTAGACGCGGCGGGCGTGCATCACGGCGCTGCGCAAGGTGGCGTCGTTGCCGAGCTGGGCCAGCGCGTCGGCGCTGGCGCGGTGGAACTGCGGCCATTGCGCCAGCATCATGCCGCCGCTGGCCAGCGCCCACAGCACCAGCACGCCGCAGGCCATGCGCAGCGGCGCGCGCGCCCAGGCCTGGCGCAGGATGCAGCCGGCGCACAGCACGATCAGCGCGAACGCGGCCAGCAGATAGCCGATATCCCAGGCCAGCATGCGCTGCAGCGCGGCGCCGTCGTCCGGCGACAAGCCGGCACGATGTGCCCACAGGAGCTGCGCGTGGCCGAGGTATTGCACGCTGCCGAACGCGGCCAGCAACAGCATCAGCCAGACCAGCACGCGCCAAGCCGCGAAACCGCGCGTGGGGGAGCCGGCTTCGGCCCGGGCCATCACCGCCATCAGGGCGCCGCCTTCTTCATGGCAGCGAGATCGGTCAGCACCTGGCTGGAGTTCGCCTTGGGATCGACATCGGCATAGACCTTGGCGATCCTGCCTTCAGGGTCGATCAGGAAGGTGGTGCGCTTGGCGTAATGCATGCCCACCATGGAGCTCAGCACGCCGTATTCGGCGGCCGCCTTGCGATCCGCGTCGGCGAGCAGCGGGAACGGCACGTAGTACTTGGCGGCGAATTCGGCGTGCGACTTCGTGTCGTCCAGGCTCACGCCCACCACCGAGGCGCCGGCCTGGCGCAGCTTGGCGACATCGTCGCGGAAAGTGCAGACCTCGGTGGTGCAGCCGGGGGTGAAGTCCTTGGGATAGAAGTACAGCACCAGCCAGTGGCCGTGATAGTCGGCGGGGCTGCGCCAGTGGCCGTTCTGGTCCTGCAGGCGGAAGGCAGGCGCGCTGGCGCCGACCTGGGGCAACGCATCGACGGCAACGACGGGAGTGGCCAGCAGGCCGCACAGCAGGGTCAGCACGAACAGCAGCGGCAGGCGACGCATCGCGGTTCTCCGGGAGGGGGCAGCGCCGCCCAGTGTACGCTGCCGCGCAAACGAAGGGCGCCTTGCGGCGCCCTTCGAACCCTCCTGCCGTGCCTCTTCAGCGACGGCTGATGGTGAACTTGCCCACCGACACGCCGAGGTTGATGCCTTCGCCGTGGCCAGCCAGCGCCAGCGAGGTGGTGCCCTTGGTCAGCACCTGGGCGGTGCCGCTCTTCACCACGCCGGCTTCGGCGCCGGCCTGCGCATAGTTGCCGAACACGTCGTCGATGCTGCGCACGTGGGTGATCTCGCCGGTGCCATGGTCGATGCGGTATTTGCCGGCAGTGAGGCCGCCGCCCACCACGGTGATCTTCACGTTGGCACGCTGGCCGTTGTTGCAGGTCACCATACCGTTGCCCTCGGCGTGTTTGTAGAGGATCGACCAGCCGGCCAGACTGAAGGTCAGATCGCATTTCACGTCAGCGTCGGCGGCGTGGACGGGGGCGGCCGGCACGGCTGCCAAGGCACCCGCACCGAGCAGCAGGGCGGCGGTCAGGACGAGAGTGTGCTTGCTCATCGGCTTCTCCTTACAGTGGCGCAACTGGCGCGGGATCCGTTGCCATCCGGTGGCCCGGTGGAACGTGCGGTCCAGCTTCGACAGCCCTCCGTGACGTGCGCGTGAGCTGTGCGCGCGTCCGTTCATCTTGATGTTCCGCTAACGCGCGCCAGTCCAGACTTCTTCACCAAACGATGATGTTTCCACCCTCAAGGAGCGGGCATGCCCAAGTATTCACTGGTCGGTTACGACGGCTCGGACGCCGCGCGCCGCGCGTTCGCGTTCGCGATGGAACTGGCCCACGCCTGCGGCGGCCGGGTGCGCGTGGTGTCGGTGCTGCAGGTGGCCGAAGGCGGCGACACCTGCGCGCTGATGATGACCGACTCCGGCACCCAGCGCATGCAGGAACTGGAGGACGAACTGGCCGCGATCGCGCCGGATGCCGCCAGTCTGGTCGATGTCGAACTCACCCACGGCAGCCCCGGCGACGTGCTGCTCGGCCAAGTCGGCCAGCACGGCATCGACCACATCGTGATCGGCCACACCGAGCGCGGCGCGCTGGCGCGCTGGCTGCTCGGTTCGGTCTCCACCAACGTGCTGGCCCGCGCCCACGTGCCGGTGACAGTGGTGCGCTGACGCCGCCTACTTCTGCGCTGCGTCGGCGGACGGCTGGCGCGGCTCGGATTCGATCTTGCGCTGCGCCTGCTGCTCCAGCTTCAGCTTCGCCACGTCGACCGGGCGGATCTTCGAGATGAAGCACGGCGGAAAGCCGCGACCGGTGAGCACCTTGTCGAAGTTCACCGACACCTCGCCGGTGAACGAGGTGAGCCCGATCGCATTGGCGAATTCCAGGTTCGGGCAAGGCCCCACGTCCAGCAGCCACGCGCGATTCGGCTGGGCGTAGACGGCCAGTTGGCTGTCGCCCAGCGGCTCCCACGAGTACAGGTCGAAATAGTGGAAGCTGCGCACCGGCGCGCCGGCCGCGGCCGCGTAGGCGGCCTGGCGCTGGGCCATCCGCTGCGCATACGGCACGCTGGAACACGCGCTCAGCATCGCCGCCAGTGCGACGGCCATCCACGAAGCTTTGCGAGACATGGTTGCTTCCTCCATTCGTCGATACGCAGTGGAACGCGCGAACGGCCGGCGGGTGCACCAGGAAGCAGGATGTGAGTGGAGAGGAGTGAGAAGTGAGTGAAGAGCTGGAGCGCATCGCTGGATCTGCTTTCTCTCACCCCTCGCTCCTCTCCCCTATCTCTTGCCCTTCTTCGGCAGCGCCTGCCACTGGTCCGGCACGAAGCCGCCGACCTCGTAGACAAGTTCCACCTTCTTCTCGCCATCCTGCAGGGTGACCGGCAGGCTGATCTTCTTCGCCTTCTCCAGCGCCGTGATGAAACCCTTGTCGTCGCGGATCATCAGCGCCGGTTCGCCGGTGGACGGCGCGTAGGCCTTGATCGCACGCGTCTTGTCGTCGAACTTCGCCGCGATCGTGCACTCGCCCTTGCAGACGAAGCCGCCGCGGCCGTCGTTGAACAGGAACGCGCTCTGGCCCCAGCTGGTATGCCGACGCAGCACCAGCCGCACGTGCACGCCGATCGGCCGGCTGTTGTAGGTCGCTGCGGTGGATTGGGTGCCGCCGGCCATCGGCGCCACCTGGTACTGCCACAACGCGGCGAGGCGCGCCTTCTCGCTGTTCTCCTTCCAGCGCTGCTCGACCTCGGGCAGCGTCTGCTGCACCTCCTTCGCCGCGGCGCTGCCGGGGAAGCGCTGCACGATGTCCTGACCCAGCGTCGCCGCCATCTGGTCGTTGTGGATGCGCAGCAGCTGGCGATAGGTGTCGAGGTTGCGCGCCGCTTCGGCGGCCTTGGCCTGCGCCTGCTGTTGCGCGGCGTCCGGCGCGGGCGCGCCGCCCTGCGAGCAGCCGGCGAGGATCAGCGCGCCGGCAAGGGCGGCAAGAACGAGGTGGCGGGGCGACGGCACGTGCATCATCGGCAGAGCATCCGGTACGGAATCAGGGAGCTAGCTTGGAACGAGCGCGCGCCACTACGCAAGCGCGGCCCGGTTCATTCGACCGCCGCCGGCTGGCCGTAGCGCTCACGCAGGGCGGCGCGATAACGCCGGCTGCACGGGATCTTCGCACCGTCGCGCAGGTGCAGGCGCGCGTCGCCGGTGTCCAGCGGCTCGATCTCGGCGAGATAGTCGAGATTGACGAAGTAGCCGCGATGCACGCGCAGGAAACGCGCCGGGTCCAGCCGCGTCTCGATCGCCGCCATCGTGCTGCGCAGCGGATAGTCGCGCCCGCGCACGCGCAGGTTCACGTAGTTGCCCGCGGCCTGCAGCCACTCGATCTCGCGCGCCGCGACCAGGAACTCCTTGCCCAGCTTGCGCACGAGGAAACGCTCGGGCCGCTCCACCGGCTCCACCGGCGGGCCGTCGTCGGGCGCGGCCAGCAGCTTCGCCTCGCCCCGCTGGCGCAGCAGCCACAGGCGCGACAAGCAAATCATCGCGACGATGACGAAATAGCTGCGGATGTCTTTCAGGTACTCGTAGCCAAAGTTCGGCCACCACGCTCCGAAACGGTAGTGCTGATCAACCATCCCGTAAGCCAGCTTGCGCAAGCCGACCATGCCGGCCACGTGCACCAGACTGAACGCCACGCTGGCCAGCAGATGCCACGGCAGGCTGCGGCGCCACGTATCGAAGCGGAATGGCCAGCGCCGCTCCACCGCCTTCACGAAGGGGATCAGCAGCAGGATCAGCAGCGCGCTGCTCGATTCCCACACCCACGGCTCCCAAGCCGCCGTGCGGGCGTTGTCGATCCGCGCAACGAGGCCGTTGAACACCGCATTGAGGGTGTACAGCGCCACCCAGAAGGCGACCTCGACCGAGGGGCGCCAGCGCTGGAAATCCCGGTATCCGCCATCCGCCTGCTCGTTCATGCCGACGATTCTACGGGTTCACGGCGTCGCGCTGCCCCTGCGCCTCGTCCCGGGTCGGCAGCGATTCGTCCCTGCAAGCCGCGATCCGTCACCGCGCGCTGGGCGTGGTGTTGCCAAGGGGTCATGCTGGCCGCCGACCTGCCACGGAGTGCCGCCATGAAACGACGCGACCTGCTGAAAGCCGCCATCACCCTGCCGCTGCTGCCCCTGCTGATGCGCAGTGGCACGGCACTCGCGCATGGCGCTGGCGCGCTCGCCACGACCCTGCGCTCGCGGCTGCGCCCCGGCCAGCCGGGCTGGCCCGCGGCGGCGGAATGGGAGCAACTGAAACAACGCGTCGGTGGCAGGCTGCTGAAGCTGGAACCGCCGTTCGCCCAGGGCGCCGCCTCGCCGGCATTGAAGCAACTCGCCAACCCGTTCGCGGTGGGCGACAACCCCGCGTTGACCCAGACCAGCGGCTGGGCCGACGCGTGGACCTCGCGGCCCAGCGCTTATGCGGTGGCGGCGGAAAACACCGCCGACGTGGTCGCAGCCGTCGACTTCGCCCGCAAGCACCACCTGCGCCTGGTGGTGAAGGGCGGCGGCCACAGCTACCAGGGCACCTCGGACGCACCGGATTCGCTGCTGGTGTGGACGCGCCACATGAACCAGGTGAGCCTGCACGACACCTTCGTGCCACAAGGCTGCGCCGGTCACGTCGCGCCGCAGCCGGCCGTGACCGTGCAGGCCGGCGCGATGTGGATCGACGCCTACGATGCAGTCACCACCAAGGGCGGCCGCTACGTGCAGGGCGGCGGCTGCACCACCGTGGGCGTGGCGGGGCTGGTGCAGAGCGGCGGCTTCGGCAGCTTCTCGAAGAACTGGGGCACGGCGGCATCCAACCTGCTGGAAGCGGAAGTCGTCACCGCCGACGGCCAGGTGCGCATCGCCAACGCCCGCACGAATCCCGAGCTGTTCTGGGGCCTCAAGGGCGGCGGCGGCGGCAGCCTGGGCGTGGTCACGCGGCTGACTCTGCGCACGTTCGATCTGCCCGAGTTCTTCGGCGCGGTCAACCTCACCATCAAGGCCAACTCGGACGCGGCTTATCGCGCCCTGATCACCGAGGCGGTGAGCTTCTATCAGCGCGCGCTGTTCAATCCGCACTGGGGCGAGCAGCTGAAATTCTACGGTGGCGACACCTTCGAAGTTTCCACGATGTTCCAGGGCCTCACCAAGCAGCAGGCGGAACAGACCTGGGCACCCTTCCTGGCCTGGGTGCATGCCCGCAGGGATTGCCGCGTCACCAAACCATTCGAGGCGCTGGCAGCACCGGCCCGGCATCTCTGGGACGCCGAATTCCTGCGCAAGTACCTCCCGAACGCCATCGTGCCGGACGACCGGCCGGGTGCGCCCCGCCACCACTTCGTGTGGGCCGGCGACCGCGACCAGGCGGGCTGGTTCATCCAGGGCTACCAGTCGGCCTGGCTGCCGGCTTCGCTGCTGCAACCGGGACGGCAGACGCCGTTGGTGGATGCTTTGTTCGAGGCCGCGCGGCACTTCGGCGTCTCGCTGCATCTCAACAAGGGCCTGGCGGGTGCGCCGGCCGACGCGATCGCCCGCGCCCGCGATACTGCCACCCACCCGCAGGTGCTGGAGGCCTTCGCCCTTGCCATCAGCGCCAATGGCGGCGATCCCGCTTTTCCCGGCATGCCGGGCGCGAAGCCCGACCTGGCCATGGCGCGGCACATGGCGTCGTCCATCGACAAGACGATGGATGCGCTGCGCGCCGTGGCGCCGGATGCCGGCTGCTACGTCTCGGAGAGCGACTACTTCCTGCGCGACTGGCAGCAAGGATTCTGGGGCGGCAACTATCCGCGCCTCGCCGCGGCGAAGCGCAGGTACGATCCCGACGGCCTGTTCTTCGTGCACCACGGCGTGGGCAGCGAAGGCTGGAGCGCGGACGGCTTCACGCGTACGGGCTGAGCGCGTCGCGTCGTCGCCTCGCGGCCGCCCGCAGCATGGCGGCCGCCGCTTGCGCATCCGGCGGGCCGGTTAAACTGGCGGTTTCCCGCCGTGCACGATCCATGTCCCCACAGCCCGATTCGCCGCTGCGCCACCGCGCCTTCGTGCAGTTCTGGTGCGCGCGCATCGCCTCCGGCTTCGGCTTCCAGATGCTGTCGGTGGCTGTGGGCTGGCAGATCTACGCGATCACCGGGCGGGCGTTCGATCTGGGCCTGATCGGCCTGGTGCAGTTCATCCCATCGGTGTTGCTGGCGTTGCCGGCCGGGCACGTGGCAGACCAGTACGAGCGGCGCCGCGTGGTGCTGCTCGGCCAGATCGTGGAATGGACGGCCATCGTGCTGCTGGCCGTGTTGACCTTGACTCATCGCATCCACGAGGCCGGCATCCTGTTGCTGGTGTTCGCGATCGGCGTGGCCAAGGCGTTCGAGTCGCCCTCGATGCAGTCGCTGCTGCCGGCGCTGGTGCCGCCGGCGATCCTGCCGCGCGCGGTGGCGGTGAGCGGTTCGGCGTTCCAGATGGCGATGATCCTCGGCCCCGCGGTCGGCGGCCTGCTCTACGTGGCCGGCCCGGGCGTGGTGTACCTCGGCGCCGCCGCGCTGTACCTCGTCGCCGCCACAATGATGGCGCTGCTGCGTTACGAGCAGGCGCCGCCGAAGCGCGAGCCGGCCACACTGAAGTCGCTGTTCGCGGGCGTGCATTTCATCCGCGAACGCAAGGACGTGCTGGGCGTGATCTCGCTGGACCTGTTCGCGGTGCTGCTGGGCGGAGTCACCTCGCTGCTGCCGATCTTCGCGCGCGACATCCTGCACACCGGGCCGTGGGGCCTGGGCCTGCTGCGCGCGGCTCCGGCGGTGGGTGCGCTGCTGATGTCGCTGTGGCTGGCACGGCACGACCTGCAACGTCGCGTGGGCATGACCATGTTCGCTTCCGTCGCGGGCTTCGGCGTGGCGACCCTGGTGTTCGCCGTTTCCGCGAATCTGTGGCTGTCGCTGGCCGCGCTGTTCGCGCTGGGCGCATTCGATATGGTGAGCATGGTGATCCGCGGCTCGCTGGTGCAGCTGGACACGCCCGACGCGATGCGCGGCCGGGTCAACGCGGTGAACTCCATCTTCATCAACACCTCCAACCAGCTCGGCGAGTTCGAGTCGGGCATGCTGGCGGCGTGGCTGGGCGCGGTGGGTTCCGCAGTGGTCGGCGGCCTCGGTACGCTGGCGGTGGTGGGTGCGTGGATGGCGATGTTCCCCAGCCTGCGCCGGCGCCAGCGGCTGCACATGGAAGCCACGCCGGATGCCGCGGAAGCGGCAGCCGATACACTTTGAGACCCGCCTCGCGCCATTCCACCGAACTTGCCCATGATCGTCGCGACACCGACCGCCTTCCTCGATGCCTTCGCCACACTCGCGCCCCTGCTCGGCGCGCCCGCCACCGCGCGCGGCGCGTTCCTCGTGGCGCCGGCGGATTTCTCGCTGGCGGCGGAATCGGCGCGCGACAACCGCTACATGGCGATGGAGCAATCCGTCGACCCGCTGCGGGCGCTGGCCCAGCACCAGGTGCTGGCACAGGCGCTGCGCGCGGACGTGCCCGTGATCGTGTTTCCCGGCGACGCGGCCACCCCCGATGCGGTGTTCCCGAACAACGTGTTCGGCACCGCGCCTGACACGCTGGTGGTGGGCCGCATGCGCCATGCCGTGCGCCAGCGCGAGGCGGAACGCCCCGACATCCGCAACTTCTTCGGCGAGCTGCTGGGCTACGACGAGATCGACCTGTCCGGCTGCGACAACCTGGTCGCCGAACTCACCGGTTCGCTGGTGATCGACCGCGCCCGCGGCATCGGCTACTGCGGCTTGAGCGAACGTTGCGACCTCGCCGGTGCCGAGGCGATGCACCAGGCGTTCGGCCTGCGCTTGACTTACGCCTTCGAACTGGCGCCAAGCGAGTACCACACCAACGTGGTGTTCGCCCTGCTCGCCGGCCGCGCCGCGATCCTCGCCGCCGACGGCTTCGCCGATCCGGCGGTGCCGCAGGCGATCGCGCAGGCTTACGGCAACCGTGCTCTGTGGCTCTCGCCCGCGCAAAAGCAGGCCTACGCCGCCAATGCGATCACGCTCAGCGACGAGCGCGTGTGGATGAGCGCCATGGCCGCCGCCTCGCTCGACGACGAACAGCGCGCGGCGCTGGCCGGTTGGGGCTTCCGCCTCGGCGCGGTGGACCTGTCCGAGATCGAGAAGGCCGGCGGCAGCCTGCGCTGTTGCGTGGGTGAGATCTACTGAGTCCTGTCTTGCGTATACGGGCTGAAGGTGGCGCAGGCCGCTGCCCGACTGCCGTCATCCGATCCCGCTTCGCGGAGCAAGCCCTTGATCACCGTCCACCATCTCAACAACTCGCGCTCGCAGCGCATCCTGTGGCTGCTGGAAGAACTGGATCTGCCCTACGAGCTGCGCCGCTACCAACGCGACCCGCGCACGATGCTGGCGCCGCCCGAGTTGCGCGCGGTGCATCCGCTGGGCAAGTCGCCGGTGATCGAGGACGACGGGTTGGTGCTGGCCGAGTCCGGCGCGATCCTCGGCTACCTCGCCGACCGCTACGGCAGCGGCAGCCTGATCCCCGCCCACGGCATGCCGCAACGCCTGCGCTGCGACTACTGGCTGCATTACGCGGAAGGCTCGCTGATGCCGCCGCTGCTGCTGAAGCTGGTGTTCCACCGCGTCGAAGCCGCGCCAGCGCCGTTCTTCGTCAAGCCGGTGGCGCGCGGCATCGCCGGCAAGGTGCAGCGCGGCTTCGTCGATCCGCAGATTGCGCTGCATCTGGACTACCTTGAAGCCGAACTTGGCAAGAGTACGTGGTTCGGCGGCGATGCGTTCGGCGTCGCCGACATCGCGCTGAGCTTTCCGCTGGAGGCCGCCGCCGCGCGCGCCGGCCTCGACGCCGGCCGACCGCGGCTGTGGGCGTTCCTGCAGCGCATTCATGCGCGTCCAGCGTACCAGCGCGCGCTGGAGCGTGGCGGCGAATACGCGCTCGCCGGCTGAACGCCGCGGCGCGCCATTTACACGCAGCTCACGCCGGCGCTGGCAGCGTGGTGCCGGTTCCTGCAGGAGTCCGTCATGAGTACCCGTCGCGACATCGAAGAAAGCCTGGACGATCTCGGCGACCGCGCGCGCCGCTACGCCGGCGACGCCGGCGATACCGCGCGCGGCTGGATCGCCCGCGGGCGCAACGCGGCGGCGCGTTTCGATGGCGACGGCTACCGGCGCCGGCTGGCCCGTGCGGCCGAAGACCTCGTCGACGAGACGAACTACCGCTACCGGCGGCTCCGGCGCCAGGTGAACCGCCACCCGGTCGCCACCGTCGCGATCGTGGCCGGCACCATCGGTGCGTTCCTGCTGCTGCGCCGGGTCCTTCGCGACAACGACGAGGACTGAACAAGCGCGCGACCTCGCGCAGCGACGCCACTGCTAAGCTGGCGATCGTCATTCTCCCGACGGTCGCCATGTCCCCGGAACTGCGTTTCCATCATCCGCTCGCGTTCTGGCTGGGTTGCGTCGCGGTGGCGATCGGCGTGCTGCTGCACCTGCCGATGTACCTGATGGCAGCGCCGATGCATTACCAGCTTGCCGGCATGCCGATGGATGCCGGCATGCTCGTGGGCATGGTGCTGATCCCCGGCGGCGTGATGCTGGCCGGCTACGGCCTGATGCCGCGGTTGGCGCAAATGCGGCGCAGCCGCCAAGGCAACGACAGCCAGCCGCATCTGCACATCGCGGATCGCGCGCCGCTGAATCGCGCGCACTGGATCCTCGCGGCGGCGCTGTCGGTGGCGCTGGCGATCGACGTGATGAAGCCGGCCTCGCTGGCCTTCGTGATGCCGGGCATGACCGCGGAATACGGCATCTGCATGACCACCGCGGGCTGGCTGGCGCTGTCGGCGCTCACCGGCACCGCGCTCGGCTCGGTGGTGTGGGGACGGCTGGCCGACCGGTTCGGCCGCCGCGCCTCGATCCTGCTGTCGGCGCTGCTGTTCATGGGCACCGCGATCTGCGGCACGATGCCGGTATTCGACTGGAACCTGGCGATGTGTTTCCTGATGGGCGCGGCCGCGGGCGGCATGCTGCCGATCGCGTTCACCCTGATGGCCGAGACTGTGCCCGCCGCCCACCGCGGCTGGCTGCTGGTGGCGCTGGGCGGGCTGGGCACTTCGGCCGGCTATCTCGCCGCCTCGGGCGCGGCCACCGCGCTGGAGCCGTCCTTCAGCTGGCGCGCGTTGTGGCTGCTGAACCTGCCGACCGGTGCGCTGATCGTGTTCATCAACCGCTACATCCCGGAGTCGCCGCGCTTCCTCGCCGACGCCGGGCTGCATGCGCAGGCACGCGCGGTGCTGGCGCGCTTCGCCGGCTCGCCTGCGGCGTTGCGCGAGGATCCCACAGGCGAGGACAGCGACCCGCCGATCATGGAAAGCGCGCACCCGGCGGCCGACCTGCGCCAGTTGCTGCGCGGCCGGCATGCACGGATCACGCTGGGGCTGGGCACCTGCGGACTGGCCTGGGGACTGGTGAATTTCGGCTTCCTGCTGTGGCTGCCGGCCAACCTGGCCAAGCTCGGCCTGGACGCGCACGCCGCCAGCGCGCTGCTGGCACGCTCGGCGCTGCTGGCAGTGCCGGGCACGGCCGCGGTGGTGTGGCTGTATCAGCGCTGGAGCAGCTTCCGCACGCTGGTGCTGTTCATCGCACTGACCGCGTTGTCGCTGGCCGCGTTCTGCGCGCTTGCCTTCAGCGGCGCACGGGCCGAGGCCCCGATGATCGCCACCACCGCGGCGCTGCTGGTGAGCAGCGGCGGCGTGATCGCCACGATGATCCCGTATGCGGCGGAGATCTACCCGGTGCACCTGCGCGGCAGCGGCTCGGGTCTGATCGCCGCCAGCTCGAAGTTCGGCGGCATCCTGGGCGCGGCGCTGGGCGTGCTGGGCCTGTTCGCGCACTTCGCGCTGTCGGCGCTGCTGATCGCCTTGCCGATGGCCGCCGCCGGCTGGCTGCTGGCGCGCCACGGGATCGAGACCCGCGGCCACGCGCTGGAGGCGATCCAGCGTCGGCTGTCGGAGTGATCCCTTGCGATCATCGATGATCGCTGGAATCAAACGGACGGCCATTCGCGGGCACGCGCCCCAAACAAGAAAACCCGCCACGCGGCGGGTTTTCTTGTCATATCGCCAGCGGCTCATACCGTGGCGATGCCTTGCTTTTGGCTCGCCGTCCCGGCTCACACCGTGATCGGGTTGGGTTTCTCCGGGTCGAGCTTGTATTCCTTGATCGCGCGGGCCACGTCCTTGGCGTTGACCTTGCCGTCCTTCGCCAGCGCGGCCAACGCGGCGTGGGCGATCCAGTGGCGGTCCACCTCGAAGAACTCGCGCAGGTGCGCGCGGGTGTCCGAGCGGCCGTAGCCGTCGGTGCCGAGCACGGTGTAGCGCATGCCGTCGGGCAGGAAGGCGCGGATCTGGTCGGCGTACTCGCGCACGTAGTCGGTGGCGGCGATCGCCGGGCCGCCGCGGCCTTCCAGCAGGCCGGTGACGTAGGGCACGCGCTGCTTGTCCTCGGGATGCAGGCGGTTCCAGCGCTCGGCGTCGAAGCCGTCGCGGCGCAGCTCGATGAAGCTGGGGCAGGACCAGATGTCGGACTTCACGCCGAAGTCCTTGTCCAGCAGTTCGGCCGCCGCGATCACTTCGCGCAGGATGGTGCCCGAACCGAGCAGCTGCACGCGCGGCTCGCCCTTCTTCGGCTTGCCGCCGTCCTTGAACAGGTACATGCCCTTGATGATGCCCTCGGCGCTGCCCTCGGGCATGTCCGGATGAGCGTAGTTCTCGTTCATCACGGTGACGTAGTAATAGTGGTCCTCCTGCTCCTGCATCATGCTGCGCACGCCGTCCTGCAGGATCACCGCCACCTCGTAGGAGAACGTGGGGTCGTAGGCCTTCACGTTCGGGATCGTGCCGGCCATCAGGTGCGAGTGGCCGTCCTCGTGCTGCAGGCCCTCGCCGTTCAGCGTGGTGCGGCCGGCGGTGCCGCCGACCAGGAAGCCGCGCGCGCGCATGTCGCCGGAGGCCCAGCACAGGTCGCCGATGCGCTGGAAGCCGAACATCGAGTAGTAGATGAAGAACGGCAACATCGCCTGGTTGCTGATGCTGTAGCTGGTGGCCGCGGCCATCCACGAAGCCATGCCGCCGGCTTCGCTGATGCCCTGCTGCAGCACCTGGCCCTTCTGGTCCTCGCGGTAGTACAGCAGCTGGTCGGAATCCTGCGGGCGGTACTTCTGGCCGAACGGCGCGTAGATGCCGATCTGGCGGAACATGCCCTCCATGCCGAAGGTGCGCGCCTCGTCGGCCACGATCGGCACCACGCGTTCGCCGAGCTGCTTGTCGCGCAGCAAGAGGTTCATGCCGCGCACCAGCGCCATCGTGGTGCTGATCTCGCGCTCGCCGGTGCCCTTGGTGATTTGCTCGAACGCCGCGAGCTCCGGCGCCTTCAGCTTGGCGTCGGCCTTGCGGCGGCGCTGCGGCAGGAAGCCGCCCAGCGCGCGGCGCCGCTCCATCATGTACTCCACTTCCGGCGAGTTCTTGCCGGGGTGGTAGTATGGCACCTCGTGCAGCTTGTCGTCGGCGATCGGGATCTGGAAACGGTCGCGGAAATGCCGCACCGCCTCGTCGTCCAGCTTCTTCTGCTGGTGCGTGGGGTTCTGCGATTCGCCGGTACCGATGCCCATGCCGTAGCCCTTCACCGTCTTGGCGAGGATCACCGTGGGCATGCCCTTGGTCTGCGTCGCCGCGTGGTAGGCCGCGTAGACCTTGTGCGGATCGTGGCCGCCGCGATTGAGGCGCCAGATGTCGTCGTCGCTGAGGTTGGCGACCATCTCGCGCGTCTGCGGGTACTTGCCGAAGAAGTGCTCGCGCGTGTACGCGCCGCCGAAGGCCTTGCAAGCCTGGTACTCGCCATCGACGGTTTCCATCATCAGCTTGCGCAGCACGCCGTCCTTGTCGCGCGCGAGGAGCGGATCCCAGTAGGAACCCCAGATCACCTTGATCGCGTTCCAGCCGGCGCCACGGAACACGCCCTCCAGCTCCTGGATGATCTTGCCGTTGCCGCGCACCGGGCCGTCCAGGCGCTGCAGGTTGCAGTTGATCACGAACACCAGGTTGTCCAGGCCTTCGCGGCCGGCCAGCGCGATCGCGCCCAGCGACTCCGGCTCGTCCGTTTCGCCGTCGCCCAGGAAGCACCACACCTTGCGGTCGGTCTTCGGCACCAGTCCGCGGTTCTCCAGATACTTGAAGAACTGCGCCTGGTAGATCGCCTGGATCGGGCCCAGGCCCATCGACACCGTGGGCACCTGCCAGTAGTCCGGCATCAGCCACGGGTGCGGGTAGGAGGTCAGCGAACGGCCGTGGCCGATCACGTCGGAGCGGAAGAGGTCGAGCTGGTCCTCGGCAAAGCGGCCTTCGAGGAAGGAGCGCGCGTAGATGCCGGGGCTGGAATGGCCCTGATGGAACACCAGGTCGCCCGGATGGTCGGCGCTGGGCGCGCGCCAGAAGTGGTTGAAGCCCACGTCGTACAGCGTGGCCGACGAGGCGAAACTCGCGATATGCCCGCCCAGCTCGCCCGGCTTGCGGTTCGCGCGCACCACCATCGCCATCGCGTTCCAGCGGATCAGCGAGCGGATGCGCCATTCCATCGCCGCGTCGCCCGGGCTCTTCGCCTCGTTCGCCGGCGCGATGGTGTTGACATAGGCGGTGGTGGGATCGAACGGCAGGTAGCCGCCGGCACGGCGCGTCGAATCGACCATCTGCTCCAGCAGGTAGTGCGCGCGCTCGGTGCCGTCATGGCTGATGACCGCGCTGAGCGAGTCGATCCATTCGCGGGTTTCGGTGGGATCGAGATCCTGGTTGAGGACGTCGTCGAGCTGATCCATGGGAAGATTCTCCGCAGCGCCATGCGGCGCAGATGCCTGTAGGGGAAGCCGTCGCCGGGGAAGCGGCAGGCCGACGTCCAAGTCTAGCCTTCGCGGCACATCGCTGCCAGTTGGACGTCCGTCGATGGACGCCATGCGGGGGCGCATGGGAGCGCGACTTTCCCCCTCTCCCCTTTGGGGAGAGGGCCGGGGTTAGGGGGCAAGCTGGCGGCGTGGAGGCTACGAAGCGCGCTTCGATCACGCACCTTCGCGAGCACCCGCCCCTCACCTCAATCCTCTCCCCAATGGGGAGAGGAGGCGAACGCGGTGAGCGGGTTCGCTTGCCAAACATCTCACGGCGCAGCAGCGTCCGGCTCCGGCGCCCGCCTCATCCTTTGCGCGCAGCTAGCAGGCTGTCTTCGACAGCCTGCTAGCTGCGCGCGGCGCGAATCTGCGCATCCACCGCGGCGACCGCGGTCATGTTGACCACGCGGCGCACGCTGGAGGCGGTGGTGAGGATGTGGGCCGGTTTGTCCACGCCCATCAGGATCGGGCCGATCGCCACGCCGTCGGTCATCACCCGCACCATGTTGTAGACGATGTTGGCGGCGTCGAGGTTGGGCAGCACGAACAGGTTGGCGCGGCCGTTGAGCGTGGTGCCGGGGAACATTCGCTTGCGCAGCACCTCGTCCCACGCAGTGTCGGCCTGCATCTCGCCATCCATGTCCAGTTTCGGCGCGCGTGCCTTGAGGATCTCTCGCACCTTGCGCATCTTCGCCGCACTGGGGTTGTCGTGGCTGCCGAAGTTGGAGTGCGAGAGCAGTGCCACCTTGGGCTCGACGCCGAACAGCTTCAGGCGATAGGAAGCCTGCAGGGTGGCCTCGGCGATCTGCTCGGCGCCGGGATCGACCTGCACGTGAGTGTCGAGGAAGAACCACGCGCCCTTGTCGTTGATCACGCCGGTCATCGCCGAGGTGCACTGCACGCCCGGGTCCAGCCCGAACACGCTGCGCAGGTAACCCAGCTTCTTGTGGTAGCGGCCGACCAGGCCGCAGATCATCGCGTCGGCCTCGCCGCGCTCCACCATCATCGCGGCGATCAGGGTGGGCCGCGAGCGCATCAGGTTCTTCGCCGCGTCCGGGGTGACGCCACGACGCTCGGTCATCGCGTGGTACTGCTGCCAGTACTCGTTGAAGCGCGGGTCGTCGTTGATGTTGGTGAGCTCGAAATCCACGCCGGGGCGCAGGCGCAAGCCGAGCCGCTCGATGCGCATCTCGATCACGTCGGGGCGGCCGATCAGGATCGGCTTGGCCAGCTTGTAGTCGACCACGCTCTGCACCGCGCGCAGCACGGTTTCCTCTTCGCCCTCGGCGTAAACCACGCGCTTCGGATCCGCCTTGGCGCGGTCGTACACCGGCTTCATGATCAGGCCGGTGCGGTAGATGAACTGGCCGAGCTTTTCCTTGTAGACGTCCATGTCGGCGATCGGCCGCGTGGCCACGCCAGAATCCATCGCCGCCTGCGCCACCGCCGGCGCCAGCATCACCAGCAGGCGGCGGTCGAACGGGCGCGGGATCAGGTAGTCGGGGCCGAAGGTCGGCACGTCGCCGCCGTAGGCGCTGCCCAGGTCCGAGGCCTCCATCCGCGCCAGCTCGGCGATCGCGCGCACGCAGGCGGTCTTCATCGCCTCGTTGATGCCGGTGGCACCCACGTCCAGCGCGCCGCGGAAGATGTACGGGAAGCACACCGCGTTGTTGACCTGGTTCGGGTAGTCCGAACGGCCGGTGGCGATGATGCAGTCCGGGCGCACCCGCTTGGCGTCCTCCGGCAGGATCTCCGGGTTCGGGTTGGCCAGCGCCAGGATCACCGGCTTGTCGGCCATCGTGGCCACCATCTCCGGCTTGAGGATGCCGCCGGCGGAGAGCCCCAGGAACACGTCGGCGCCGGCCACGATCTCGGCCAGCGTGCGCTTGTCGGTGTCGCGCGCGTAGCGCGCCTTGTCCGGGTCCATGTGGTCGCGGCCGGTGTAGATCACGCCCTCGCGGTCGAACGCGAGGATGTGTTCGGGCTTCACGCCCAGCGCCACCAGCATGTCGAGGCAGGCGATGCCGGCCGCACCGGCGCCGGTGGTGGCGACCTTCACGTCCCCGATCTGCTTGCCGACCACTTCGAGCGCGTTGAGCACCGCGGCGCCCACGATGATCGCGGTGCCGTGCTGGTCGTCGTGGAATACCGGGATCTTCATCCGCTCGCGCAGCTTGCGCTCGACGATGAAGCATTCCGGCGCCTTGATGTCTTCGAGGTTGATGCCGCCGAAGGTGGGCTCCATCGCGGCGATGATGTCGACCAGCTTGTCCGGGTCGCGCTCGGCCAGTTCGATGTCGAACACGTCGATGCCGGCGAACTTCTGGAACAACACGCCCTTGCCTTCCATGACTGGTTTACCAGCGAGCGGGCCGATGTCGCCCAGGCCCAGCACCGCGGTGCCGTTGGTGATCACCGCCACCAGGTTGCCGCGCGCGGTCATCTCGCTGGCCGCGTTCGGGTCCTCGACGATCGCCTCGCAGGCGTAGGCCACGCCGGGCGAATAGGCCAGCGACAGGTCGCGCTGGGTCAGCAGCGGAGTGGTCGGGCTGACCTTGATCTTGCCCGGGCGCGGATGACGGTGGTACTCGAGCGCGGCGCGGCGCAGGTCTTCGGAGTGGGCCATGGACGGGGCTTTTCGTGGGATTCGGGGGGCCGCAAGGCGGCTCGCGCCATGGTAGCACTGCGCTGTCGGCTACACGCCCAGCGACAATTCGTCGGCGTGGACCTTGCCCATGCGGATGCCGTTGACGAACACCGAGAACGCCAGCTTGCCGGCCAGGCCATGCACGTGCTGCATCCACGGCGGCAGCCAGCGCGGCGGCGCGATCGCGCCGGATGCGAAATGCGGCTGCAGCGCCACCACGTCGTGCAGCGTGAGCTTGCCGGCGAACAGATGGCGCAGCATCTCCAGTCGCCGCTCCTTCAGCGCCCAGCGGAAGAAGGTGTGCACCGTGAGCAGGCCGCTGAGGTAGACGTTGTCCTTGGCGAACGCCGCGCCGCCGCCGAGCGGCACGCCGCGGAACACGCGCTGGGCGGAATGGAAGCTGTCCGCCGCGCTCTGCCCGTGCGCCACGAAGAACCGGTAGACCTCGACGAAATCGGCGCCGGACAGCGCCATGTCGATCGCCAGGATGCGCAGGCTGATGCGCTTCAGCCGCGCGATGTCGATCGCCCCCGACATCAGCTCGGCAAACACCGCCAGCCCTTCCTGGGTGGCGGTGACGCGCGGCGAGGTGCGCCCCAGCGAGGCCAACAGCGGCTGCGCGCGGCCGTTCAAGGCGGTGAGCGTGTGCACCAGCGCCTCGTGCGCCAGCAACTGGTGGCGATCGTAGTCCGTGAAACTGGCGCCGCCACGCAGGCGGATGCGGGTGGCGCCCGCGGCAGCCTTGGCGGTGAGCTCGGGGTCGACCTCCACCTTCACCGTGTCCGCGCCGAAGAAATCGTCCAGGGTCTTCGCCAGCTCGTCGCGCAGCGTCTCGGCGCTGATCCCCTCGCGGGCGTCGTCGGCGAGCAAGTCGGCGCCCAATTCGTCCGACAGCTCCACGAAGTAGCGCGCCGCATCGAGGTTGCTGCGCTGGCTACCGGGAAGCGCGTCGCCGGGCCGGCCGTACAGCGCGATCGACGGCGCGCTGACCCCGTCGCTGCCCACCGCCTCCAGCATCTCCGCCGCGATGCGCCAGGACTCGGCGGTACGCGCGAGGTAATCGCCCAGCGGATCGCCGCCCAGCGTCGCCGCCTCGCGCTCGATCGCCACCAGCTCGGCGCGTGCGGCAGCGAGGTTGGGCCGCTCGTACTGAACCTCGGGCAGGGCGAAGCGCCCGACCGCGTAGTCCGCGATCATGCGGTTCTCCAGCGAAGCCGGCCACGCCACCGTGGGCAGGATGTGGATGCCCTTCGCCGCAGTGAGCAAGCGCTGGTCGAGCGCGGCAGCGTGTTGCAGGGCGGCGGCGATGTTGTTCATGCCGACATCCCTTCGGCGTCGACGATCACACTCTCGTCAGAACGAAACGTCCAACCGTCATTCCGGCGCGGGCCGGAATGACGAGCAGCGAGGCCGAATCGCAAGCGCATCACTCCCGCTCCCGCCGGCCGCGCGGCGCGTGCGGCCGCTCGATCGGCCGGCCGCCACGCTGGCGGCGCAGCTTCGCCTCCAGCGTGCTGGCCTGCTCCTCGCGCTCGTCGCGCAGCTTGAGATAATTGCGCCAGCGCTCCGGCGACAGTTCGCCGCTGTCGAGCGCGGCCTGCACCGCGCAGCCCGGTTCGCTGCCGTGGCCGCAGTCGGCGAAGCGGCAGGCCGCGGCCAGTTCCTCGATGTCGGCGAACAGGTCGAGGTTCTCCTCGCCGGTGAGCTTCAGCTCGCGCATGCCGGGGGTGTCGATCAGGCAGCCGCCGGTGGGCAGCTGCAACAGCGCGCGGTGCGTGGTGGTGTGGCGGCCGCGGCTGTCGTGGTGGCGCACCGCACTGGTGGCCATCTTGTCGATGCCGAGCAAGGTGTTGGTGAGCGTGGACTTGCCGGCGCCGGAGGAGCCCACCAGCACCGCGCTGTCGCCGGGCTGCAGGTAGGGCGCGAGCTGCGCCGCGCTGGCGGCATCCTTGCCGTTGATCGCATGGACGGCGGTGCCGGGCGCCAGCCGCGCGCGCAGTTCGTCGATGCGCGCAGTGGCGTCCTCGTGCAGGTCGGGTTTGCTCAGCAGCACCACGGGCCGTGCGCCGGAATCCTCGATCAGCGAGAGGTAGCGCTCGATGCGCGCCGGGTTGTAGTCGCCGTCCAGCCCGGTGAGCACCAGCACGTAGTCGATATTGGTGGCGATCAGCTGGCGCGCGTAGCGTTCGCCCGCGGCGGCGCGCGACAGCACGCTGCGCCGCGGCAGCACGGCGACGATGTGCGGCGGCTGGCCCGGCTCGATCTCCACGAAATCGCCTACCGCCGGCCGTTCGGCCGGATCGAGGCTGCGCTTCAGGAAATGTCCGGCCGGCTGTGCGCCGAAACTGCGTTCGCCGTCGTGCAGCTCGTAGCCGGTGCGGTGCTGCGCCACCACCCGCGCCAGCTGGCGGCCGGTCGCCGGCAAGGCGTTGCCGCGCCAGCCGATGCGCCGCAGTCGCTCTGTCGTTTCAGCGTCACTCATGAGTCAGGGATTTCCGCCGGTAAGGGCGATTATGCCCTGCCTCGGAAATGCCCGTGCAAAGCCAGCCGAGCGGCTCGCGCTGCACCGCACCATGCTGCTAGCATCGGCGCAAACCGGCGCTCCGGCCGGCCATGAGGATTCCGGCGTTGGCTTCGATCAGACCCAGCACGCATCTGGCGGACGTGCGTTACGAGATCCGCGGCGCACTTACCCGGCGTGCCCGCGAGCTGGAGGCCGCCGGCCGCGACATCATCAAGCTCAATATCGGCAACCCCGGCCGCTACGGCTTCCAGGCGCCGGCGCACCTGCGCGAGGCGATCGCCGCGCACCTGCCCGAGAGCGAGGCCTACGGCCACGAGCAAGGCCTGGAAGCGGCCCGCGAGGCGATCGCCGCGCAGCAACGCGCCCGCGGCGCGCGCGACGTGGAGGTGGAGCGCATCTTCATCGGCAACGGCGTCAGCGAGCTGATCGACCTCAGCCTGCGCGCCCTGCTGCAGCCCGGCGACGAGGTGCTGCTGCCCAGCCCCGACTACCCGCTGTGGAGCGCCGCCACCATCTTGAACGGCGGCAAGCCGCGCTACTACCGCTGCCTCGCCGAGCACGGCCACCAGCCCGACCCGGACGAGATCGAGGCACTGGTCACATCCCGTACCAGGGCATTGGTGCTGATCAACCCGAACAACCCCACCGGCGCGGTCTATCCGCGCGCGCTGCTGGAGCGCATCGTGGCGGTGGCCGCGCGCCACGGCCTGCTGCTGCTGACCGACGAGATCTACGACGAGATCCTCTACGACGACGCGCCGTTCCAGCCACTGGCGGAAGTCGCCGGCCAGGTGCCCTGCGTCAGCCTTGGGGGCCTCAGCAAGGTGCATCGCGCCTGCGGCTACCGGGTGGGCTGGCTCTCGCTGTCCGGCGACCCCGCGCGCAGCGCCGACTACCGCGATGCGCTGCAATTGCTCGCCGCGCTGCGCCTGTGCGCGAACGTCACCGCGCAGTGGGCGGTGATTCCGGCGCTGGCGGACGCGCCCACCATCACGGCGCTCACCGCGCCGGGCGGGCGGCTGCACGAGGCGCGCCAGGCCGTGCTCGACGGCGTGGCCGCCAGCGCTTATCTCGACGTGGTGGCGCCCGCCGGCGCGCTGTACGCCTTCCCGCAGGTGCGCGCCGACCGCCTGCCCGCGTTCGACGACGAGGCCTTCGCGCTGCGCCTGCTCGAAGAGGAACAGGTGCTGGTGGTGCCCGGCACCAGCTTCAACGTGCCGGCCAGCCGCCACCTGCGCCTCACCCTGCTGCCGCAGCCGGCGCAGCTGAGCGAGGTGTTCGCGCGCATGGAACGGGTGCTGGCGCGCATGGCCGCCGAACAGCCGCATCGCGCCACGGTGGCCGCCTGACATCGCCCCCCATTCGGGGAGAGTAGCGTCAGGCAAGCAGCTCGACGAAGCGCCGCGGCGCGCCCTCGAAGCCGCCGTTGGACATGAACACCACGTGGTCGCCGGGCCGCGTCTGCGCACGCAGCGCCGCCAGCAGCGCATCGACGCCGGGCGCGGTGCTGCCGCGCCCCTGCAGCGCGTCGGTGACACGCTGCGCATCCCACGGCAACTCGGGCCGGTGCAGGAACACCACCGCGTCGGCATCCGCGAGCGAGGGCGCCAGCGCCTCGGCATGCGCCCCGAGCCGCATCGAATTGGAGCGCGGTTCCAGCGCCACCAGGATGCGCGCCCGGCCCACCTTCGCGCGCAAACCGGCCAGCGTGGTGGCGATCGCGGTGGGGTGATGGGCGAAGTCGTCGTAGACGCGCACGCCATGCACCTCGCCGACCAACTCCATGCGCCGCTTCACGCTCTCGAAGCTGGCGAAGGCCGGCAGCAAGGCGCGCGGATCGGCGCCGGCCGCTGTCGCCGCGGCGAGCGCGGCCAGCGCATTCATCACGCTGTGGTTGCCGAGCAACGGCCAATGCACCTCGCCCACCGGCTCGCCCTTGCGCATCACCTTGAACGCGCTGCCGTCGGCTTCGATCAGCTCGGCCTGCCAGTCGCCGCGGCCAATGCCGAACGTCTCCACCGGCGTCCAGCAGCCCATCGCGAGTACCTCGGCGAGGCGCTCGTCGTGTGCGTTGACGATCAGCCGGCCGTTGCCCGGCACGGTGCGCACCAGGTGGTGGAACTGGCGCTGGATCGCCGCCACGTCGGGGAAGATGTCCGCGTGGTCGTATTCGAGGTTGTTGAGGATCGCGATGCGCGGCCTGTAATGCACGAACTTCGAGCGCTTGTCGAAGAACGCGGTGTCGTATTCGTCCGCCTCGATCACGAACGGGGAAAGAAAACCGGGGTCAGAGTCGGTTTTCTGCGGCCTCTGATTTGCACCGAACATTTCAGAAAGCCGACTCTGACCCCGGTTTTCTGCCAGCCGCGCGGACACGCCGAAGTTGCCCGGCACGCCGCCAATCAAAAAACCCGGCGCCATGCCAGCACTCTCAAGCAGGTGCGCGAGCAGGCTGCTGGTGGTGGTCTTGCCGTGAGTGCCGGCCACCGCCAGCACCCCGCGCCCGGCCAGCACCGTCTCGCCCAGCCACTGCGGGCCGGAGACGTAGCGCAGCTGCGCGTCGAGCATGTATTCCACCGCAGGGTTGCCGCGCGTCATCGCGTTGCCCACCACCACCAGATCGGGCGCGGACTCGAGATGTTCGGCCGCATAGCCGTCCATCAGGCGGATGCCCAGCGCTTCGAGCTGGGTGCTCATCGGCGGGTAGACGTTGGCGTCGGAGCCTTCCACTTCCAACCCCAGCTCGCGCGCCAGCGCGGCGACGCCGCCCATGAAGGTGCCGCAGATGCCGAGGATGTGCAGACGCATGGGGGTTCCTTGCAAACCGACTCCCCTCTCCCGCATGCGGACGCGGGGAAGGGCTATGGATGGCCCTGCTTTGAGGAGCGAGGAAGAGGGGTTGGGGAGAGGGGCTTTGGAGCAGCCGCGACACGGGAAGATGGCGCTTCGTCCACTCCTCACCCCAGCCCTCTCCCCGCAGGGGAGAGGGAGATACCCGTGGCTCAGCCGTTCGCGGCCGCCGACTCGGCCTTGAGCGCGGCCTTCACCCGCGCGGTGATTTCGTCCAGCTCGCCCACACCGTCGACCACCTGCAGCTTGCCGCGCTTGGCGTAGAAATCGGCCACCGGCGCGGTCTGCTCGGCGTAGACCTTGAGGCGGTCGCGCACCACGGCCGGGTCGTCGTCCTTGCGATGCTCGGCGGCATAGCGGATCTCGCAGCGGCCGATGATTACCTCGTTCGGCACCTCCAGCTTCACCACCGCGTCCAGCGGCTGGCCGATGCGAGCCAGCAGGTGGTCAAGCGCATCGGCCTGGGCGAGGTTGCGCGGGTAGCCGTCGAGGATGAAGCCGGCTTTCGCGTCGGACTGGGCCAGGCGCTCTTCCAGCATCGCGAGCAGAATGTCGTCGGAAACCAGCTTGCCGGCATCCATCACCGCCTTGGCCTTGAGGCCGGTGGGCGTGCCCGCGGCCACGGCCGCGCGCAGCATGTCGCCGGTGGAGATGTGCGGCACGCCCAAGTCGTTCTTCAGCCGGGTGGCCTGGGTGCCCTTGCCCGAACCGGGCGCACCGAGTAGCACGAGTCGCATATCGCTCCGCAACGGCGACGGACGGCCGCCGATTCCCTGGGAAATGGGTTTCACGGTAGCGTTTGGAGGCCATTGGCGTCAAACAAAAAACACCGCCACGGTACCGACATTCGTCATATCGGCGCGATACTGCGACCTCACGCCAGGAGATCGCCATGCCGACCCGCCGCCCCACCCCCGGCAAGCTGCTGTACGCCCAGTCCGGCGGCGTCACCGCCGTGATCAACGCCACCGCCGCCGGTGTGATCGAAGCGGCTCGCGCCCGCGGCATCCAGGCGTACGCCGCGCGCAACGGCATCCTCGGCGCGCTGCGCGAAGAGTTGATCGACACCGCGAAGGAGTCGAAGGTCGCGATCGCGGCCTTGCGCCATACCCCCGGCGGCGCGTTCGGCAGCTGCCGCTACAAGCTGAAGTCGCTGGAGGCGAACCGCGCGGAATACGAGCGGCTGATCGAGGTGTTCCGCGCCCACGACATCCGCTGGTTCCTCTACAACGGCGGCAACGACTCGGCCGACACCGCGTTGAAGCTCTCGCAGATCGGCAAGGCGCTGGGCTACGACATCCGTTGCATCGGCGTGCCGAAGACGGTGGACAACGACCTCGCCGTCACCGATTGCTGCCCCGGCTTCGGCTCGGTGGCGAAGTACACCGCCGTCTCTACGCTGGAAGCCAGCCTGGACGTGGCCTCGATGGCGTCCACCTCGACCAAGGTGTTCATCCTCGAAGTGATGGGGCGCCACGCCGGCTGGATCGCCGCCGCAGCGGGCCTGGCCGGCGAAGGCGCGGACGCGCCGCCGCACCTGATCCTGTTCCCCGAGAACGTGTTCGACGGGGCCACGTTCCTGGCGAAAGTGAAGGCCACGGTGGAACGCGTGGGCTGGTGCACCGTGGTGGCCTCCGAGGGCATCCGCAATGCCGCGGGCCAGTTCCTCGCCGACGCCGGCACGCGCGACGCCTTCGGCCACGTGCAGCTCGGCGGCGTGGCGCCCACGCTGGCCACGCTGGTGAAGGGCCAGCTCGGCTACAAGGTGCACTGGGCGCTGCCCGACTACCTGCAGCGCTCGGCCCGCCACCTCGCCTCGAAGGTGGACGCCGAGCAGGCCTATGCCGTGGGCAAGGCCGCGGTGGACTGCGCGCTGGCCGGCATGAACGCGGTGATGCCGGTGATCGTGCGCAGCTCCGACGCGCCGTACCGCTGGAAGATCGAGCCGGCGCCGCTGGCGAAGATCGCGAACCGCGAGAAAAAGCTGCCCAAGGGTTTCATCCGCAAGGACGGCTTCGGCATCACCGCCGCCGCGCGCCGCTACCTCGCGCCGCTGATCGCCGGCGAGGCGCCGCCGCCCAACGGCAAGGACGGCCTGCCGGCCTACGTGCAGCTGAAGAACCTGCCGGTGGCGAAGAAGCTGGCGGCATGGTCGCCGGACAAACCCTGACATCGCGCGGCGATGCCGGCACGGCAGACGCTGGACGCGGCGTTCAGAACAAGCCGTCGACCTGCCCGTGCGTGGCGTTGTCGGCAAAACCGTCGAAACGCCCCTCGGCCAAGCCGCGCGCGGCGCGCAGGAAGCCACCCCAGGCCGCGCCCGCCAGCGCACCGCCCACGCTGACCCGGCGCACGCCGAGCTTCGCGAGCTCGGCCAGCGTGAACGGCGCGGCGTAACCCACCAGCACGTTGACCGGCTTCGGCGCCACGGCGCGCACCAGCGCCTCGATCTGCTCGGCACTGCGCAGGCCCGGCGCGTACAGGCAATCCGCGCCGGCTTCGGCGTAGGCCTGCAGACGCTTCAGTGATTCATCCAGCGGATCGGGATGGCCGACCAGGAAACACTCGGCGCGGCCGACCAGCATCACGTCGTGGCCCGAGGCGTCGATCGCCGCGCGTGCGGCGCGCAGGCGCGCCACGGCTTCGTCGAGTTCATACAGCGGCTGCGCGGCGTCGCCGGTGGCGTCCTCGATCGACAGGCCTGCCACGCCGGTGTCGACGCAACGACGCACGTTGTCCGCCAGTTCCCTGAGGTCACGGGCATGGCCGTCCTCGAAGTCGGCGTTCACCGGCAGGTCGGTGGCCGCCACGATCGCGCGGCAGTGCGCGAGCACCGCTTCCAAACCCATCGCGTTGTCGGCATGGGCTTGCGACCACGCGAAGCCCGAGCTGGTGGTCGCCAGCGCCTTGAAGCCTAGCCCCTGCAAGGCCCGGGCGGAGCCGGGATCCCAGGGATTGGGAAGCATGAAGCAGCCACTGGCATGCAGCTGGCGGAAGGCGGCGCGACGCGGCGCGTAGTCGATGGGATGCATCCGCGCAGCCTACTACGCCATGCGCGGCCGCCATGCCGGCCCAATCATCATTGCTGACACGCGACAACCGGGGCGAACCGCTGACTGGCACCTGAAGGCGGCATGCCGTCGACATATCTTTCGTTCAGGCGCAATTTCATACGCTCCATCCACGCCGCCAGTCGGCGCGACCGGAGGAATCGCGATGAAGACCTTGCACAACCTGATGCTCGCCCTGCCCCTGCTCGCCGCCAGCAGTTTGGCGCTGGCCGATCGCGACCACGGCCGCGGTCACGATCGCGGGCACGACCGCCACGGCTGGCAGGAGCGGCGCGGCCATGGGCATCACGATGACCGCCGCCACGTGGTCGTCCGCCACCACGACCATTACCGCCACTGGGAACGCGGCCATCGCTACGGCGGCCCGATCTACGTGGTGCACGACTACGGCCACTACCGCCTGCGTCCGCCGCCGCGCGGCTACGGCTGGGTGCGCGGCAGCAACAGCGACTACCTGCTGGTCGCGCTCGCCACCGGCATCATCCTCGATATCGCCACGCGCTGAACCCGTGCCGTGACGACGAAGGCCGCGCGGCCTTCGTGTTTCGGCAGGACGTTGCGCCGCACAACAGGATACGCGCCGGGCTCTGCCTATACTCCCCGTGACCGCCCGCTCCGGACGGCCATTACATCTCATGGGGAGGCTCCGATGCTGCAGCAGTATGGCTGGTGGATCGTGCTCGCGTGTGCAGTGGTGGCAGTGTTGTATGGCGCGATCTCCGCGCGTTGGGTGCTGGCGCAGTCGCCGGGCAATGCACGCATGCAGGAGATCGCCGCGGCGATCCAGGAGGGTGCCCGCGCCTATCTCAACCGCCAGTACGGCACGATCGCCCTGGTCGGCGTGGTGCTGTTCCTGCTGATCGGCTTCTTCCTCTCCTGGCCCACCGCAGTGGGCTTTTTGATCGGCGCGGTGCTGTCCGGCGCGGCCGGCTACATCGGCATGAACGTGTCGGTGCGCGCGAACGTGCGCACCGCCGAGGCGGCACGGCAAGGTCTCTCGGCCGCGATGAACGTGGCGTTCCGCGGCGGCGCGATCACCGGCATGCTGGTGGTGGGCCTGGCACTGCTGGGCGTGGCCGGCTACTGGCTGATCCTCAACCGCATGGGCATCACCAGCGAGGCCGCGCTGCATGCGCTGGTCGGGCTGGCGTTCGGCAGCTCGCTGATCTCGATCTTCGCGCGCCTGGGTGGCGGCATCTTCACCAAGGGCGCCGACGTGGGCGCCGACCTGGTGGGCAAGGTCGAGGCCGGCATTCCCGAGGACGACCCGCGCAACCCCGCGGTGATCGCCGACAACGTGGGCGACAACGTGGGCGATTGCGCGGGCATGGCGGCCGACCTGTTCGAGACCTACGCGGTGACCGTGATCGCCACCATGCTGCTGGGTGGCCTCACCCTGAGCAACGCCGGCGCCGACGCCGTGCTGTACCCGCTGCTGCTGGGCGCGGTGTCGATCATCGCCTCGATCATCGGCACGCTGTTCGTGCGGGTGGGCGCGGGCGGCTCGATCATGGGTGCGCTGTACAAGGGCGTGATCGTCTCGGCGGTGCTGGCCGCGATTGCGTTCTATCCGATCACCATGCGGCTGATGGCGAGCTTCGACGGCGGCGCACTGAACCTGTGGTTCTGTTCGCTGATCGGGCTGGCGCTGACCGGCGCCATCGTGTGGATCACCGAGTACTACACCGGCACCGACTACAAACCGGTGCAGCACATCGCGCAGGCCTCGACCACCGGCCACGGCACCAACATCATCGCCGGCCTCGGCATCTCGATGAAGGCCACCGCGTGGCCGGTACTCGCGATCTGCGTGGCGATCTGGGGCGCGTTCACGCTGGGCGGCCTGTACGGCATCGCGATCGCGGCGACCGCGATGCTGTCGATGGCCGGCATGATCGTGGCGCTGGACGCCTACGGCCCGATCACCGACAACGCCGGCGGCATCGCCGAGATGGCCGACCTGCCGCCGGAAGTGCGCGGCGTCACCGATCCGCTGGACGCGGTCGGCAACACCACCAAGGCGGTGACCAAGGGCTACGCGATCGGCTCGGCCGCGCTGGCCGCACTCGTGCTGTTCGCCGACTACACGCACAACCTCGACGTCTCCGCGCAGATGAAGGCCGCCGCCAGCGGCGGCGTGGCGCAGACGCTGAGCTTCGACCTGTCCGACCACATGGTGATCATCGGCCTGCTGATCGGCGGCCTGATCCCCTACCTGTTCGGCGCGATGGCGATGGAGGCCGTGGGCCGCGCCGCGGGCGCGGTGGTGGAGGAAGTGCGACGCCAGTTCCGCGACATCGCCGGCATCATGCAGGGCACCGCCAAGCCGGACTACTCGCGCGCGGTCGACATGCTCACCAAGTCGGCGATCCGCGAGATGATCGTGCCCTCGCTGCTGCCGGTGATCGTGCCGATCGTGGTCGGCCTGCTGCTGGGGCCGAAGGCGTTGGGCGGCGTGCTGATCGGCACCATCGTCACCGGCCTGTTCGTGGCGATCTCGATGACCACCGGCGGCGGCGCCTGGGACAACGCGAAGAAGTACATCGAGGACGGCCACCACGGCGGCAAGGGTTCGGAAGCGCACAAGGCCGCGGTCACCGGCGACACCGTGGGCGATCCGTACAAGGACACCGCCGGCCCCGCGGTGAACCCGCTGATCAAGATCATCAACATCGTGGCGCTGCTGATCATTCCGCTGCTGCACTGAGCGACGCAGGCTTCGACGACAGGCCCCGCATGCGGGGCCTGTCGCTTTTCGGGCAGGCCTGACTTTAGCCACAGGCACGGCCAGCCAGCGACGGCCACACTCGACCTTCCCGGCGATTTGTCACACGACAAGGACTCCGCGCATGACTTCCGAGACCTCCCTCTGGCTGGCGCTTGCGCTGGGCATCACACTGGGCGGCATGAATGCCACCCATGCCGCCGAACCGCCCGCCGCCAGCGACGATCCCTACCTGTGGCTGGAAGCCACCCACGGTGCGCGCGCGATGGACTGGGTGAAGCAGCAGAACGCGATCACCGAAAAGGACTTCGCCAGCACGCCCGCGTTCGAGCACACCCGCAAGCAGATCCTCGAAGTGCTCGATTCCGATGCGCGCATCCCCTATGTGCGCCGCATGGGTGACTGGCTCTACAACTTCTGGCAGGACCAGGCGCACCCGCGCGGCCTCTGGCGTCGCACCACGCTGGCCGAATACCGCAAGGCCACCCCGAAGTGGGAAACCGTGCTGGACGTGGACGCGCTGAACAAGACCGAGGGCAAGCGCTGGGTGTGGAAGGGCGCGCAATGCCTGAAGCCGGCCTACGCACGCTGCCTGCTCTCGCTGTCGCCCGACGGCGGCGACGCGGTGGCGGTGCGCGAGTTCGACATCCCCACGAAGTCCTTCGTGCAGGGCGGTTTCGAGCTGCCGATCGCCAAGACCCAGGTGGGCTGGATCGACCAGGACCATCTCTACGTGGGCACCGACTTCGGCCCGGGCTCGATGACGGCGTCCAGCTATCCGCGCATCGCCAAGGAATGGACGCGCGGCACGCCGCTTGCCGCCGCCACCACGGTGTACGAGGGCAAGGCCAGCGACCTCGCGGTGAGCGCCTTCCACGACCGCACACCCGGCTTCGAGCGCGACTTCGTGCAGGTCGCCACCGACTTCTTCCATAGCGAGACTTACCTGCGTAAGGACGGCAAGCTGGTGAAGCTCGACATCCCCACCGACGCCAACGCCGACGCGCACCGCGAATGGCTGCTGGTGCAGCTGCGCTCGCCGTGGACGGTGGGCGGCACCACCTGGCCCAACGGCGCGCTGATCGCAATGAAGTTCGACGACTTCATGGCCGGCAAGCGCGCGTTCACCGCGCTGTTCAAGCCCGACGCGCACACCGCGCTCTCCACGTACGCGTGGACGCAACACCACTTGATCCTCGACGTGCTGGACGACGTGAAGAGCAAGCTGGAAGTGCTGACGCCCGTCACCACCGGCGACTGGCAGCGCGCCGCGATGCCCGGCGCGCCAGCGATGAGCACGGTCAGCGTGGTCGACACCGACCCCGACCACAGCGACGAATACTGGCTCAGCGTCACCGGCTTCCTCACCCCGTCCTCGCTGGAACGCGGCGTGCTGGGCGAAGGCGCGGCCCGGACGATCAAGCACGAGCCGGCCTTCTTCGATGCCTCGAAATTCAGCGTGAGCCAGCACTTCGTCACCTCGAAGGACGGCACCCGCGTGCCCTACTTCGAGATCGCGCCGAAGGACATGAAACTCGACGGCAAGAACCGCACACTGCTCTACGGCTACGGCGGTTTCGAGGTTTCGCTGCAGCCGTTCTACAGTGGCAGCATCGGTCGCGCCTGGCTGGAACGCGGCGGCGTCTACGTGATCGCCAACATCCGCGGCGGCGGCGAATACGGCCCGGCCTGGCACCAGGCCGCGCTGCAGGCCAACCGGCCCAAGGCCTACCAGGACTTTGCCGCGGTGGCCGAGGACTTGGTGAAGCGTCGCGTCACCTCCGCGCAGCACCTCGGCGCCGAGGGCGGCAGCAACGGCGGCCTGCTGATGGGCAACATGCTCACCCAGTACCCGCAGCTGTTCGGCGCGATCGCCTGCGAAGTGCCGCTGCTCGACATGAAGCGCTACATCCACCTCGACGCCGGCGCCTCGTGGATCGCCGAATACGGCAACCCCGACGACCCGAAGCAGTGGGCCTTCATCAAGACCTTCTCGCCCTACCAGAACCTGCACAAGGAAACGCATTACCCGCCGGTGCTGTTCTACACCACCACCAGCGACGACCGCGTGGGCCCCGCGCAGGCGCGCAAGATGGCCGCGAAGATGGAAGGCATGGATATCCCGAACGTGTGGTTCTACGAGAACCTGGAAGGCGGCCACGGCGCCGGCGCGGACAACAAGCAGTCCGCGCACATGCACGCGATGGTCTACGACTTCCTGTGGGACAAGCTGCAGTAAGACGCTGAACTTTGCAGTGCACGCGGGCCGGCCTTGTGCCGGCTCGGTGTCCGTGAATTTTCAAATCCGCCGATTTGAAGCCTCCTCGCGGCGAGAAAACGCATCAGCGAGCTCCACGCGCCCATTGACACGGCGGAACTAGATCGACGCCCGCAGCCGCTCCACGACGACGATCTGCGCGCCCTCCAGCGCGTAGCGCGCGTAACGGAAGTCGCGAATCGCGGCGACCTCGTTGCCGCTCCACTCGAGCACCACGAAATACAAGGGTGCGCCATCCCTGTCGTCGGGGTCGAATGCGAGCAGCGCAGGGTTGCGGTCCACGAAGCCCAACCCGAGTTGCCAGCCGTTCAAGCGGTTGTAGTTCTCGAAGTAGTTGGAAACCCGCGCCTTGCCGTTCGCCTGCATGCGGTTCACCAGGTTGAGCTTGACCTCGTCCGCCAGCATGTCTCGCACTGCGTCGAAATTCCGCGCATTGAAGTGGGAAGCGTAAGTGGTCAGCAGACGACGTTCGCGCGCATCGAGCACGGGCACGGGCACGGGCACGTCGTCCGGTGCATTGGCGAGCTCCTTCAGGCGGGCACGACCCCGCTGCAACGCCGATTTGACCGCCGGCACCGTGCTGTTGGTGAAGTTCGAGACTTCGTCCAGGGAGTAGCCCAGCACGTCCTTGAAGATCACGGTGCTGCGCTGCATTGGCGGCAGCCGCGCGAAGATCCGGAAACCCACGAGCGCGGCGTCGAAGGCGTCGATGCGGGCGGAATGGTCGACGATCATGTCCAGTTCCTCATCCACGTGGCGCGCGTCCTCGCGGGTGCGCCGCCGCAAGAAGTCGATCGCGGTGTTGTGGGTCACCCGGATCAGCCAGCGCTCCAGCAAGGAGAAGTTGTCGATATCCGGCGGCGAATCGAGCACCTTCACCACCGTCTCCTGCACCACGTCGTCGCCATCCACCGCCGAACCGGTCATGCGCGCTGCGTAGCGATGCAGCCGCGGCCGTATTTCGGCCAGCATCCGATCGAGCAGCTGGCGTCGTGCGTGGGTGGAAGCAGGGGTGTCGGTCATGGAGCCGGTTGATCCTTGACAGTGGGTCGCAGTGATTTCGCGACTGTCGCGATTATGCGCCGGACGGCGTCATCCCCATCGGCGACACGCCCCTTTTCATCAAGACGTTCTGGGCCGCGCAAAAGAATCGGACCGGCGACGAATTCCGGCCGCCCATCAGTCCAGGCTGGTGTGAGGCCGGCAAATCACCCCGCACCGATTCCTTTCGTCTGGCTGGTTCGTTCTCTCGGGGAGACCCGCCGAATGCACGGCGGAATACACGCCGGATACGACCGGCGCCAATGGCGGTTCGGACGAGGAGGAACGAGATGCAAAAGATTGCCGTATGGGGTTTCAGCTGGGTGCCGCCTTTCGCCCAGGGACTGGTGCGGGACCTGCGGGTGCGCTGGGCACTGGAGGAGGCTGGGCTCGCCTACGAAAGCCGTTGGATCGGCATCGACGAACGCAACTCGGCGGCACACCGCAGCCGACATCCGTTCGGGATGGTGCCTGCCTTCGAATCGGGTGACCAGACCCAGTTCGAAACAGGCGCCATCATCTACATGCTCGCCGAGCGATGCGAAGCACTCATGCCCGCCGATTTGCGCTTCGAAACGCTCACCTGGATGTTCGCCGCACTCAATTCGGTCGAGCCGCCGTTGTGGAATCTTTTCGTGCTGGACAAGCTGCGCGGCGACGAGGAGTGGGCGAAGCTGCGGCGCGCCGGGGCGGTCGAGGAGGTCGAGGCGCGGCTGGCCGCGCTTTCCGACTGGCTCGACGGCCGCATCCATCTGCTCGGCTCGTTCACGGCCGCCGACATCTTGATGACAACGGTGCTGCGGTTCATCCGGCACACCGATCTGGTCGCTGGATATCCGGTGGTCGACGCCTACGTCAAACGCTGCGAATCGCGGCCGGCATTCAAGGCCGCCTTGCAGAACCAGTTATCCGGCTACGCACGGCACGAGCCAGTCGCCGCCTGATCGAAAAAGGAACCCGCAGAGGGGAAGCGGGCGAACAAATACGTCGCCGGAATGGAGCGCATCCATTCCCGGCATGGCCTTGGTCGTCACATGGCCGTCGCGTGTCGTCGTCAAGCACGACCGCGATGGCCGAACCATGCGCATGACACCCTCCACCACCCTGTGGCCGCGTCCCATATCAGTCCCGCCTCACGCGCCAAGCTGGCCCGAGAGGAGGCTTCTCCATGTCACCGCCACGGTGTTGCTTGTTCTCCCCGCGGTATTCGCCCGCGGCTCGCAACATTCTCCGAATGGCTTTGACGATTTCGCGCGAATTGGTTGTGTATCGCATCGCCGCGCATACCTACGCTGCTCGCCGGACGCTTTCGTAACGAATAGTTGACGGCGACATCAACGATTCGTCTGCGCGGACGTCTGGTTCGCCTGGGAGCCTCCCCAGCCCCAGGCGAATCCCTTCTCCACCTTTTCCCCGCTCGCCGGAGCAACGACCCATGTCCACGCTGGCCGCAATGCCTCATGGGGATCCGTCTCGCTGCATTGCAGGAAGCGGCGACGCAGCGGATTTCCAGAGCGACCCGTCCCACACGCGCATTGCGTTTCTCGAACGCCCGTCGCGCGGATCTGGAACGGTGCGCGACGGAGTCATGGATGGCGTGCGCATGGCTTCGTCGCAAGCGCCTGCGGACACCGCGCTCGGCTTGTCCGCGCGCATCCAATGGCTGATCCGGACCGAAGGCAGCGCCAGCGCCATCGCGCGGAGCTGTGGCGTATCCGAAGGCACGGTACGCAACTGGCGCGATGGCCACAGCGACATGTCACGCGAGCGTTGCGTGATTCTCGCACAGGCACTCGGTATCTCGCTGCTCTGGCTGGTTTCCGGCGAAGGGGCCATGCGCGTGGAGACGCCCTCTGCCGTCGCCATGACACACACTGCCGCCCCGGTTCGTGCCGACGCCATCGAGCCCACACCGCAAGCCGGCATGCCAGCGGTCGATGCGCGCCGGCTCGCTTCCGCATTGCGCCTGCTGCAGTCGTACATCGGCCTGGCCGGCGGTTCGCTGGATCCGTCGCAGCGTGCCGACGTGCTGGTCGAACTCTACGAACTGCTGGGACGCGCCAGCGAGCCAGGGCATGCCGAACGCCTGATCGCTTTCCACGCCACGCTCGGCAACCTCCTGCGCGGCAATCGCCGCACCCTCATCGCGTGATCGAGCGTGGCGCAGAAGCGCGATCGATTCCGCGCCGCCGGCACCGACCGATTCCGGAAAACATCGGCATGGCCATCCAGAAAACGACGTAAATCGCCACAAGCATCCGCATTTCATGCGGTCAGGGTTCGCTGGGGCGAATCCGGTTTCACATCTCACTGAGAGGGGAGTTGCATGAACAGCAGTACGCACGTTGCAAATCGTCGTCACAGCCGAAAGCCGGCCTTGACCGCCTTGAGCCTGGCCATGGCCGCCACCTTGTATGGCCTCGGCGCGACCAACCCGGTTCACGCGCAGGCCACGACCGGCAGCATCTTCGGAACCGCGCCCGTGGCGACCGGCGAAACCGTGATCGCGAAAAGCGCCTCGGGCGTCACGCGCGAGGTGGCGGTCGGCGCGGACGGCCGCTACGCCATCAAGTCCTTGCCGGTGGGCACCTACACCGTGACCCTGCGCAACGGCGGCCAGACGATCGCCACGCACGACAGCGTGGCAGTCAGTGTCGCCACTGGCATCGAGGTGCCATTCACTGCGGCCGCCATCACGACCAATGCCCAGAACCTGAGCGCCGTGCGCGTGGTCGCCAACGCGTTGCCGTCGATCGACGTGTCCAGCGTCAACTCCAGCACCATCATCACCGCCGCCGACCTGCAGAAGCTGCCGGTGGCGCGAAATGCCGAATCCATTGCCTTGCTGGCGCCCGGCACGGTCGCGGGCAGCAGCTTCTTCATGGGCCCAGGCAACAAGACGCTGGTCGCATTCGGCGGTTCGTCGGTGACCGAGAACGCCTACTACGTCAACGGCTACAACACCGGTGAGCCCTACAAGAACCTCGGCGGTTTCCAGCTGCCCTACGGTGCGATCGACCAGCAGGAGACGCTCACCGGCGGCTACAGCGCCAAGTACGGCCGCTCCGACGGCGGCGTGATCAACCAGCTCGGCAAGCGTGGCACCAACGACTGGCACTTCGGTGGCCAGGTGGTCTGGCAGCCGCGGTTCCTCGAATCGAACCCGGTAAACAACTACTACAACAGCCACCCGGTGATTCCCGCGCCGATCGGTCCGGTCACCTACCAGCTGGAAAACCCAAGACAGCCGGGCACGCTGAACCAGTACCGCGCCGACAACAAGGAGTGGCAGACGATCTACTCGGCCTACGTGGGCGGCCCGCTGATCAAGGACAAGCTGTTCCTGTTCCTGGCGGCCGAAACCACCAGGACGCATTCCACCAACGTGGAGTTCGCCGCCAACCAGCTCGTCCAATACAACCAGGACAAGGACAACAAGTTCTACGGCAAGCTGGACTGGAACATCACCGACAACAACGTCCTCGAGCTGACGGCGCTCAAGAACAATTCCAGCATCGGCGCCGGTACGACCTACTCGTTCGACACCGACACGCTGAAGTCGGGGCCTTTCGTCACGAACAACGATGTCACCAAGGACAACGCCCAGTTCTACCTCGGCCACTTCACCAGCTACATCACCGACAACGCCACGCTGAGCATCCTGTACGGCAAGGCGCGCTTCCAGGATCCGGTCGTTTACGGCAACCACAGCCCACTGCCGCTCATTGACCGCGCGGACCGCCAGGACCCGGCCCTGCTGCCGCCGGGCACGGGGTCGAACGGCATCGTCAACAGCCAAGTCAACGCCAACTGGACCTCGGCCCAAGCCGCCAACGGTACCCATGGCCTGCGCGTCGACTTCGACTACAAGCTGGGCGACCACGACCTGTCCGTCGGCATCGACAACATGAGCTACAAGGCCCGCAACCAGGGCCCGGATCAGCAGAATCCGTTCAACCCGTCGCTGAACTACTTCTGGCGCTACTACCCGGGCGATATCGTGAAGAAGCGCGAGCTCGGCTGGGTCACCAGCATGACGATGACGCAGAAGGCGTACTACCTGCAGGACGCCTGGCAGGTCACGCCGAACTTGCTGCTGAACGTGGGCGTGCGCAACGACCACTTCACCAACTACAACGATCTGGGCAAGGCCTTCGTCGACGAGAAGAACCAGTGGGAACCGCGCCTCGGCGTGAGCTGGGACGTGTTCGGCGACTCCTCGTTCAAGGTCTACGGCAATGCGGGCCGCTACTACCTCGCGCTGCCGGACAACGCGGCCGAACGCGCGGCAAACCGCTCGACCTATATCGTCACCACCTACAACTACACCGGCATCGATCCGACCACCGGCATACCGACCGGCCTGACCCAGATCGGCAAACCGACTTCGCCCGACGGCGAGTTCGGCCTGCCCAAGGACCCGCAGCAGGTCACCGCGCGCAACCTGAAGCCGGAATACGTGGACGAGTTCATCGTCGGCTTCGACAAGAAGCTGGACGACCACTGGGTCTATGGTGCCAAGGCGATGTGGCGCGACCTGAAGACCGCGATCGACGACGAGTGTTCGCCGGGGCAGATCGCCACCAAGATGCAGGCCATGGGTGTGAATCCGGCCCTCACAGCGCCCGGCGGCCCCTACTACGACTCGCTGTACGGCGCTTCGTACTGCCGCCTGATCAATCCGGGCCTGACCAACAACATGCTGGTCGCTTCCAGCGACAGCAGCCATCCGAACATGCTCGTGCCGATGACCATGAAGGACTGGGGCTACCAGCAGGGCGTGATCCGCAAGATCGGTTCGCTGGACCTCTACCTCGAGCATCCGTTCGACGGCAAGTGGTACGGTCGCGCCGACTACACCTTCAGCCGTGGCTTCGGCAACACCGAAGGCCAGGTGCGCAGCGACTTCGGCCAGGCCGACGTCTCCAAGACCGAGGACTGGGATTCCTGGCAACTGATGGACGGCCAGAACGGCGAACTGAGCAACATCCGCAAGCACCAGTTCCGTTTCCGCGGCGCCTACCAGATCACGCCGGAATGGCTGGTCTCCGCCGTCCTGCTGGTGCAGTCCGGCTTCCCGAAGGAATGCCTGGGCTACTACGGACCCTCGGGCACCGGCGATCCCACCGGTTACAACCTCGGCGGCGCCGGCAACTACCACTGGTGCCACGGGGTGCGCATCCCGCCCGGCTCCGTCGGCCATACGCCGTGGACGGAGCTGCTCAACCTCGGCGTCCACTACATGCCGGCGTTCGCCGACCACAAGTTGGGCATCAACCTGGACATCTTCAACGCGCTGAACCAGCAGCGGGCCATCCAGACCCAGCCCGTCGGTGAAGCCGCCTACGACAGTGCCACCAACATCATCTCGATCAACAACAGCTACGGCCAGGGCATCTTCTGGAATCCGCCGCGCACCGTGCGGCTTTCCGTGACCTACGACTACTGAGCCGTCGCGGCACCAGCCCGGCCGGTGATCGGCCGGGCGCGATGCTGACCAGACGCCGGCGTCCGCCACGGACGCCGGCGTCGCTTTCGATGCGGGACCGATGTCGTGAAAAGCTCGCGCTGTTCGCGCGATGGCTGCCGGGCGTCACGTCCAGCGGAGTCCTCGCGGCGCCTGTGCTTGCGCGGGCGTTCGGATTCCCGGCATCGACCACCGGTTCAACTCGCTGCCGCCAGCCTGCGCGGCAAGCGGGTGCGGTCGATTTCCGGGCGTGCTCCCGCATCGACTGCGTGTGCGCGTTGCCGCATGTCGAACGGCTGCACGAGAACTGCAAGGGCAGCGGCCTGGCGGTGGGTGTGCATTCGATGAAATTCGACTTCGGGCACGACCTGGCCAGCGTGCAGGCCGCTATCGCAAGAACGTGCGACGCCATGGGTTACGCAAGTGTTGCCGTACTCCGACCGTTGTGCGCAAACTCTTGCCGCAGTCGAACCTCCACCCTCCGACTCCCCATCCGAGAGTGCGCTTGCATGTTCCTCGACCTGGACGGCGACGGCCCCCAGTACGCACAACTGACCCGCGCGCTGAAGGGCGCCATCCTCGATGGTCGCATGGCCGCGGGCGCGCGCCTACCGCCCACGCGCGAACTGGCGCAGGAGCTCGAGGTGTCGCGCACCACCGTGCTGGCCGCCTACGAACAGCTGCGCGCGGAAGGTTTCATCAACGGTCGCGTCGGTTCGGGCAGCTACGTGACCCGCCTGCAGATCGCGCCGGCCTTGCAACCCGCCGATGGCGAGACTGTTCCTCCCGCTTCGCGCTACGCGGAACGTGCCCGGCGGCTGCGGAACCGCGGCATCGCGGGCATGCATCACGGCCTGCGCTACGACTTGCTGTACGGCGATCCGGTGACCAATCCCGCGCTGAACGCCGCGTGGGGGCGCGAACTGTCGCGCGCCGCCGCCTACTCGCCGCTCAAGGTGACCAGCTCGTGGGGCTTGCCGGCGCTGCGCCAGCAGATCTGCGACTACCTGGCGCGCCGACGCGGCGTGCAGGCGCGCCCGGAGAACCTGCTGATCGTCACCGGCACCCAGCAAGCCTATGCGTTGTGCGCGCGCGCGCTGCTCGACGAGGGCGACACCGTGGTACTGGAGGAGCCGCACTACTTCGGCGCCCATCACGTCCTCGACGCGCACGGCGCGAACTTTCTCCCGGTGCGCACCGACGACGACGGCCTGATCTGCAGTGACTTGCCGGACGTGCCCCCGAAACTGATCAGCGTGACGCCCTCGCACCAGTTCCCCACCGGCGCGGTGATGTCGCTGCCACGCCGGCTCGAACTGCTGCGCTACGCCGCCAGCAAGCACTGCTGGATCGTCGAGGACGACTACGACGGCGAGCTGCGCTACGACGGCCACCCGCTGGCCGCGCTGCGCTCGCTCGACGAGAGCGACCGCGTGATCTACGTGGGCACCTTCTCCAAGACCTTGTTCGGCGCGTTGCGCCTCGGCTACATGGTGCTGCCGACGGCGCTGTGCAACGACTTCAACACCGCCAAGTACCTCATCGACATGTCGTCCCCCGGCATCGAGCAGGCGGCGCTGGCGCACTTCATGGAAAGCGGCGGTTTCGAGCGGCACCTGCGCCATGCGCGCAGGGAACTGAAGACCCGCCGCGAGGCGTTGATCGAAGGCCTGCGCCGCCACGCCGGCGACCGCGTGCAGATCGTGCATTCGCCGGCCGGCATGCACGTGGTGGCATGGCTGAACGGTTACGACCACGCGCGCGCCGAGGCGCTGATAGCATACGCACACGACCGCGGACTCGGCCTGCACCCGATCGCGCCGCATTACCTCGCTCCGCCGTCCCGGCCCGGCCTGCTGCTCGGCTACTGCAACCTGTCGACCACCGAATTGCGCGAGGCGATGCGGCTCTTCGGCGAGTGTCTGGCCGCCGTCCCGGCCGCGGCAGGCTGAGCCATTCAATCAGTCTGCCGCTCCATTCCATTGGCGATGGCATGCCCCGGACCTTGCCCTTGCTGTGTCGCAGGCGCCACACCATTCCACCACGGCGCCTCCTACGGCAACTGCAGCGTCAGCGCGCAACTCCGGACTTCCGGACCGACAAGACATGCATCTGGTTTCGCGCGACATGCAAACCGGCATGCTCCCGAATCGATGCCTGGAATACTGCGGCAAGCGCTTGTTGCAGCACTGGGTTGGTGCGCTTGACGGCAAGAGGGTGGTGGCAGAGCATCGCTGCATATGCCTCGTTCTGGGGTCTACTTGGCGTTAGGGGCCACATGACAGTCGGCGAACGCGTCAAACAAAAGCGAACCGAACTTGGCTGGACTCGCCAACGTCTAGCCAAAGAAACCGGAATCCCCGTATCGACTCTGGCCACCCTGGAATATGGCGATAGCCGCACTTCAAGATCAGTCGTAACTATTGCTGCAGCTCTTGGAGTGAGTCCGTCGTGGCTCAACGACGGGTCCAGCACAGCAGATCTTGCTGTTACACCCAACACGCTGACACCAGATGAACGTCGCTTATTGTTTCTCTATCGTGCGCTACTGTCGGCAGACAAAAAAGTTGCTGTTCGTATCATTCGCGGGCTTGTTGCTGGTAGTGAGCCCTAATCATTCGTTCAAGGCGGACGGCTTCGCCGCCGCTTAACTCAAGCGTTAGGCATCAGATGGGCACTGTCGCGAAGCCGTCCCCTTATCGCTGGAGAACCGCAGTTCGCCGGCATTTGCCGTGGTTCTTGATTGACTTCGGCGTTGCGGGCAAAGGCCCGGACTGCGAGGCAGCAGGTGGACGTCACTCCTGGTACAACATGGACGACAAGAGCAGTGGCTGCTACCACTGCAAGGTGGTCCGAGCAGGGCGTCTATGGGAGCAGGCTGATGCCTAACAATTCCGTAGGAGACTCCCCCGTCAAGAGGGGCGAGTGACGCTTTTGCCCCGAGCTTTCGGACTTCTGCTGGCGGCAGTCATCGCCACCAAGCGGCGCAAAGTCGACGCCGCGCCGGCTCGGTCGCGCCGGGCCTCGTGAAGTAAGCTTAGGTGAGCCCACGACTGGCCTCGTACCATGAACACCCGCACCGCGATCAGCCCCGAACTGCGTGAATGGATCCTCGCCACCACGCGTGCCGGCCACGGCCCGCAGGACGTGCTCGAACTGATGCGGGTGCATGGCTACGAACCGCGGCAGAGCCGCGCCATCGTGGCGGAAGTGCTGCAACTGCCGCTGGCTGCCCTGGACGCGGATGCCGCGGCGCCGGCGGGGCGTCGCACGAAGCATCCCGAGGGACCGCTGGCCACGGTGGGCGATCGCGAGATACGGGTCGCGCTGAGCATGAACCGGCCGGCGCTGCGCGTGCTCGACGGATTGCTCTCGGGCGAGGAATGCGACGAGCTGATCGCGCTGGCCCAGCCGCGCATGGCGCGTGCGCTCACCGTGGACGCGGCCGGCAAGCAGCAGGTTGACCACCGCCGCACCAGCGTGGGCATGTTCTTCAAGCTGGGCGAGCTGCCGCTGGTGGCGCGGCTGGAACTGCGCATCGCCGAGCTGCTCGACATCCCGGTGAGCCACGGCGAGGGCTTGCAGATCCTGCACTACCTGCCCGGCCAGGAGTACCAGCCGCACTACGACTGGTTCGATCCCGACCAGCCGGGCTACGCCACGATCACCGCACGCGGCGGCCAGCGCATCGCCAGCGTGGTGATGTACCTCAACACGCCCGAAGCCGGCGGCGGCACCGCGTTCCCCGAGGTCGGCCTCACCGTCAGCGCGCTGCGCGGTTCGGCCGTCTATTTCGCCTACGAGGGCGGCGACGCCAGCTCGCTGCACGCCGGCCTGCCGGTGCAGCGCGGCGAGAAGTGGATCGCCACCAAGTGGCTGCGCGAGCGGCCGTATTGAGCGAATCCGTCGGCGATTTGTCTCCTCCCCCTGCCTGCAGGGGGAGGCTGGGAGGGGGTTGTTCCGTGCTCGCGAACCGGCAAAGAGCACCCCACCCCTGCCCTCCCCTGCGCGCAGGGGAGGGAGCCACGCGACCGGGCGGCGGCGTCGAACACGCCGGCCGTTCGGCAGTGGCGTTCAGCCTCCGCTGCTGCATCGCAGCAGCCGGTGGCGTATCCTTGCGGGCTTTCTTCCTCCGAAATCGCGCAAGGACATCCCCATGGGTCTGCACCTGGTTCCCGCCGGCCGCAACGTGCCGGACGAAATCAACGTCATCATCGAAATCCCCAAGGATGCCGAGCCGGTCAAGTACGAGGTGGACAAGGACTCGGGCGCGATCTTCGTCGACCGCATCCTGTCCACGCCGATGCGCTACCCCTGCAACTACGGTTACGTGCCGGGCACGCTGGGTGGCGACGGCGACCCGCTGGACGCGCTGGTGATCCTGCCGCTGCCGCTGACCGTGGGCTCGGTGATCCGCTGCCACCCGGTCGGCATGCTGAAGATGACCGACGAGGCCGGCGCCGACGAGAAGCTGGTGGTGATCCCCTCGCCCAAGGTGTTTCCGGGCTACGCCCATATCAGCGACATGAAGGGCGTGTCGCCGCACTGGCTGGAGCGCATCGGCCACTTCTTCGAGCACTACAAGGACCTCGAGAAGGGCAAGTGGGTGAAGGTGGAAGGCTGGGAAGGCGCCGCCTCGGCGAAGACCGAGATCCTCGCCGGCATCGCGCGCTACAAGGCGTCCAAGGCCTGAGTCCGCTGAATCGACGGCGCGTCGCCACGCGGCGACGCGCCGTTTCTTTTGCACGTCATCCCCGGCGTGCTCGCGGCCCGCGCTTCGCGGTCGCCTTCGCCGCACTACGCTCCCACGGCGGCGGATCGCCCAGCTTTTCGAGCAGGAATTCGGTAAACGCGCGCACCCGCGGCGGCATCATCCGGCGCTCCGGCGTCACCGCCCAGATGCCGCTCTCCGACAGGCGGTAGTCGGGCAGCACCGGCTCCAGCCGGCCCGCGGCCAGTTCCGCATGCACGTGCCACTGTGAATGCAGACCGATGCCCTGCCCGGCCAGCACCGCGTCGCGTACCGCCTCGCCCAGCGTGGTTTCGAATCGCCCCTGCACGCGTACCGCATGCTCGTGTCCGCGCCGGTCGACGAGTCGCCATACGTCCTGGCCGGACAGCAGCACGCATTCGTGCCGCGCAAGCTCGGCGGGGGTGCGTGGACTGCCGTGCCGACGCAGGTAGTCGGGCGAGGCGCACAGCACGCGCCGATTCGCGGCCAGCTTGCGCGCGACCAGACTGGAATCGTTCAAGGCGCCGATGCGGATGGCGAGGTCGAAGCCCGCGCCCACCACGTCCACCATTTCGTCGCTGAGGTGGGCGTACAGGCGCAGCTTCGGATGCCGCGCGAGGAACTCGGGGAGCAGCGGCGATATGTATTCGCGGCCGAACGCGGCCGACATCGTCACGCGCAAGGTGCCGGCCACGCTGCCGGCGCTCTGGCGCAGGTCGTTGGTCAGCGCATCCAGATCCTCCACCAGCGCACGGCCCTGCTCGGCCAGCAGGCGACCCTCCGCCGTGGGATGCAGCCGCCGCGTGGTCCGCTGCAGCAGCCGCACGCCCATGCCACGCTCCAGCCGTTGCAGGCGCTGGCTGGCCACCGCCACGGAAATGTCCAGGCTGCGCGCGGCGGCGCTGATCGAGCCTTGGTCGAGCACGCGCAGGAACAGGAGCAGGTCGTCCAAGCGATCCATATTCAACCATTCGTTGAAAATGATTCGCCATTCTTGCGGTTTTTCAAGAAAGCGCAAGCGCCTAGCCTGCACCCTTCCCGCATCGAGCCACCGCCATGTCCTCTTCCGTTTCCCGCACGCCGCCGGCGCTGTACGCGCTGGCCATCGGCGCCTTCGGCATCGGCACCACCGAGTTCATGCCGATGGGCTTGTTGCAGCAGATCGCCGGCGACCTGCGCATCGACGTCGCCACCGCCGGCTTGCTGATTTCCGCCTATGCGCTGGGCGTGTTCGCGGGCGCGCCCGTGCTCACGCTCGCCACCCGCCGACTGCCGCGCAAAGGAGTGCTGCTGGGGCTGATGGTGATCTTCACTCTGGGCAACCTGGCCAGCGCGCTGGCGCCGAGTTACGCCACCCTGCTGGCCGCGCGCGTGCTCACTTCGCTGGCGCACGGCAGCTTCTTCGGCGTGGGCGCGGTGGTGGCCACCTCGCTGGTGGCCGCGAACCGTCAGGCGTCTGCGATCTCGACCATGTTCAACGGCCTGGCCGTGGCTACCTTGCTGGGCGTGCCGGCGGGCGCGTGGCTGGGCCTGCATTTCGGCTGGCACGCGGCGTTCTGGGCGGTGGCCGTGGTGGGCTTGCTGGCCATGCTGGCGGTGGCCGTGCTGGTGCCGGCCACGCGCAACGAGAGCACGCCGGCGGCGCTGGGCACCGAACTGCGTGCGATCGCCAGCACGCCGGTGCTGCTGGGCCTGACGACCACGGTGTTCGGCTTCGCGGGCGTGTTCGTGGTCTATACCTATATCGAGCCCCTGTTGACCCGCGTTACCGGCCTGGCCGACGCGACGGTGTCGCCGATCCTGCTGGTGTTCGGCCTGGGGATGATGATCGGCAACCCGCTGGGCGGCCGCTTGGCCGACCGCCGCTTAGTGCCGGCCCTGCTCGGCACGCTGGCAGCATTGGCGGCGGTGCTGGTAGCGCTGGGCCTGGTATTGCAGGCCGCGTGGCCGATGGTGCTGTTCACCGGCCTGCTCGGCCTGGCCATGTTCGCCACGGTGGCGCCGCTGCAACTGTGGGTGCTGCGCAAGGCCGCAGCCGCGCCCAGCCTGGCCTCCAGCCTCAATATCGGCGCGTTCAACCTCGCCAACGCGCTGGGCGCGTGGCTGGGCAGCGAGACCATCGCGCGCGGCTACGGCCTGGCCGCCCTGCCGTGGGTCGCGGTGCTGGTCACCGTGGCTGGCATCGCCATCGCCTTGCTCGCGGTACGCGGCGAACGTTCGATGCGCAGCGCACCAATCGCCGCCTGCCCACAGGCCTGATGTCTCACTTCACTCACGAGCTTTCGTCATGGACTACCACTTTCTCGGCCGTTCCGGCTTCAAGGTGCCTGCTCTCGGCTTCGGCACCGGCACCTTTGGCGGCAAGGGCCCGCTGTTCAGCGCCTGGGGCAGCACCGATGCAGCCGAGGCGAAGCGACTTGTCGATATTTGCCTCGATGCCGGCGCCAACCTGTTCGACAGCGCGGACGTCTATTCGGATGGCGCTTCGGAGGAAATCCTCGGCGCCGCGCTGAAGGGCCGCCGCGAGCGCGCGATCATCTCGACCAAGCTCACCCTGCGCGCGGGCGACGGCCCGAACGACGTGGGCGCCTCGCGCCATCACCTGGTCGCCGGCGTGGAGCGCACGCTGAAGCGGCTTGGCACCGACTGGATCGACCTGTTGCAGCTTCACCACTTCGACGCGATGACCCCGGTGGACCAGGTGATGTCCACGCTGGACGACCTGGTGCGCGCGGGCAAGGTTCGCTACCTCGGCGCGTCGAACTTCTCCGGCTGGCAGATCATGAAATCGCAGGCCGCTGCCGAGCGCCACGGTCGCCCGCGCTTCGTGGCCAACCAGGCCTACTACTCGCTGATCGGCCGCGACTACGAATGGGAGCTGATGCCGCTGGGTCTCGATCAGGGCATCGGCGCCATCGTGTGGAGCCCGCTGGGCTGGGGCCGGCTCACCGGCAAGATCCGCCGTGGCCAGCCGCTGCCCATCGGCAGTCGCCTGCACGACACCGCCGGCTTCGCACCGCCGGTGGACGAGGCGCGCCTGTACCGCGTGCTGGATGCGCTGGAAGCTGTCGCCGCGGAAACCGGCCACACGGTTCCGCAGGTGGCGATCAACTGGCTGCTGGAACGCCCCACCGTGTCCAGCGTGCTGATTGGCGCGCGCAACGAGCAACAACTCGTCGACAACTTGGGCGCCGTCGGCTGGAACCTCACGCCTGCGCAGGTAGCGTTGCTCGACACCGCCAGCGCAGTGATGCCGCCGTATCCTTACTACCCCTACTGGAACGGCCCGTTCGCCGAGCGCAATCCGCCGCCGGTGACGCCCTTCCCGATCCCCACGGAGTCCACGCCATGAAAGCCGTCGCTCTCACCCGCTACCTGCCCATCGACGATCCGCAATCACTGGTCGATGCCGATCTGCCGCAACCCGCGCCCGGCGCGCACGACTTGCTCGTGCGCGTGGAAGCCGTGTCGGTGAACCCGGTCGACACCAAGCTGCGCTCGCCGAAGCCGCAGGTGGAAGCGCAGCCGAAGGTGCTGGGCTACGACGCCGCCGGCACGGTCGAGGCGGTGGGCGCCGAGGTGCAAGGCTTCCGCCCCGGCGATCGCGTGTACTACGCCGGCGACGTCACCCGTCCGGGCAGCAATGCCGAGTTCCAGCTGGTCGATGCGCGGCTGGCGGCGGCGATGCCGCGCTCGCTGGACTTCGCCCAGGCCGCCGCACTGCCGCTGGTGGCAGTCACCGCATGGGAACTGCTGTTCCAGCGCATGCCGTTCGACAGCGAGCACGGCGGCAAGGACAAGTCGCTGCTGGTGATCGCCGGCGCGGGTGGCGTGGGCTCGATCGCGATCCAACTGGCGCGGCGCGCGGGCTTCACGGTGATCGCCACCGCCTCGCGTCCCGAGACCATGGACTGGTGCCGCGCGATGGGCGCACAGCACGTCATCAACCATCGCGAACCGCTGGCGCCGCAGCTCGCCGCACTGGGCTTTCCCCAGATCGACGCCGCGCTGAACCTCGCCGACACCGACCGCTATTGGGACGATCTCGGCGATCTGCTGGCGCCGCAAGGCCACCTGGGCCTGATCGTGGAGCCGAAGGGCGCGCTGAAGATCGGCGACCCGTACAAGGCCAAGTGCATCGGCATCCACTGGGAGATGATGTTCGCGCGTGCGCGCTGGAAGACGCCGGACATGGCCGAGCAGGGCCGCATCCTCGCGCGCGTGGCGCAACTGATCGATGCGGGCGAGCTGAAGGGCATCCAGCGCGAGGCGCTGAATCCGATCAATGCGGCGAACCTGCGCGAGGCGCATCGCCGGCTGGAATCGGGCGCCAGCATCGGCAAGCTGGTGCTGGCCGGCTGGTGAGACGGCAGGGTCGCTCGATTCACCGCGACCTTTGCAGCCTCCATGCGCGGCCGTGAAATGATGGAAGCGAAGTGAGTTGAGAGGAGCGAGGAGCGAGAAAAGGCATGCGCCGACTCTCTCTCACTTCTCACTTCTCACTTCTCACTTCTCACTTCTCACTTCTCACTTCTCACTTCTCACTTCTCACTTCTTCTTGCCATGCGCGGGCGCCGGCTTGGCCGGCTCGCCCCTCTTGCCCAGCTGTTCCAGCAAGGTGTTCATGTCCTCGGCGTGCTCCTCCTCCATCGCCAGGATGCTTTCCAGCACGCGACGCGTGGTGGGATCGGCGCTGCCCACGTAGTCGATCATCTCGCGGTAGCTGTCGATGGCGATGCGCTCGGCGACCAAGTCTTCCTTGATCATGTCCACGATGTCCTCGCCTTCCACGTAGTCGGAGTGGCTGCGCGCGAGCAGGCCTTCGGGCGACAGGTTGGGCTTGCCGTCGAGCTGGGTGATGCGCTCGGCGATCAGGTCCGCATGGCCCTGCTCCTCGTTCGCGTGCTGCAGGAACTCCGCCTTGATCGCCTGCGAGTGGATGCCCGAAGCCATGTAGTAGTGGTACTTGTAGCGCAGCACGCAGACGATCTCGGTGGCCAGCGCGTGATTGAGCAGCTTCACCACGGTGGCGCGATCGGCCTTGTAGCCGGCGGTCATCGCACCCTTGTCGATGTCCTGGCGTGCGCGCTTGCGGATGGCTTCGATGTCGCTGACGAAGGGCTTGGCTTTGGACATGACGGACTCCTGGCAGGGCGGTGCGGTGCAGGCAAGTCCGTCCAGCCTAGGTGCGTACACGAAAAAGCCGGGTGAAGGATTCCACCCGGCTTTCTCGATCCAGCCCGCCCCTGCGATCAGGCCTTGCGGTACACCTCGGCGCCCTGCGCGCGGAACTCGGCGGCCTTCTCGGCCATGCCTTCGGCCAGCGCCTCGGCTTCGCCGGTGCCGTGCTCGGCGGCGTAGTCGCGCACGTCCTGGGTGATCTTCATCGAGCAGAACTTCGGGCCGCACATCGAGCAGAAGTGCGCGCTCTTGTGCGCGTCCTTGGGCAGGGTCTCGTCGTGGAATTCCTTCGCCTTCTCCGGATCGAGGCCCAAGTTGAACTGGTCGTCCCAGCGGAACTCGAAACGCGCCTTCGACAACGCGTTGTCGCGCACCTGCGCGCCGGGGTGGCCCTTGGCCAGATCCGCCGCGTGCGCGGCGATCTTGTAGGCGATGATGCCGTCGCGCACGTCCTGCTTGTTCGGCAGGCCCAGATGCTCCTTCGGCGTGACGTAGCAGAGCATGGCGGTGCCGAACCAGCCGATCATCGCCGCGCCGATCGCGGAGGTGATGTGGTCGTAGCCCGGCGCGATGTCGGTGGTGAGCGGCCCCAGCGTGTAGAACGGCGCCTCGCCGCACTTCTCCAGCTGGCGGTCCATGTTCTCCTTGATGAGCTGCATCGGCACGTGGCCGGGGCCTTCGATCATGGTCTGCACGTCGTGCTTCCACGCGATCTGGGTCAGCTCGCCCAGCGTGTCCAGCTCGCCGAACTGCGCCGCGTCGTTCGCATCGGCGATGCAGCCGGGACGCAGGCCGTCGCCGAGGCTGAAGGACACGTCATACGCCTTCATGATCTCGCAGATGTCCTCGAAGTGCGTGTAGAGGAAGTTCTCCCGGTGGTGTGCAAGGCACCACTTCGCCAGGATCGAGCCGCCGCGCGAGACGATGCCGGTGACGCGCTTCGCGGTCAGCGGCACGAAGCGCAGCAGCACGCCGGCATGGATGGTGAAGTAGTCCACGCCCTGCTCGGCCTGCTCGATCAGCGTGTCGCGGAACAGCTCCCAGGTGAGGTCCTCGGCCACGCCGCCGACCTTCTCCAGCGCCTGGTAGATCGGCACCGTGCCGATCGGCACCGGCGAGTTGCGCAGGATCCACTCGCGCGTCTCGTGGATGTGTTTGCCGGTGGAGAGATCCATCACGGTGTCGCCGCCCCAGCGGATCGACCACACCATCTTCTCGACTTCTTCCGCGATCGACGACGTCACTGCGGAATTGCCGATGTTCGCGTTGATCTTGGTGAGGAAGTTGCGGCCGATGATCATCGGCTCGCTTTCCGGGTGGTTGATGTTGGCGGGGATGATGGCGCGGCCGCGCGCCACTTCGTCGCGCACGAACCCCGGCGTGATGATGCGCGGGATTGCCGCACCGAACGACTGCCCCGGATGCTGCGTGCGCAGCGCGCTGTCGCCCAGCGCCTCGATCTTCTGGTTTTCGCGGATCGCGATGTATTCCATCTCCGGCGTCACGATGCCGCGGCGCGCATAGTGCATCTGGGTGACGTTGGCGCCCGCCTTCGCGCGGCGCGGCACGGGCAGCTGCGGGAAGCGGATCGCGGCCAGTTCCGGCGCGCTCGCGTGGTGGCGGCCGAATTCGGAGCTGCGCCCGGCGAGCTGCTCGGTGTCGCTGCGCCCGGCGATCCAGGCCGCGCGCAGCGCGGGCAGGCCCGCGGCGAGGTCCACGCGGTAGTCCGGATCGGTGTAGGGACCCGAGGTGTCGTAGACGGTGATCGCGGGATTTTGCTCCACGCCGAACATCGCCGGCGTGTCGGCCTGGGCGATCTCGCGCAGCGGCACGCGCAGGTCGGCGCGACTGCCCGCCACGTGGATCTTGCGCGAACCTGGAATCGGCCGGGTGACGGCTTCGGAGAGTTCTTGCGCGGCGCGCGCGAGGTCGGAGAGCTGGGCATTCATCGGCTTGGGTTCCGGCGGCTTGCATGGGAAATCCGCACATGTGTGCGGTCTCTGCGCGATGGAGTTCGCGCGCGAAGCGTTGGCGCCGGAGCACGACAGGCGGAACGTCGTGCGGCGAAGCTCCCTACACCGGTGCTAACCGGATCAGGTTCGAAGGGACTCTCTCAGCCGACCGTTGCGCCGGCACCCCCGCTTCTGGAACGGCTATTCAAGCACGAAGCGGGGATCGACCGCGAGTGCGGCGCAGTTCAGCGCGGCGCCCAGGCGCGCAGAAAGGTGGCCACGCCGGCGCGGGCGGTGGCCTCGATCTCGGCGGCGTAGCTCTCGCTGCAGTCCACGCAGCCGAACATGCGGCGCATGAACAGATCGCCCTTGATCAGCGCGAAGAACTGCACGCAGGCGCGCGGCACGTCGTCGATCGCGAGCTGGCCGGCGTCAACCGCCTGCTGCAGCAGGCGTTCCATCAGGCCATGCGTGCGCAGGGTGCCTTCCTCCCAGAGCAACCGGCCGAAGCGCGGGTTGCCCTGGCGGCAGTCGCCGAGTATGGCGCGGAAGGTGCCCACGGTTTCGGCATCGCAGTCGAGCCGGGCGTGGATCAGCGCCACGCGCAGCAGGGTCTGCTCGATGGGGGCTTGCGGGTCGTAGTCGTAGGTGTTTTCCGGCAGCAAGTCCTCGATGCGCGCGCGGATCACCTCGCGGAACAGGTTGTCCTTGTCGCCGAAGTGGCTGTAGACGGTGAGCTTGGAGACCCCGGCCTCGGCGGCGATCGCGTCCATGCTGGTGCCGGCGAAGGCGTTGCGGATGAACAGCGCCTTGGCCGCGGCGAGGATCGCCGCGCGTTTCTCAAGGTCTTTCGGTCGCCCCGGTCCCTGCGACCTGACCGGCGAGATGCTGCTCATGTCCAAGCCTTCCCAAAACGGTACATGGACTTTATTATACGCATTGGTTCAATTATTTCCAGTCGGCAGGCGGCAGAGTGTCCGCGGACACGGTCCGGGGCATGACTTAAGTCAGCGCATCGCGGTGACTTCCGGCACTTCGTGACACAGGGCGCGCGTCGCAGTCTAGTCATTGTCGAGGCGAGGCCAAGCCCTTATCCTTTCAGGTCTTTTTTCGATACTCACGGAACCCGGCAGACATGGCGATGAACTTCGAGCAGGCGCGGACGAACATGGTGGAGAACCAGGTGCGTCCCTGGGAGGTCCTGGACGGCCGCGTGCTGGACATGCTCGGCCGCGTGCGGCGCGAGGATTTCGTGGCGCCCGAACACCGCCAGCTCGCCTTCGCCGACCTGTGCCTGCCGCTGGGCCACGGCGAGGTGATGATGAAACCGGTGCTGGAAGGCCGCGTGCTGCAGGCGCTGGATCTCCAGCCCGGCGAACGTGTGCTGGAGATCGGCACCGGCTCGGGCTTCCTCACTGCCTGCCTCGCCGGGCTCGCGGCCGAAGTGGTCAGCGTCGACATCCATGCCGACTTCACCACGGCCGCCAGCCAGCGTCTGCAGGCCGCCGGCGCGACGAACGCGCGGTTGCACACCGGCGAAGCCGTGCGCGACTGGCAGCCGGACGGCCAGTTCGACGCCGTGGTCGCTACGGGCGCCGTGGCCGAGACGCCCGCGCGCTGGTTCGGCTGGCTCAAGCCGGGCGGCCGCCTGCTGGTGATCCGCGGCGAGTCGCCCGCACAGCAGGCCGTGCTGATCGTCCACGAGGGCGAAGGCCGCCAGCGCGAGCAAAGCCTGTTCGAGACCGACCTGCCATATCTCGCCCACGCCGCGCCGTCGTCGCGTTTCGTGTTCTGAACGCCCCACCGACCGACATCGACTTCCCCACGAGGCAACCCATGCGTTTGAAGCTGCTCACCCTGGCATTGGCCTTGGCCGCCGTCTCGCTGCCCAGTCATGGCGAAGATCTGCTCGACGCCTACCGCGAGGCGCGCGCCAACGACCCGGTGCTGGCCCAGGCCGACGCCAACCGCCTCTCCGTCGGCGAGGGTGTGCCCCAGGCGCGCGCGCTGCTGCTGCCGCAGATCGATGGCAGCCTCTCGCTGAGCCAGACCACCGGCGGCAGCGGCGGCCGCATCCAGGATCCGAACAATCCCGGCCAGTTCATCAGCACCAGCTCGTTCGGCCACAGCCGCACGCGCAGCCTAAACCTCAACCTCAGCCAGACCGTGTTCGACTTCAGCAAGTACGCCAACCTCAAGGCCGCACATGCCTCGGCGGACGCGCAGGACGAGCTGTACCAGGCCGCGCTGCAGAACCTGTTCGTGCGCGTCACCGGCGCCTACTTCACCGTGCTCACCGACGAGGACCTGCTGGCCAACGCCAAAGCCAACGAAGATGCCTTCAAACAGCAGTTCGAGCAGGCGGACCAGCGCTTCAAGGTCGGCCTGTCGGCGATCACCGACGTGTACCAGGCCAAGAGCTTCTACGAAGCGGCCAAGGCGACGACGATCGCTGCGCAGAACACCCTGGACAACGACCGCGAGGCGCTGAGCCAGATCACCGGCAAGCCCACCGGCAACCTGAAGAAGCTGCGCGACGAGCTGCCGATGAACTCGCCCGACCCGGCCGACCCGGATGCCTGGGTGAAGCAGGCGCTGATCAACAACCCGAACCTGCTGGCGCAGAAGCAGAACGTGGCGGCCGCCGAGCACAACATCACCGCGGCGCGCGCCGGCCACCTGCCGACGATCACCGCGAACGTCAGCTATGGCAAGAGCGCGAGCTGGTACGAGAACGCGGCGATCCATTCCAACACGCCGTCTTCGACCACGATCGGACTCACCCTCAACGTGCCGATCTTCTCCGGCGGCCTCACCCAGTCGCGCGTGCGCCAGTCGATCTACAACCGCGATGCCGCGCAGGACTCGGAGGAGATCGAGCGCCGCCAGGTGAAGGCAAGCACGCTCAACTACTACCGCTCGGTGCTGGCCGGCGTCAGCCAGGTGCAGTCGGGCAAGGCCGCGGTGGAGTCGGCGCAGAAGGCGCTGGACGCCACTCGCGCAGGCTTCGAGGTAGGCACGCAGACCATGGTCAACGTGCTGCTGGCCATCCAGACCCTGACCCAGGCGGAAAGCACCTATTCGCAGTCGCGCCACCAGCTGGTGCTGAACCGCCTGCTGCTGAAGCAGAGCGCCGGCACCGCCAGCCTCGGCGACATGCAGGCCATCAACGCCCTGCTGCAGTAAGTCATCCAGCGCACGCCGGATCGATGGCCGGGCGAATGCCCGGCCATCGTCGTTTCGGCGCCGTCATTCCCGCAGTTGCGCGCCGATCAGCCGCATCAACCGCCCCACCGCGCCGCGCTCGCGCTCGAACACCTGCTGCGCGGCGTGGCCCATCGCGCGCCGTTGCGCGTCGTCGCGCAGCAGGCGTAACACCGCCTCGCCCAGCGCACTGCTGTCCGGCACGCGCAGCGCGCCGCCATCCTCGATCAGGCTGGCGGTGATCTCTTCGAAGTTGAAGGTGTGCGGCCCCACCAGCACCGGCGTGCCCAGCGCGGCCGGTTCCAGCACGTTGTGGCCGCCGATCGGCACCAGGCTGCCGCCCACGAAGGCCAGCCCCGCGGCCGCATAGAACGGCATCAGTTGGCCCATCGCATCGATCACGAAGACCTGGTTCGACGGCGCCGGCATGCCGTCGGCGCCGTAGCTGCCGGCGGCGAATCCGAGGCTGCGCACGGCGTGTTCCACCGGACGGAAACGCTCGGGGTGGCGCGGCGCGATCAGCAGCAGCGCGTCGGGCAGGCGCTTCAGCACCGCGAGGTGTGCCTCCAGCACGGACTGCTCTTCGCCCTCGTGGGTGCTGGCGGCGATCCACACCGGTCGCCGCGCGCCCCAGTGCTCGCGCAGGCGCGCGCCTGTGGCCTGCGCCTCCAGCGGCACCGGCATGTCGTACTTCAGGTTGCCGCCGACCACGATGCGCTCCGCTGGCGCACCGATCAGGCGGTAGCGCGCGGCGTCCGCGCGGGATTGCGCGACCACCCGATCCACGCAGCCCAGCGCCGCGCGCACCATGCCGCGCAGGGGCCGCGGCCGGTAACCGCGCAGCGAGCGCTCGGACAGGCGCGCGTTGACGATCATCAGCGGGACACCGCGGCGCCGGCAGGCGAAGTACAGGTTCGGCCAGATCTCGGTTTCCACGATCAGCGCCAGCCGCGGGCGCACGCCCCGGAGGAAACGGTTCACCGCATAAGGCAGGTCGTAGGGCAGGTAGACGTGGAACACGCCGTCGCCGAACAGCTGCTGCACGCGCGCGGTGCCGGTGGGCGTCACCGTGGTCACCACCAGCGGCGCATCGGGGTAGTCGCGCTGGAGCGCCTTGATCAACGGCTCGGCCGCGTTCACCTCGCCCACCGACACCGCATGTACCCACAGGCTGCCACGCAGCTCCGGCGGCGCCTTGAAGAAGCCGAAGCGCTCGGCCCAGCGCCAGTAGTACGGCCGCGAGCGGAAACCGCGCAGCGCCAGCCGCAGCACGATCAACGGCGTCACCAGATACATCGCGAGGGTGTAGAGATAACGCAATGGCGGCCTCCGGAAACAGCGCACGAGTATACGGGGCAAGCAGGGACGTCCATTACAATGCCGCGGATGCCCGGCACCCCACGTCCCGATTTCCAGCGCGCCCTGCTCGCGCCGCGCCACTGGCCGGCCTGGCTGGGCGTGGGCGTGATCCGGGCAGTGGCGCAGCTGCCGTATCGTGCGCTGATGGTGCTGGGCGGTGCGCTGGGCTGGTTGATCCAGCGCGTGCCGTCCGCGCGGCGGACGGTGGCGGAAACCAACATCGCGCTGTGCTTCCCCGAGCTTGATGCGAAGGCGCAGGCCACGCTGGTCGATGCCCACCTGCGGGACCTCGGCCTGATGCTGATGGAGTTCGCGCTGGGTTGGCTGGGTTCGGAGCGCGCGATCGCGCGCGTGCCGGTACGCATCGAAGGCCTCGAACATCTCGAAGCCGCCCGCGCGCAGGGCCGCGGCGTGCTGCTGGTGGGCGGGCACTTCTCGCACCTGGAACTGTGCGCGCGGCTGGTCTCGCGACGCATCCGCATCGCCGGCATGTACCGCAAGATGGATTCCGCGGTGTTCGAGTGGGTGGTGCTGCGCGCGCGCCTCGGCTACGCCGACGCGATGTTCGACAAGGACGACATCCGCGGCACGGTGAAATACCTGAAAGGCGGCGGCACGCTGTGGTACGCGCCCGACCAGGACATGCGCAGCAAGGACAACGCCTTCGTGCCGTTCTTCGGCGTGCCTGCCGCCACGATCACCGCCACGCACCACCTCGCGCGGCTGTCCGGCGCCGCGGTGGTCCCGTTCTTCCATCGCCGTCTGCCCGACAGCCAGGGCTATGCGCTGCGCCTGGGCGCGCCGCTGGAGCATTTCCCCGGGCCCAGCGCATCGGACGACACCGCGCGCATCAACGCCTGCATCGAGCAGATGGTGCGCGAAGCGCCCGAGCAGTACCTGTGGGTGCACAAGCGCTTCAAGACCCGGCCGCCCGGCGCTCCGCGCATCTATTGAGCATCGCCGTCATGCCCATCCCCATCCTGATGTACCACAACATCGCGCCGGCGCCGCGCGAGCTGCAGCGCTGGCGCAGCCTGTACGTGCATCCGCGCTCGTTCGCGCGGCAGATGGCGCTGCTGCGGCGGATCGGTTACACGGGCCTGTCGATGAGCGCCGCGATGCCCTACCTGCGCGGCGAACGGCAGGGCCGCGTCGTGGCGATCACGCTGGACGATGGCTACGCGGACAACCTGGAAAACGCGCTGCCGGTGCTGCAGCGCCACGGCTTCAGCGCCACTTGCTACGCGGTCAGCGGCGCACTGGGCCGCTACAACGACTGGGACGACGCCAAGCTCGGCGTGCGCAAGCCGATGATGGACGCCGCGCAACTACGTGCCTGGCACCAGGCCGGCATGGAGGTGGGCGCGCACACCCGCACGCATCCGCGCCTGACCCAGTGCAGTGACGCGCAGCTGCGCGACGAGATCGCCGGCAACAAGGCCGAGCTGGAAGATCTGCTCGGCGCACCGGTGACCCAGTTCTGCTACCCCTACGGCGACCACGACGAGCGTGTGGTCGCGGCCACGCGCGAAGCCGGCTATGCGGCCGCCACCACGATCCGCCGCGGCCGCGCGCAACCGGGCATGGATCCGTGGCGACTGCCGCGCGTGGCGGTGGCGCGCAGCCACATCCTGCCGCAATTCGCCTGGCGCGCGCTCACCGGCTACGAGGATAGTCGCGGATGAAATTCCTGCTCATCGGCACGACCCGCGAGCGCGGCGGCGCCGAGGTCCACTTCGTCACGCTGGCCAAGGCGCTGGCCGCCGCCGGACACGAGGTCGAGGCCGTGGTGTACCCGGGCGCCCCGGTGGCGCTTGCGCTGGCGGGCTCCGCGGTGCGCCTGCACCCGGGCCGCTTCCGCAATGTGTTCGACCTGCGCGGCTATCGCGTGGTGACTACGGCGGCGCGGCGACTCCAGCCAGACTGGCTGGTGGGCGACTTCGGCAAGGAATACTGGCCGCTGATCCTGCTCGGCCGCCTGCTGCGCATACCGGTCGCGCTGTTCCGCCACCGCATCAAGCCCATGAAGGGGTATTCCGCGCGACTGGTGCCGCGTCTCGCGCAGCGCTTCTTCGCAGTCTCCGAATATGCCCGCCGCGACTACATCGGACACGGCATGCCCGCGCCTCGCGTGCAGGTGCTGTACAACCCGGTGGATACCGACGCATACCGCCCGGACGCAACGCAGCGCTCGGCGCTATTGCATGTACTCGGGCTGGACGAGAACGCGATCGTGCTCGGCTATACCGGGCGCATGCTTGCATGGAAAGGCATGTTCACCCTGCTCGAAGCCGTCAACATGGCCATGACGCGCGAACCGCGCCTGCAGTGCATCTGGCTGGGCGACGGCACCGATGCACAAAGGCTGCAGGAACGGATTGCGGCGCTCCCGCTGGCACATCGCCACCAGGTGCTCGGCTGGGTCGACGATGCGCATGCGTACTACAACGTGCTGTCGATGCTGGCGCTGCCATCGCTGGAGCCGGAGACGTTCGGCCGCGTCTCGGTGGAGGCGCAGGCCTGCAACGTGCCGGTGCTGGTCAGCGACGTCGGCGGCATTCCCGAAACCCTGCAGCCTGGCGTTACCGGCCTGCTGCTGCCTCCGGGCGATGTCGACGCCTGGAGCGAAGCCATCCTCGCGCTGTGCGACGACGCCACCCGCCAGCCGATGGCCGCCGCCGCGCGCGACTTCGTCGAGCGGCACTTCAGCACGCCGGTGATCGCCGCCGAGTTCGTGCGCCAGCTTGGTGCCGCATGAAAACCCCCGGCAGCGCCACGCTGCCGGGGAGGGGACATGCCGCATTCGGCAGTGGCGTTACTTCGTCACGGCGTAAGCCTTCCAGGCCTTGACCAGATTGGCCGCGTTGACCGAACCCAGGCCCGCGGCGAAGCTCCAGCCCGGCTGGGCCGGATACGCCTCGGTGTAGCTGCCGTTGGTCGTCGAGGTCAGGCCGAAGCCCCAGGCCGACTGGTACACGTAGCAGTTGTTGATGACGGGGAACCCGCCGGCACCACCGCTGCCGCAGTTGGTGGAGATGCCGCCGCGGGTGACGTTGTGGAACACGCAGGCGCCGGTGCCCTTGGTGCCGTGGTCGGCATTGCAGGCGGCCAGACTCTTCGGCACCTTGCCCCCGGGCGCGCCGTATTCCTTGGCTGCCAGCGGATACAGCGTCGCCGCCGCCACGCCCTGACGCTGGCCGCCCATGGCCTGATTCACCAAAGCCTGGATGCCGGCGAACATCGGCGAGGACAGCGATGTGCCGGCGACGCCTTCCACGCCGTTCGGCAGCCCCGGTGCGCAGTTGTCGAACTCCGTGCACAGCAGCGCCCACGTGTAGCCGTTGAAGCTGCCACCGAACAAGGCCACATCCGGCAGATCGCGCGACTGGTCGCCAGGCGTGCCGAACACCAGGGTCTCCCACGCCGGCTTGCCGTCCAGCGCGGACGGACCGCCGCTGGAACCTTCGGCGGTGAACGGCGCACCCGTGCTGAGCAACTTGAACTCGTACAGGCACATGGCCACGCCGTCCGCGAAGCCCAGATCCTTGGCCGCCGCGCCATTGCCGCAGGAGTCGTTCCACGGAATCTCCGGCACGTAGGACAGCGCCGAACCGAACACCTTGTTCGGTTTCGCGCTGAAGTACGTGCTGGTGGTGCCGTCGAGGACATCGGCAGTGTCCGTGCCGCCCACGGCGGTGACATACGGCGAGCTGGCGAACGAGTTGGGGCTGATCGGCAGCGTGATGAACTGGGCGCCGTTGAAACCCGCGTTGGTGCCGGAGTCGCCGCTGGAGACGAACACCGAGATGCCCTCCCCCGCCGCCTGCTGCCACATGCCGTCGTCGGCCAGCTTGCTGGCGATGTCGACCTGCAGTTCGTCATAACCGTAACTGGCGCTGATGATGTCCGGCCGACTGCTGCCGTTGATCAGGTTCATGCCCGCGATGTACACGCCGCCGAAGAAATTGCTGGTGGCGGGATTGAAGTTGCTCGGATCGAAATCGGCGCAACTCGCGACTTCCACGTTTGCACCGGGCGCCATCGCGGTGCTCCACTCCGCATCCAGCACGGTCTCGATGCTCTCGCCCCAGGTCGCGTAGGGAAGCGCGTAGCAGTTGTCCGTGGCGATGCCTGCCGGCGGCGGGTTGACGATGGCGAAGCTGCCGCCGTAGCCGGTCAGGCCGAAGGCGCTGTTGAACTGCTGCCAGTCCGCCGGATTCATCTCGGCATCCTCGATCACCGCGATCGTGACGCCCTTGCCGGTGATGCCCTGCTTCAGCAGCGGCGCGACGTTGTACATCTTCGCCATGTCGTATGGCGACAAGCCGCGCTGGCTCGGGTTGAACGGGAAAGTCTGCGGGCTGGCCCCGGTCCCGGTCGGCTGGGCCGAGCCGGCGCGCAGCTTGAAGCTCTCCGTGGCGGCATCCCAGGTCAGCTTCCGGGGCGGCACATGCTGGGGCTGCGGACGGAAATCGTTCAAGCCGGCCATGCCGGCCACCACATCCTGGAGTGCGGCGGGAATGCGGATGTCGGACGCATTGGCCACATGCTGCTCGCCGTTGACCAGGTAATGCGCTTCCTGCGTGTGGAAGGCCGCACGCACCTGGGCCGCGGTGCCACTGAAGTCGATGTCCGTCCGACTCGGGTAGATCCCGTTGACTTTGAAACCGTGCGCGACCAGCCAGGTTGTCACCGCGTTGACGTCGGCCGGCGCCACGCCGAAATACCTGCCGAACTGCTGCGGCGTGAGCCAGCGGTGGTATTTCGGCGATGCCGGATCCTGCTGAGCCCGGATCAGGCTGGCGAGCGCCGCTTCCCGTTGCGTGCTGCGCTTCAGGATCAGTTGCATGTGCTCCATGCGCATCGAGTCGGCCACCGCCCCCGTGGGCTGCGCATGCACGAGCAAGGGCACCTGGCTGCGCGGAATCGTCACCAGGACACGATCGTCAACGACATGCGTTACCCGCGCCGCTTCGACCGGAGCGAGCCCGGCCACCGCCGCATTCACGGATGCATCTGCCGCCGCCGTGGTCTGCGCCGCAACGGGCAGACTGGCCAGCGCCGCAGTGATGGCCACACTGAGTACAAGGTGCTTTTGCTTCATGGGAATCTCTCCTTGGATGGGGTGACGACCTGAACCCCCTGTTGATTCCCCCTGTCATTGCGGACTTCCCTTTCCTGCAGCAACCCGGCTTCCCGCCGGCCCGGCGGCACGAACGAGAGTTTTCGCGCATGTCGCCATTGCCCATCGACCCTGCACGGCGTAGCCGAAGGAGCAAAACGCCTCCGGGCAACCGCCGAGGCGGCCGCCATGCATTGTCATAATCCGCTTCGCCTCGCCCCGCGCCCGGATAACGAAATCATTCGCCCCGACAAACGGCCCGATCCGCTTGTCCGTCTTTGTCCCGCTTCGGATTCATTCCCCGGCCTTGAAGATCGCCGCCGGGGATCAGCGGAAGCTGTCACGCATCCACCCAAAATACAAATGGCGCCGAAAACAACTGTGATCTGCGGATTATTGCCATTGAATAAATCCAGCATAAACAACGGCATGAATATGCATTCTGATCGCGAAAACATGCGACAGATGGCATGGTGCAGCTTGATGCGATAATCGATCCGCAGCCAAATACGCCGACGGCATTTCATGCAATCGTCCGACTGTCACCATTTTTGACGATGCTGCAATGCACAGCCAAATTGCATGTTGCTGCATGGCGTAAATCCATACATAAACCATGCATGAATCACCAGGCAACGACATCGTGCGCCTGCAACGGCTGGATCGGCGGCGGCCGACTCTTATTCCGGATCGTTGCCGACGCGCGATCCGGGTTTCGCCTGCCGCCGCGCTTCGTGCAGCTTGGCGTACTTCAGGAACACGTAGTTCGCACCCACTACGCTGGCGATGAAACCCGCCCAGCCGCTCAGGAAATAGCGCTTGAACAGGTACTGGCGCAGGAAGAACACCGGCGGGTAGAGCACCATGCGGAGCCCGGTGAAACGCTGGCGGCGACGCAGCTTGTGCGCGACCAGCGCACTTGAGTAGCGGTTGATGCGCTCGATGCGGCTGGCGATGTCGGGATCGCTGTCGTTGATGAAGTCGGCGCGCCACAGCGTCTTGACCGGGCCGTCCACCTCCATCGCCGAGTGCACTTCCACCTCGTTCATGCGGCCGCGGCGGCGGTCGTACAGGCGCAGGTGCGCGTTGCGCCAGCTCCACGGGTGCTGCACGGTCCAGAACATGCGTTCGCGACGCGGCAGGCGGAAGCCCGCGCAGCGCGGATTGACCAGCGCGCGTTCGATCACCGCACGGCTGGCCGGCGAGAGCACCTCGTCGGCATCGAGGTTGAGGATCCAGTCGTGGCTGGCCATGTCGATCGCGCGCTGCTTCTGCGGGCCGAACTCGTCGAACGGGTGCATGGCCACGCGCGCGCCGTGGCGCCGCGCGATCGCCAGCGTGTCGTCGGTCGAGCCCGAGTCCAGCACCACGATCTCGTCGGCCCAATCCACGCCGGACAGGCAGGCGTCCAGCGTGGCCGCGTTGTTCAAGGTGATCACCACCACCGACAGCCGCTCACGCCTCATCGGGCGCCTCCCGGAGGAAGGGCTTCTTTGAGGAGTCCGGCAGGGATGTCGGCACGAACAGACTGCTACACCACAAGCCCAGCAGCCACGCGAACAGCAGGCCCCACCACGCCGAATAGAAGGCCAGATGGGTATTCAGCGGAAACAGCATCACGCCCAGCGCCAGCGTGACCGGAAATGCGCGTTCGCGCGCCACTGCGCCCACCCGCTGCCACGTGCGCCATGCCAGCACCACCGCCGCCAGCCACAGTACGAGGCCGATGCCGCCGGTCTCGGTGAGGATCTCCAGCACGATCTGGTGGGCATGGCAGGCGCCTTCGCCCTCGCCACAGGACTCGGCCACCACGAAGTGGTCGTTCGCCGGCGCGAACTGCGGGTAGGCGTAGCGGAACGCGCGCACGCCCACGCCGTTCCACGGGTGCGCGGCGATCATCTTCAGGCTGTCGTGCCAGATGTCCAGCCGCCCGGTCAGCGCGGCGTTGAGGCCGCTGTCGGTGCCGTGCAGCACATCCAGCGTGCGCTGCACGCGCGCCTCGAAGCGGCTGGAGGCGCGCCACGCGATGCCGCCGGCCAGCGCCAGCACCACCACGCCCAGCGCGCAGTACAGCGCGAAGCGGCGCCACGAGCGCGCCTCGCGCCAGGCGAAGGCCAATGCCACCAGTCCGTAGCACAGCCACGCCGCGCGCGATCCGGCCAGCAGCACCGGCCCCAGCAGCAGCAGGAAGGCGGCGACCAGTCCGGCGACGCCCCAGCGCCGTCGCGCCGTCCAAAGGGCGAACGGCGACAGCACCGCCAGCGTCGGGCCGAGCTTGAGGTTTTTCGCGCCGAAGATACCGGAGAGGCGCTGGGCCTCGGCATGTCCGCCCAGGCTCCAGCCGGTGAACGCCTGGGTCCACGCGTCCAGCACCCACCACGCCAGCACGCAGGCCACTGCCACATACAAGGCTTGCAGGCGGCGCTCGCCGCGAATCGCGAGACAGGCATACAGACCCAGCGGCAGGTAGCGCAGCAGCGCGGCCACCGAGCTCCAGCTCTTGCCCGGCGCCACCGAGTCGAAGGCCGAGATCAGCGCCGCGCCGATGTAGGCCGCCAGCAGCCACAGCAGCAATCGCACGCCGGGTTGCTCGCGCCAGTCCCGCGGTCCGCGCACGACGAACAGGATCGTCCCGACCAGGCAGAGAAAGGTGCCGAACTCGCTGCTGCGCCCGAACGGCAGCAACAGGATCACCAGCCAGAACGGCAACAGCGGCGAACGCAGGACGGTCTTGAGTGAATCGATCGCGGAAGTCATGCGGAACCGTGGCGACGACGATCCCGCATTGTAGAGGGCGGGAAGCCCGCGCTCAGCCCGCGACCACTTCCCCGTACAGCGCCAGCGTGGCCTGCTGCATGTCGGCCAGCCGGTAGGACTGCAGCATCGGGATCGGCGGCGCCACGCGCAGCAGTTCGGCGGCGCGTTCCACCAGCCGCTCGCGATCGCCCGGCGGCACGCGGCCGGCAGGATACAGCTCGGCCAGCAGCTCGCCCACGCCGCCGTGTGCGTACCCCAGCACCGGCCGGCACAGCGACAGTGCCTCGATCACGGTGCGGCCGAAGGATTCGGGCTTGTTCGACAACTGCAGGATCAGGCTGGAGATCGCGTAGACGTCGCGCACGTCGTGGCGCGGCGGCGCCAGCACCACCTGCGCCTCCACGCCACGCTCGCGGATCAGCGCGCGCAGCTCGTCCACGTAGGCCTCGCGGCCGGCTTCGATCACTCCGAGCAGCAACAGCCGCGTGTCGATGCCACGGCGCTTCAGGTCGGCGAGCAGTTCGATCGCGTCGTGATGCCCCTTGAGCCGGGTGCCGCGGCCCGGCAAGGTCAGCAGCGGCGCACCGGCCAGCGCGGGGTATTCGGCGAAGAACGCCCGCTTCCACGCCTCGTCCGGGCGATGGCCGTAGGGGAACGCCTCGGGGTCGATGCCGCGCGGGATCACCCGCACCCGCCCAGGCTCCAGCCAGCGGTAGTGGCCGAGCACGAAGTCGCGCAGGGTTTGCGAAACCACGATCACCCGCTCGCCGCGCAGCAGGATCGCGCTGTAGCGGCCGGGCGTGTTGAGCCCGTGCACCGTGGTGACGAAATGCGGGCGCGTCTTGAGCCCCTTCAGCGCCCACCAGCCCAGCCACGCCGGCAGGCGCGAGCGCGCATGCACGATGTCGGGATTCAGCTCACGCAGCTGCCGGCGCAGCGCGCCGGCCTTCAGCAACGCGCCCAGCGACTTGCGGCCGATGTCCAGCGTGACGTGCTCACTGCCCTCGGCCACCAGCTGTTCCACCAGCCGGCCGCCGGCGGAGATCACCACCGAACGGTGGCCGGCCTGTACCAACGCACGGGCGATCTCCAGCGCGGACCGCTCCGCGCCGCCGGACTGCAGCGCGGGGATCAGCTGGACTACGGTCAGTCGCGGTGTGGAGTCGACACTGCCGGACATGGTTCCCGCCTGCGGGCCTGCATCCTGGTGCACGAGTTTCATCCTGAAATCCAAGCAAGAACAATGCCGCGCCCATCCTGAACGACGGACCGAGTCAGTCGCTCAAGACGTAACGTGCTCCGCAATAAGGACAAACCGACTCGCCGCCATCATCGACGATCGGCAGATACACCTTCGGGTGCGAGTTCCACAAGCCCATTCCGGGCATCGGGCAGGACAGCGGCAGGTCGGCGCGCGTCACTTCGTAACGATTTTCGGCATTCGCCGGGATCGGCGCGACGGCTGCGGCAGAGGCAGACATGGGGAGGGCTCCGGACGGGATGCGAGGCCGCCAATGGTAGCAGGCTGAGCTATCCTGCCGCCGTGGTACGCAGTGGGGGCCAGGGGAAGCAAACGGAGCGGCGCAGCATCTCCGGCGCCGCAGGACTCACGGCCAGCCGGCCCGTGTCCGGCAACGGCCGACCACACGCACGCGGGGGAACGATCATGGACTTCGCAAAGGTCATCGCGCGGATCAAGGCCATCCTCACCACACCGAAGACCGAGTGGCCCGTCGTCGCCACCGAACCGGCCTCGGTCGGCGGCCTGTACACCGGCTACATCGTCATCGTCGCCGCGTTGCCGGCGATCGCCCACTTCATCAAGAGCAGCCTGATCGGCTACAGCGCGTTCGGCATGACCGTGCGCAGTTCGTTCGGCGGCGGCATCACGAGCCTCGTGCTGGGCTACGTGCTGTCGCTGGTGCTGGTCTACGTGATGGCGCTGATCGTCAACGCGCTGGCGCCGAGTTTCGGCGGACAGAAGGACATGACCCAGGCGCTGAAGGTGGTGGCCTACTCCTGGACCGCCAGCTGGATCGCCGGCATCGCGGTGATCCTGCCGTGGATCGGCTGGCTGATCGCGCTGGCCGGCGCGATCTACGCGATCTACCTGCTGTACCTCGGCCTGCCGTCGACCATGAAGTGCCCGCCGGAAAAGGCCGGTGGCTACACCGCGGTGAGCGTGATCATCGCGGTCGTGCTGAGCTGGATCATCGGCCTGATCGTCGCCGGCGTGGTCGGCACCGCGATGCTGGGTGGCGCCGCGATGGGCGGCATGCACCTGGGCAGCAGCGACAGCGGCAACGTCAGCCTCGACAGCAACAGCGCGCTGGGCAAGCTCGCCGCGATGGGCCAGCGCGCCGAGCAGGCCGGCAAGGACATGGACGCGGCGCAGAAGTCCGGCGACAGCGCGGCGCAGTCGGCCGCGATGGGCAAGATGATGGGCGCGATGGCCGGTGGCGGCAACGTCGAGGCGCTGCCGCCCGAGCAGATCAAGGCCTTCCTGCCCGACAGCCTGGGCGACCTCAAGCGCACCAACTTGTCGGCCCAGCGCAATGCGGCGATGGGCATGCAGGTTTCCGAGGCCGACGCCGAGTACGCGGCCGACAACGGCCGGCACATCCGGCTCGAGGTCTCCGACACCGGCGGCGCCAAGGGCCTGGTGTCGCTCGCCACCGCGATGGCGCCGGAAGAGGAGAAGCAGACCGAGCACGGCTACGAGAAGACCTGGAGCGCCAACGGCAACCTGATCCACGAACAGTGGGACAGCGAGTCGAAGTACGGCGAGTACGGCGTGCTGGTGGGCCAGCGCTTCTCGGTGAAGGCGAGCGGCAATGTCGACAGCGTCGACCAGCTGAAGCAGGCGGTGGCCAGCGTCGATCTGGACAAGCTGGCCGCGCTGAAGGACGCCGGCGTGAAGGCGAACTGAGCCGCCGATCCCGACGACGAAAGCCCGCACCGGCAACGGTGCGGGCTTTTCATTGGCACGCTTGGCGGCTTACTTCGCCTTCGGTACCGCGCCTTCGGTGGTGATGTGGATCTTGATGTCGTCGCTCACCATCGGCACGTAGGTGCTCACGCCGAAATCCGAGCGCTTCAGCGTGGCGGTGGCGTCGAAGCCGATCGCCTGCGCCTTCGTCATGGGGTGCGGGCCGACCTTGTTCAGCGTGGCGTCCAGCGTCACCGGCTTGGTCACGCCGTGCACGGTGAGGTTGCCGGTCACCTTGTACTGGTTGCCGCCCATCGCTTCGACGCTGGTGCTCTTGAACGTCACCACCGGGTACCTGGCGGCGTCGAAGAAATCGGCTTCCTTGAGGTGCTTGTCCAGCGCCGGTACGTGGGTGTCCAGCTTGCTCAGCGGCAGCGTCACGTCCACCGAGGACTTCGCCGGGTCCTGCTGGTCGAACACCAGCGTGCCCTCGCCCATGCCCAGGTCGGCGGTGGGGTTGGAATAGCCGAAGTGGTTCCAGCTGAACAGCACCATGGTGTGGTTCGGATCCAGCTTGTAGGTGACCGGGCTGGCCTGGGCGGTGGCCGCGGCGCCGAGCAGGCCCGCGATCAGGAAGCAACGAAACACGCGCATGGAAGTTCTCCGCAATGGGTGGGTGACGGGAAAGCCGCCGAGTGCCCGCGGCGACGTCTCGGAAGAACAGCCAATCACGGGTATTCTCCGAGTCGCCGGCTGGGCGACAACAGTGCCGGCAGTCAGTCTATCGACACGCCGCCAGATCAGAAACGCAACCGGGGGCAACACAGCGTGCACGCACAGGAAACAATCCGCCGGTGCCGTTCCGCATGCCCGGCGTGAGGGCGGAGTGCTGGGTGATCACCGACGCCTCCGCGGGCAACCAGCGACAGGCACTGGCGCTGGCCGAACGGATGGGGTTGCCGGTGCGCCACTTGCTGCTGGAACCGCGTGCACCGTGGTCGTGGCTGGCGCCGCGCTTCGTGCTGGGAGGCCGCTTGGCGCTGCCCGCGGACCAGCGCAGCCAATTCGCGCCACCGTGGCCGCAACTGGCGATCGGCTGCGGTCGCGCAGCCGCGCTGTTCACGCGCATGCTGCGCCGGCTGTCGCGCGGGCAGTGCCACAGCGTGCAGATCCTCGATCCGCGCATCGATCCGGCGCACTGGGACACGGTGATCGCGCCGCGCCACGACCAACTCGCGGAGCCCAACGTGCTCATGCCGCTGGGCTCGCTGAACCCGGTGGACGAGGACTGGCTGGCCGATGGTCGCGATGCCTGCCCCGCCTTCGAGGAACTGCCGCAACCACGCGTGGGCGTGCTGCTGGGCGGACCGCGCAAGCAGCTGGCGCTGGATGCTGGCTACGCGCACATGCTGGCCACGCAACTGCTCGCCCGGCACGCGCGCGAAGGCGGCAGCCTGCTGGTGCTGGCCTCGCGGCGCACGCCACCTGAGATGCTGGCGATCTTCCGCGACATGCTGGCCGGCGTGCCGGGACTGGTCTGGTCCGGCCCCGACGATGGCCGCAACCCCTACCCCGGCGTGCTGGGCTGGGCCGACCGGCTGGTGGTCACGCCGGACTCGGTGAACATGCTCAGCGAGGCGTGCGCGGTGGGCTGCGCCGTGCACACCCATGTCGCCGCGCCGCTGCCGGACAAGCTCGCGCGCTTCCACGCCGCCTTGCGCGAACGCGGCCTGCTGCACGGGCTGGACGACGTGGCGCCCGCACGCCAGCCGCCGCTGCGCGAAACCGCCGCGATCGCGGCCGAACTGCAACGGCGCATGGCCATTCGCTGATCCCGTCGCAAAACAAGTTCTTCACTTTCGTATCGCGCAAGCTTCACGACGGCTGCACCGTGCTCCGGCGTCCAATAGCGGCGCATGTCAGGCACGCACAAGGTTCCGGACGCCAGCGTGGCCATCGACGCATCCCCCGCGGGGAAGCTGGCGGCCAGCATCGCACCATCACCGCATGGCGCGTATCCAGAGAGGAGGTGTCGTCATGAACTTGTTCGACGCGTTTGCCAGCTCTCCCTATGCCTGCGAGATCATCACGCGCAGCGACCACATGCCCAGCAAGCTCGAGCGCTACGCCGACTGGGCGCGCAAGTTCTACGGCGGCGGCTACCACGAATCCAGCAAGGACAGCCGCGAATCGATCGACTACGTCGTGCGCAAGCCGTTCGCCACACCGGCACTGGTGCATTGAGCGCGGCATCCTTCGATCGCGCACCACGGGCCATGGCAAGCCCTCGCTTCAGCACGCTGCGGACTGCATGAAGCCCCTCTCCGCCGGATGCGGGGAAGGGCCGTGGATGGCCCTGCTTTCCTCGCTCCTCAGAGCCGAGAACGTCCATGTGCTCTCTCCGCGTGAAGGAGCGAGGAAGGGGGATTGGGGAGAGGGTTCGGCATCGCCGCAGTACCTCGCCTTGTGCGAACCCTCTCCCGGCTGCCGCCGTCCTCTCCCGAAGAAAGAGGGCGGCACTCGGCGACGCTTGATCAAGCGACGCGCCCGTCGCCGCCACGCATCAGTCGAACGCGAAGCCCAGCGCCTGCGTGAGCGCGATCACCTCGTTGCACAGCGTCTCCAGCGCCGCATCGCGCGGTGCGACGCGTGAACGCGCATCCAGCGTGCAGGCGAGCGAGCGCTGCAGCAGCGCGGCGTGCGCGCCTGCCAGCGTGGCGAACTGCGCCGCGGCCAGCAGGCCCGCGTTGCGACAGGCGGCGAGCAAGGCCGCATTCGAAGTGACGCCAAGCAGCGCGGGATGGCGCGCGGCGTGCGCCAGCACCAGTCCCTGCAGCGCGAACTCGATGTCGAGCAGGGCGCCGCGGCCCTGCTTGAGGTCGAGGTGCCGTTCGTCGGAGCGGTCGCGCTCGGCGCGCCAGCGGCGACGCATCTGGCTCACCTCGTCCAGCACCTGCGATGGTTCGCGCGGCACGCCGAGGATCTCGCGGCGCACCGCGGCCAGCGCCACACCCAGCGCGGCATCGCCGGCCACCGGGCGGGCGCGCAGCAACGCCTGGTGTTCCCAGGTCCACGCGCGGCTCTGCTGGTAGGCGACGAAGGCGTCGAGGCTGCCCACCAAGAGGCCCTTGGAACCGTCGGGGCGCAGCCGCGTGTCCACCTCGTACAGGCGGCCGGCGCGGGTGGGCACGGTGAGCCAGTTCATCACGCGCTGGGCGAGGCGCTGGTACCAGCGCGCGCCCTCGATCGGCCGCGCGCCGTCGCTCATCGCCTGCGCGCGCTTGCCGTCGTAGACGAACACCAGATCGAGGTCGGAGGCGAAGCCGAGCTCCTCGCCGCCAAGGCTGCCGTAGCCCAGCACCGCGAAGCCGGAACCCGACTGCAGATCGGCTCCCGGCAGGCGACCGTGCTGGGCGACCAGCTCGCGCTCGGCCAGCGCGGTGACCGCGCCCACCACCGACTCGGCCAGCGCGGCGAGCCGGCGCGCGGTGGCCGCGGCGTCGGCGCGACCGTCGTTGAAGGCGAGGCCGAGGCGGAACGCGGTGGAGGACTGGAACTCGTTGATGCGCTCCAGTTCGGCCTCGGCCTCGCGCTCCTCCAGCGTGGCCAGCACGCGGGCGATCTCGGCGGCGATATCGGCGCGCTTCAGCGGCAATTGGTCGATGCGCGGATCGAGCACGTCGTCCAGCAGCAGTGGCTGCGCGATCACCTGCTCGGCGAGCAAGGCGCTGTCGGCGAACAGCGTGGCCAGCCGCTTGCGCGCGGCGGGCTGTTCCTCCAGCAGGGCGAGGTAGGACGAGCGTCGCGCGACCGTCTGGGTCAGCCGGCACAGCCGCAGCAGACAGGGCACCGGCGCCGCGCTGGTGCGCGCGGCGGCGATCAGCTGCGGCATCAGGTGATCCAGCCGCTCGCGCGAGCGCGCCGACATCGCGCGCACCGCGCCGCCCTGCGGCAACTTGGCCAGCGCGTCTGCCACCTCCGCGCCCGGCACGAAACCGCTGGCCTCCAGCGTGCCGGCGTCCAGCGTCTCGGCGCAGGCGGCCTGCCACAGTGCCGCGTCCGCCGCCGGCACGCGCGCACCGCGCCCGCCCTGCGGCATCAGCACGGCGGCGAATTCGGTGGCTACGATCTCGCGGTGCTGCGCCAGTTCCGCGGCCAGCGGTTCCCACGCCGGCCAGTCCAGCCCGAACGCGATGCGCTCGCGGCTCAGCGCGTCATCGGGGATGTCGTGGGTCTGCGCATCGCGCAGCATCTGCACGCGGTTCTCCAGCCGGCGCAGGAACACGTAGGCCTCGCGCAGCGCCTTTGCGCGCGCGGCGGGAACGTGACCGCGCGCCTCGCAGGCGGCCAGCGCGGGCAGCAAGCCGCGCACGCGCAAGGACGGTTCGCGGCCGCCGCGGATCAGCTGGGTGAGCTGCACGATGAACTCGATCTCGCGGATGCCGCCGGAGCCGAGCTTGAGGTTGTCGGACAGATCCTTGCGCGCCACCTCGGCATCGATCAGCGCCTTCATCTCGCGCAGGCCGGCGAACGCGGTGTAGTCGAGGTACTTGCGGTAGATGAAGGGCCGCAGCAGTTCCTGCAGCTGCTTGCCGGCAGTGCGGTCGCCGGCCACCGGGCGCGCCTTGATCCAGGCGTAGCGCTCCCAGTCGCGGCCCTCGCGCTGGTAGTACTGCTCCATCGCGCTGAACGACAGCGCGAGTCGCCCGGCGTTGCCGAACGGCCGCAAGCGCAAGTCGACGCGCGCACAGATGCCGTCCACCGTGGGTTCGCCCAGCAGGCGCACAAGCTGTCGCCCCAGCCGCACGAAATACTCGCCGTTGTCGAGCACGCGCGCGCCGTCGCTCTCGCCGCCATGCGGGTAAGCCAGCACCAGGTCGATGTCGGAGGAAAAGTTCAGCTCCGCGCCGCCCAGCTTGCCGAAGCCCACCACCACCAGCCGCTGGCGCTCGCCCTCACGGCTGCGTGCGTGGCCGTAGCGCGCGGCCAGCGCGCGCTCGGACCAGCCCAGTGCCACCTCCAGCAGCACCTCGTACAGCACGCTGGTGGCGGACAGCGTCTCGGGCAGCTCGTCCAGCCCGTTGACGTCGCGGAACACGAGCCGCAATGCCTCGGCGTGGCGGAAGCGGCGCAACGCGGCCAGCGTCAGGGTCTCGTCCTCGGGCAGCTTCAGCGTGTCGATACGCGCGGCGGCGTCGGCGTTCGAGCGCAGCCGATCCAGCCCCGCGGGTGACAGCAGCGCCGGTTGGGCGCGCCAGGCCTCGAATGCGAAATCGCTGGCCGCCAGCGTGCGGCGGATGCGCTCGGCCACGCCGGCGTCGTCGTGCAGCGGCACGCCGGCGGCGCGGCAGCACTTGGCCAGCTCGGCGTAGCGGTCGTCGATCAGGGCGCGTAGCGCGGGGGATTCGTGGGACATCGGGCCATTGTGCCGCAGCCGAGCCATGCACGTGGTCGGTACACCGTTGCCCCGCCGACGCGTTGCAGGTTGAGCCGTTCGTCCCCAGCCACGATGAACACCCGGTTCATGTCATCCTGATTACTGTTTCCTTTGCCTTTGCGATCGTCCGCGATCGCGAAGATCAAACGGCCAGCCAGCCATGGCCGCGCTTTTCAACACCCTTGCGATCGTCCGTGATCGCGAGAATCCGACAGGCGGCCAGCGATGGCCGCACGCCTCAACCTTTGCGATCGTCCGTGATCGCGAGAATCAAACGGGCGGCCAGCCATGGCCGCACTGCTCAATTCCTTTGCAATCATCCGTGATTGCGAGAATCAAACGGGCGGCCATCCATGGCCGCACTCTTCAACCCCCATGACAAGCGAGCCCCCGCTTCCGCCATGACTCCACCCGCCGTCCCCGTCCTGCGCCGCACGGCGCCGCGCATCGCCCTCATTCTCGCGATGGCACTGGCCTTCGTACTGCTCACCAGCCTGCTCGACGGCGGCAAGGGCGTGCTGCCGCTGCGCCTGCTGGACCAGCCGCGCTTCCCGCTCGCCAATGCCTGGCCCGGGCTGCTGTTCGCCGGCCTGCTGCTGGCGATGACGCGCCGCGTGCTGCTGTCGTTCGGGCTGGCCTACCTGCTGCAGGGGGTGGTCTACGGCGTCAACGCGCTGAAGGTGGCGAACCTCGGCACGCCACTGCTGCCGGCCGATTTCCGCATGGTGGGCCAGCTGCGCAAGGGCGGCGCGCACCTGCTGGCCGGCTACCTGCCGCACAGCCCGTGGCCGTATCTGGCGCTGCTCGCGGGCGTGCTGATCCTGATCGCGATGTGGCGGGTGGAGCCGCCGCTGTTCGCGCGCCGCACCGGCGGCAAGCGCCTCGTCGCTGGCGGCGTGCTGGCGCTGCTGCTGGGCAGCCTGCTCGGCGGCTGGGGCGGCTGGGCGAAGATCTACAACGCCCGCGTGCTGTGGCTGGAGCCTTGGTCGGCCGCCTCCACCCGCATCCATGCAGGCCTCGTCAGCGAGCTGGTGATGTTCCACCTGCAATACGGCCAGCAGAAGCCGAAGCCCGATCGCGCCATCGCCGAGCAGCTGATCGCCCAGTCCGCCGACGCGCTGCGCCAGCACCTCGCGCTGCCGAACGCCAGCGTGCTGCCCGACATCGTGGTGGTGCAGAGCGAATCGTTCTTCGATCCGAGCATCATGAAGGGCTACGCGCACGACGAGCTCACGCCCAACCTGCGCCGGCTCGCGCAGCACGGCACCAGCGGCCCGCTGCACGTGCCCACCTTCGGCGGGGGCACCATCCGCACCGAGTTCGAGGTGCTCACCGGGCTGTCGCTGCGCTACTTCGACAACCTGCAGTTCCCCTACCTGCAGATCGGCCGCAAGCCGCTGCCCAGCCTCGTCCACGTGCTGGACGACCACGGCTACGCCACGGTGGCGGTGCACGGCAACGACCCCACGTTCTGGAACCGCAGCACCGCGTTCAAGACGCTGGGCTTCCAGCGCTTCGTGTCGCAATCCGCGTTCCCGCCCGATGCGCCGAACGACGGCAAGTACATGGCCGACAGCGCGATGACCGACGAGATCTTGCGCCAGCTCAAGGACAGCGGGCCGCCGCAGTTCATCTTCGCGATCAGCATCGAGGCGCACGGCCCCTACGACGTGGAGCCGAAGGACACCGCCGCACGCGACGCGATCGCGGTGCCCGCCGGCATCGAGGGCAAGGACAAGCGCGAACTGCAGACCTACCTCTACCACATGCAGCACGCCGACCAGGAACTCGGCCGCCTCGCCGACCTGCTCGCCAAACGCCAGCGCCCCACCCTGCTGCTGTTCTACGGCGACCACCTGCCCGGGCTCGCCGGCAGCTACCGCATCGACGGCTTCGTCGACGGCGGCGACATGCTCGCGCAGGCCGGCACCTGGCTGCTGGTCGACCCGCGCGGCAGCGGCCAGCCCGTGCACGAAAGCACCGCCTCATGGCTGCTGCCCGGCAAGCTGCTCGCCGCCGCCGGCATCCACGACGCCCCTTACTTCGCGCTCACCCAGCTGCTCGGCCCGCAGCTCGCCGCGCTCACCCGCGCCCCCGGCGCACCACCGCCGAACACGGACGCCGCCACCCGGAAGCTCGACCGGTCCATGGCCAGCGTCGAGCAGCTGCGCATGAGCCGCAAGCTGGATGGGGTGCTGGCGAAGTTCGTCGGCGGGATCGCGCCCGAGCACGTGGCGCATGTGGCGCCGGTGCCGAACACAGCAAGCGGCGGGACGCAGGTCGCGCGCTGACTTTCGCTTGTTTCAACGATGGTTGGTCGTAGTGGCTGCCATCGTTGCGAAGTGCCAGGATGCAGGCTTGCTGCCAAGGAAGTCGCCATGCCTGACACGATCTCACTTTCACCCGGCGCGTTTTCCAACAAGGGACATTGGACGCCCGAGCAACTCAAGCTCGCCTTCGCGTTCTACTGCCAGACGCCGTTCGGCAAGCTGCACAGCAAGAACCCGCAGATCGTTGAGCTAGCCAAGCTGATCGGCCGCACGCCCAGTGCGCTGGCGATGAAGCTGGTCAACTTCGCCAGCCTTGATCCGTCGATCACCGGCACGGGACGCAAGGGACTGAGCGGCGCGTCCGCGCTGGATCGCGAGATATGGGACGAGTTCCACGCCGATTGGGAACGGCTCGCCGTCGAGTGCGAACAACTCCGCCAGCACCTGCTGCACGAACACGGCCTGAAAGCCGAAACACCGCGCGATGCCGACGACGCTTTCGCACTCGACGACTACACCGGCGTAACCCGCCAAGCCCTTGTGCAACAGCGCATCAAGCAGAACTTCTTCCGTCGCGCCGTGCTCGCCAGCTACGGCGGGCGCTGCTGTATCTCGGGCGTCAGCGATGCGCGCCTGCTTGTCGCCAGCCACATCGTGCCGTGGCGCGAGGACAAGGCGAATCGCTTGAATCCGAGCAACGGGCTATGCCTCTCGACGATCCACGACAAGGCGTTCGACCTGCATCTTTTCTCGCTGACCGACGACCACCGTGTCGTGCTATCTCATCAACTAAAGGCAAGCAAGGACTTGTTCCTGCAAGAGGTGTTCCGGCCTATCGAGGATCGCTTTATCGAATTGCCGGAACGGTTCGCGCCAGAACTTGCACTCATCCGCAACCACCGCGAGACGATGCTGAGGAGCCAGCTATGAAGAACATCACCATTGGGCATGTCGACCCAAACTGGCGAGCAGCGGCAAAGGCTCGTTACTACGCGGAGCGAGGTGATGGCGAGGAGTACGCCTTCGGTACGACGCCTGCCGACGCTTTGGCGAAGCTGGAAAAACGCGAAGCGGCAGCCCACTGCAAGTTCGACGAATCGCTTGCCGAGGAAATTGCCTTCCTCGCCTTGGGAGCCGCCGATGTTCTCAAGAACCATCGCGGCGAGTCCCTCGATGCATACGACGGCTACATGGGGTTCATCGGCGAAGTTATCCGTCACGCACCCCTGCTATCCGAACGCTGGCGCCGTGTGGATGCGGAGGAATTCGGCGGCGTTTGGCTATACGACGTCACCGAAAGGTTTGGTCGCGAATGGGCCAAAGAACTCTTGAATAGTGCCGGCGAAAACCCAGCGGAACTGCTCGAATCCATCATCATCGACGAGATGGAGAAGTGGTAAGGACTCGCGGCACCAGCCTGCGGATCATGCATACGGGACAAACCAAGCTGCACACGCCCTACACGGCCGCGTGCACCGTAAGTTATGTAGTAGGGAACGTGTTGCCGCCGCACGTATGATGTGCGCCTTCAAGCCGACCGCAACTGCTCGCGCGTTGCCTTGCGCAGTATTTCCAGAGTTACTGGCTCGTCGCCTTGCAGGCTTTTCGCAGGGCGCGGTTGAACTCGGTCTGGTAGCTGGCGCCGTCGGCAACGGTGCGTGCGCGAAAACTGGCGATCACCGCATCGTCCAGCATGATCGAGATGCGGGTCTTGCCGCTGCCTGCGGCCTCCTGCAGCTTCTTGAAGTGCGGTACATCCTTGGAGCGCTTCGACCGGGTCAATCGTATTCGGCTTTGCTGCTCACGCCGCCCGCACCGCCAGTTCGATGCGATAGCCCACCGCGTTGAGCGCGGCTTCGACCTGTTCCAGCTTCGAGCTGTGGCGCAGGTCGAGCAGGCGGTCGATTTGCGGCATGTGCATGTCGAGCAGGCGCGCGAGATCGGCCTTGCGCATGCGCTTCGCCTGCATCGCCTGATACAGCCCAATCTTGGCCACAGCCAGCGGCGGCAAATCGGCGAGGCGCTGACCTCGCTTGGGGGCGCTCGGCACCGGAATGTCGCGACGATCCTGCATGTACATCTGCAGCGTGGTCTCGATGCCATCGACGGCCTCACGCAGCGCCTCGTCCCGCGTGTCGCCCACGCTGGCGAATTCCGGCAAGTCCGGACAGGTGGCCATCACTACGCCATCGGCATGCACCAGCTTGATCGGGTATTTCATCGTGGCTCCTGTCCGGCTTCGACGGCGCGGTGTCCGCTCAGAGTCCCAGATCCTTCAGGATCTTCTTGCGCAACGACTCCGGCATCTCCTTCGCCCCATGCGAGGGGAATACGGAGGTCTTGCCTCGGTAGCGCGCCATCTGATGGCTGCCTTTGCCAGGCTCGAAACTCACGCCCTGCCGCCTCAGCCAGCGCTGGAACTCGCTGTATTTCATCGGCCCGTCCCTGCCTGCGCGAACCCAGCATAGCAACATTTATGTTGCATGCAACAACAGACTTCGCGCGATGTCACGGCAACGCGATCAAAGAAAAACCCCGCCGAGGCGGGGTTTTTGGTGTCGCGCTGCTCTTGGTGAGCAGTGCGGCCATGAATGGCCGCTTTTTGACTCAAGCCATCAGGGACGATGGCACGGATGAGGGCATCAGAAATCCATGCCGCCCATGCCGCCCATGCCGCCGGGGGCGCCGCCGTGGTTGTGCTCTTCCTTCTTCGGCAGCTCGGCCACCATCGCTTCGGTGGTGATCGCCAGACCGGCAACCGACGCGGCGTACTGCAGGGCCGAGCGGGTGACCTTGGTCGGGTCGAGGATGCCCATCGCGACCATGTCGCCGAACTCGCCGGTGGCGGCGTTGTAGCCGTAGTTGCCCTTGCCTTCCTTCACCTGGTTGACGATGACGGACGGCTCGGCGCCGGCGTTGAACACGATCTCGCGCAGCGGGGCTTCCAGCGCGCGGCGGGTGATGGCGATGCCGAGGTTCTGGTCCTCGTTGTCACCCTTGAGGCCTTCGACGGCCGTCAGCGCGCGGATCAGCGCCACGCCGCCGCCGGGCACCACGCCTTCCTCGACGGCCGCACGGGTGGCGTGCAGGGCGTCTTCCACGCGGGCCTTCTTTTCCTTCATCTCGACTTCCGTCGCCGCGCCGACCTTGATGACGGCCACGCCGCCGGCCAGCTTGGCCACGCGCTCCTGCAGCTTCTCGCGGTCGTAGTCGGAGGAGGTCTCCTCGATCTGCGCCTTGATCTGCTTGATGCGAGCCTGGATCTTCTCGGCTTCGCCGGCGCCGTCGATGAGGGTGGTGTTTTCCTTGGTGACCACGATCTTCTTGGCGCGGCCCAGATCCTGCACCGTGGCCTTCTCGAGCTGCAGGCCCACTTCCTCGGAGATCACCTGGCCGTTGGTGAGGATGGCCATGTCTTCCAGCATCGCCTTGCGACGATCGCCGAAGCCCGGCGCCTTGACGGCGGCAACCTTGACGATGCCGCGGATGGTGTTGACCACTAGCGTGGCCAGCGCCTCGCCTTCCACTTCCTCGGCGACGATCAGCAGCGGCTTGCCGGCCTTGGCCACGCCTTCGAGCACGGGCAGCAGCTCGCGCACGTTGGAGATCTTCTTGTCGTACAGCAGGATGAACGGGTCTTCCAGCTCGACCTGCTGGCTCTGCTGGTTGTTGATGAAGTACGGCGACAGGTAGCCGCGGTCGAACTGCATGCCCTCGACCACGTCCAGCTCGTTGTCCAGGCCCGAGCCTTCCTCGACGGTGATCACGCCTTCCTTGCCGACCTTCTTCATCGCGGTGGCGATGATGTCGCCGATGGCGACGTCGGAGTTGGCGGAGATGGTGCCGACCTGGGCGATCGCCTTGTCGTCGACGGTGGGCTTGCTGAGGTTCTTCAGCTCGCCGACGGCGGCGACCACGGCCTTGTCGATGCCGCGCTTCAGGTCCATCGGGTTGATGCCGGCGGCGACGGCCTTCATGCCTTCGCGGATGAACGCCTGGGCCAGCACGGTGGCGGTGGTGGTGCCGTCACCGGCGTTGTCGGAGGTCTTGGAGGCGGCTTCCTTGACGATCTGCGCGCCCATGTTCTCGTAGGCGTCGGCCAGCTCGATCTCCTTCGCCACGGACACACCGTCCTTGGTGACGGTGGGAGCGCCGAAGCTCTTCTGCAGCACGACGTTGCGGCCCTTCGGGCCCAGCGTGACCTTGACGGCGTTGGCGAGCGTGTTCACGCCCTTGAGGATGCGCGAGCGGGCGTCTTCGCCGAAGCGGACTTCTTTAGCGGCCATAAAATTTTTCCTTGAAAAATTTTGAAATTAAGTAAAGGGATTTGTCGTTTCGAAAGCGTCACCGAAGGAAGCCTCTGGTGACTGGCGAGCGCGATTTACGCGCTCAGCCGATCAGCCTTCGATCACGGCCACGATGTCGTCTTCCTTCAGGAACACGAGGTCTTCGCCGTCGATCTTGATTTCCTGGCCGGCGTACTTGCCGAACAGCACCACGTCGCCGGCCTTCAGCGACATCGGACGGATCTTGCCGTCGCTCTGGATCAGGCCGGTACCGGCGGCGATCACCTTGCCGCGAGTGGGCTTCTCGGTGGCGCTGTCGGGGATGACGATGCCGCCGGCGGAGACGCGCTCCTCTTCCAGGCGCTTGACGATGACGCGGTCGTGCAGCGGACGCAGTTTGCTCATGGGTGGCTCCCAAGCTAGGTGGTGGATGTGGCTGGAGAACTGACAGGCCGGTTCGGGGACCGCTGTTAGCACTCGACGTAGATGAGTGCCAATTCTAGCGATGCAAGCCCCCACCGCAAGTGGCGGCGAGCGCGAGATCACCCGGTTCGACCCTTGAG
>NZ_MUNP01000021.1 GCF_002001105.1 Rhodanobacter sp. C06 | reverse complement strand
CTGCGGGCTTGCGGTTCGCCGTCTCCCTCCCCCGCGTGCAGGGGAGGGTTGGGGTGGGGTGCTCTTGCTTCTGCGCGCCGGGAGCGCACTGCTTTACCCGGGGCCCCTATGGCGCGGCGGGCGGGTGGAGGAAAGTCCGCAGGATGGCCGGCAGGAAGCCGGTCAGTTTTTCGCCGGTACATGGACGTGCCGTCGAAAAAACCCGGAGCCCGCCCGCGCACCCGCAGGGCAGGATGCCCGGAGGGCGCGCCATCGGGGTGCCCCTCTCTTTGGTTACTTTCTCTCGGGCATGCGAGAGAAAGTAACTCGGGCGCCGATAGGCGCTCGAAACCGCTTTGTTCTCGCGATCAACCGGCACTGTGCGTGCTCAAGGCCATCGCGCACAGGGTGCGCTCCTACGATCGCGGGAGCGCGCGGACACCTACGTATTCAACAAGGATGAAAGCCATCCCATGAAAATCACCGACATCCAGTTCGGCATGTTGCGCGTGCCGTTGAAGACGCCGTTCAAGACCGCGCTGCGCACCGTCAACCAGGTCGAGGACATCGTGGTGATGGTGCACACCGACACCGGCCACGTGGGCTACGGCGAGGCGCCGGCCACCGCGGTGATCACCGGCGACACGCACGGCTCCATCGTCGACGCGATCCGCCACTACATCACGCCGCGGCTGCTCGGCCAGGAAGTGGCCGATCTCAACCGGCTGACCGGATTGATCCAGTCCTCGATGGAGAAGAACTCCAGCGCCAAGGCGGCGGTGGAGATCGCGCTGTACGACCTGTGGGGCCAGCTCTACGGCGCGCCGCTGTACAAGCTGCTGGGTGGCGGCGACCCGGTAATCACCACCGACATCACGATCAGCGTGGACTACATCGACAAGATGGTGGCCGACTCCGTCGCCGCGGTTGAGCGCGGCTTCGAGTCGCTGAAGATCAAGGTGGGCAAGGACATCGGCGTCGACATCGAGCGGGTCAAGGCGATCTACGCCGCGGTCGAGGGCCGTGCCCTGTTGCGGCTGGACGCGAACCAGGGCTGGACCGCCAAGCAGGCGGTCTACGCGCTGCAGACGCTGGAGGAGGCCGGCATCAAGCTGGAGCTGGTCGAGCAACCGGTGAAGGCGCGCGACCTGGAAGGCATGCGTTATGTCACCGAGCGCGTGCACACGCCGATCATGGCCGACGAGAGCGTGTTCGGGCCGATGGAGGTGATCGAGCTGATCCGCCTGCGCGCCGCCGACATCATCAACATCAAACTGATGAAGACCGGCGGCATCTCCAACGCGATCAAGATCGCCGACATCGCCGCGCTGCACGGCGTGGACTGCATGATCGGCTGCATGCTGGAAACCTCGATCAGCGTGGCGGCCGCGGTGCACGTGGCGGTGGCCAAGGCCAACGCGATCACGAAGGTGGACCTGGACGGTCCCTCGCTGTGCCAGTTCAATCCGGTGGATGGCGGGGTGATCTTCAACGAGTCCGAGATCTCGGTGACGGATGCGCCGGGCCTGGGCATCCGCGAGATCCGCGGGCTGGAAACCGGCGTCGCGGGCTGACATGTCGCCGCTGGTAAAAATCCGCTCCGAGCGCGACCGCATGTCGGCGGTGGAACGCCGCATCGCCGACTTCGTGCTGGACAACGCGCAGCTGCTGCGCGACTACTCCTCGCAACAGCTCGCCAACGCGCTGGGCATCAGCCAGTCCAGCGTGGTCAAGTTCACCCAGAAGCTGGGTTTCAAGGGTTACCCGGACCTCAAGTACTCGGTGGGCGAGGCGATCGCCCGCGCCGACAACGGCGACGACGAAGAGGCCGCGGCGCAGGTCGGCGGCGGAGCTGACGAGTCGCTGGCCGCCGATCTGTGGCGACGCAAGTCCGAGGCGGAGGAGGCGACCCGGCTGATCAATCCGCCGCAGGCGCTGGCGGCGGTGGCCGCTGCGATCGGCACGGCCGGGCGCAGCGGCAAGGTGTTCATCATCGGCCTCGGCGAGGACGACATCCCTGCGCGCAGCTTCGCGCTGAAGCTGTCGCTGCTGGGCATCCTCACCGTGCACAACTTCGACACCGCGCGGATGACCGCCAACGTCTCCGCCGCCGGCCACGGCGACGTGCTGGTGGTGTTCTCCGAACACGGCAACCATCCGGCGCTGGGCAAGATCAGCCGCTATTTCCGCGAGCGGCGCGGCCAGGTGATCAGCGTGACCCGGCACACCGCCAACCCGCTGCGCACGCTGGCGGATGCGGCGCTGCTGGTGTCGGCGCACGACGAGCGTCCGTACATCCAGTCGCTGCTCTACCAGTCTGCATTGCAGCACCTGCTGGACGTCGTCTTCGTGCGCCTGTGCGAAGGCGACGATGCGCGCCATGCACAACTGGTCGCCAACCTGGATCGCATTCAGCAGATGCTGGAGCCATGAATGGCCGTCCGGACGTCCATCCACGCCGTATCCTTGAATCCCTCTCCCTCCGGGAGAGCGATACCCTTGGACTCCTCTCCCTTCGGGAGAGGGGGTGGGGAGAGGGTCCGGCATCCGCCGGAACGCCCATTTCCGTCCGAACCCTTTCCCAAGGGAGAGGAAATCCTTCGTTGGAGGTTTTCGTGGTCATGCGCAACCGCCTCGTCACCCTGTTGATCGCCGGCCTTGCCTTCGCAGGCAACGTCATTGCCGCCAAGGCACCGTCCGCCGCCTGGTCCAATGCCAACCAGATGATCCTGGTCACCGTGCCCGACTGGAACACGATCGAAGGCACGTTGCGCACTTACCAGCGCGATCACGGCGGCGCGTGGCGTGAAGTGGGCGCGGTGCGGCCGGTGGTGATCGGGAAGAGCGGCGCGGCCTGGGGCATCGGCCTCAGTCCGGCGCAGCACGACGGCCCGCAGAAGCGCGAGGGCGACGGCCGCAGCCCGGCCGGCGTGTTCCGCATCGGCACCGCGTTCGGCTACGCCGCCCACGCGGACACGGCACTGCCGTATCTCGCGCTCACCGCCACCGACTGGTGCATGGACGTCAGCGGCACGCCGCTCTACAACCGCATCGCCGACACGGCCAAGGTGGGCACGGCAGCGCTGAAAGGGGCCAGCGAGCCGATGCGGCGCGATCTGCATTTCCATGGCGACCAGGCCTACCGGATCGGCTTCGTGATCGAGCACAACCCGGACGGAGCGCCGAACGGCGGCAGTTGCATCTTCGCGCACCTGTGGTCGTCACCGACCACGGGCACCACCGGCTGCACCGCGATGACGCCGGACAGCATGCAGCACCTGCTGGCATGGCTGAAACCGGAGGAACACCCGGTGTTCGTGTTGCTGCCGCAGGACGAGTACGCGCGCCTGCACCATGCCTGGCGACTGCCTGACGTGAAGGCCGGCCGATGAGCGCGACCACCCGCGTGTTGCTGGGCCTCGCCGCCGGCGCGCTGGCCGGCCTGGCGTTGGCCACCTGGACCCCGGACTGGGCTGCGCGTGCGGCGGACGTCGCCCAGCCGATCGGCCACCTGTGGCTGAACGCCTTGCAGATGACGGTGGTGCCGCTGGTGCTGGCGCTGGTGGTGGTGGGCGTGAACACCGCCAGCGACGCGGCGGCTTCCGGGCGCATCGCACGGCGCACCCTGGTCGCGATCATCGCGGTGCTCGCGCTGGGTGCGGCGGTCGCCGCGCTGCTCGCGCCGCCGTTGCTGGCGCTGTTCCCGCATGACCCGGCATTGGGCGCCGCGCTGAACGGGGCCGGTGCGCACGTGCCGATCACCGCCGCGCCGGGCTGGGCAAGCTGGTTCGAGGGCATAGTGCCCAGCAACGCGCTGATGGCGGCCGCGCAGAGCGCGATGCTGCCGCTGGTGGTGTTCGCGCTGTGCCTCGGCTTCGCGCTGACGCAGTTGCAGCCGTCGCGGCGCGCGCTGCTGGTGGAGTTCTTCCAGGCCATCGCCGACGCGATGATCGCGATCGTGCGCTGGGTTCTGTGGCTGGCGCCGCTGGGCGTGTTCGCGCTGATCCTTGCCGTCTGCGCCCGTGCCGGCCTGGGCATGGTGCGCGCGCTGGGCGTGTACGTGCTGACCGAGATCCTGCTCTACCTGGCGGTGACCGCGTTGATGCTGCCGGTGGCGGTGCTGTGGGGCGGAGAGCGGCTGCGCCGCTTCGTCGTCGCGCTGGCGCCGGCGCAGGCGGTGGCGGCCAGCACGCAGTCCTCGCTGGCCTCGCTGCCGGCGATGCTGGAGAGCGCGGAGCGGCGGCTCGGCTATCCGACCCAGGTCACCGCGCTGGCGCTGCCGATGGCGGTGTCGCTGTGCCGGCTCACCAGTCCGGTGCAGTACATCGCCTCGGCCTGCTTCATCGCCTGGGCCAGCGGCATCCACCTGGGGCCGGCGCAGCTCGCGGCGGGTGCGGCGCTGGCGGTGGTGATCAGCCTGGGCTCGGTCGGCCTGCCCGGCCAGGTCACCTTCATGGCGACCAACCTGCCGGTGGCGCAGGCGATGGGCGTGCCACTGGCGCCGCTGGGCCTGATGCTGGCGGTGGACACGCTGCCCGACGTATTCGCCACGCTGGGCAACGTCACCGCCGACCTTACGGTGACCAGCGTGGTGGCGCGGCAATCGCGGCGCGACGCGGCAACCGACGCGCCGCGCGCGCCGGAGGCGGTCGACAGGCCGTAGCGCGTCAGGCCGGGCCTGCGACAGGCACGAGCAAATGGCCGGCTATACTGCAAGGCCCGCGGCGCCCGTTGCGCCGTCTTGCCCGCAGGCCCGCCATGCTGCTGATGATCGACAACTACGACAGCTTCACCTTCAACCTCGTGCAGTACCTGGGCGAGCTGGGGCAGGAGGTGAAGGTGGTGCGCAACGATGCGCTGGACGTGGCGGGCATCCGCGCGCTGAAGCCCGCGCGCATCATGATTTCGCCGGGGCCGGGCACGCCGGACGACGCGGGCGTGTCGCTGGACGTGTTGCGCGAGTTGTCGGGCGAAATCCCGGTGTTCGGCGTGTGCCTGGGCCACCAGGCGATCGGCCAGGCGTTCGGCGGCAAGGTGATCCGCGCCAAGCGGATCATGCACGGCAAGACCTCGCCGGTGCGCCATCGCGGCCAGGGCGTGTTCGCCGGCCTGCCCGATCCGTTCGAGGCCACGCGCTACCACTCGCTGGTGGTGGAGCAGGGCTCGCTGCCCGATTGCCTGGAAGTGACCGCGTGGACGGAGAACGCGGACGGCAGCATCGACGAGATCATGGGACTGCGCCACAAGACGCTGCCGGTGGAGGGCGTGCAGTTCCATCCCGAATCCATCCTCACCCAGCACGGTCACGACATGCTGGCGAACTTCCTGGGCCTGCCGCGGCGGAAGCTGGCGGCATGAGCGCACGCGAAATCAGCATCACCCCGCAGGAGGCACTGCAGCGCACGATCGAGCACCGCGAGATCTTCCACGACGAGATGATCGCGCTGATGCGCCAGATCATGGCGGGTGAGGTGAGCCCGTTGATGACCGCGGCGATCATCACCGGCTTGCGCGTGAAGAAGGAGACCGTGGGCGAGATCACCGGCGCGGCGCGGGTGATGCGCGAGCTGGCGCACCAAGTCCCGGTGGTGGGCGACGTGGACCACCTGCTCGATATCGTGGGCACCGGCGGCGACGGCGCCTCCAGCTTCAACATCTCCACCGCCTCGATGTTCGTGGCGGCGGCGGCGGGCGCGCGCATCGCCAAGCACGGCGGGCGCAGCGTGTCGTCGAAATCCGGCAGCGCCGACGTGCTGGAGGCGCTGGGCGCGCGCATCGACCTTGCGCCCGCGCAGGTGGCCGAGTGCCTCGCGGAAACCGGCATCGGTTTCATGTTCGCGCCGAACCACCATCCGGCCATGAAGGTGGTTGCGCCGGTGCGCAAGGAAATGGGCGTGCGCACCCTGTTCAACATCCTGGGACCGCTGACCAACCCGGCTGGCGCGCCCAACATCCTGATGGGCGTGTTCCACCCCGACCTGGTCGGCATCCAGGTGCGTGTGCTGCAGCAGCTGGGCGCGCGCCGCGCGCTGGTGGTGTGGGGCCGCGACGGCATGGACGAGATCTCGCTGGGCGCGGCTACCCTGGTCGGCGAATTGCGCGACGGCGTGGTGCGCGAGTACGAGGTCGAGCCGGAGGATTTCGGTCTCGCGATGGCCTCCAGCCGCAACTTGCGCGTGGCCGACGTGGCCGAGTCGAAGGCGATGCTGGAACGGGCGCTGGACGGCGAGCGCGGCGTGCCGCACGACATCGTCTGCCTCAACGCGGGTGCGGCGCTGTACGCGGCGAACGTGGCCGATTCCATCGGTGCCGGCATCGCGCTGGCGCGTGCCACGATTGCCAGCGGCGCGGCCCGTGCGAAAATGCAGGCCTTCGTGGCGGCGACGAGACGGCTGGCCGGCAGGCTGTGATAGCTTGACGGCGCGACGACATGGTCGTCGCCACGATGCCCCCGCCCCCAGCATCCACCCCATGCCATGACCGACATCCTCAACCGCATCCTCGCCCGCAAGGCGGAAGAAGTGGCCGAACGCCAGTCACGGCTGCCGTTGGCCGAGCTGGCCGCGCGCATCACCGACCTGCCCGAGACGCGCGGCTTCGCCGCGGCGATCGAGGCGAAGATCAGCGCCGGCCAGCCCGCGGTGATCGCCGAGGTGAAGAAGGCCAGCCCCAGCAAGGGCGTGATCCGCGCCGACTTCGATCCGGCGGCGATCGCGAAGAGCTACGCCAAGGGCGGCGCGGCCTGCCTTTCGGTGCTCACCGACAGCGACTTCTTCCAGGGCAGCGAGGCCTTCCTGCAGCAGGCGCGCGACGCGTGCACGCTGCCGGTGCTGCGCAAGGACTTCATCATCGACCCGTACCAGGTGCACGAGGCGCGCGCGATCGGCGCCGACTGCGTGCTGCTGATCGTCTCCGCGCTGGACGACGAGGTGCTGCTGCAGCTCTCGCTGCAGGCGGCCGAGCTCGACCTCGACGTGTTGTGCGAAGTGCACGACGAGGAGGAGCTGGAACGTGCGCTGGCGTTGCCGGTGCCGCTGATCGGCGTCAACAACCGCAACCTGCGCAATTTCGAGACCTCGCTGGAAACCTCGTTGCGGCTGCAGGAACTGATGGAATACGACCGCATCCTGGTCGCCGAATCCGGCATCCGCACGCCCGGGGACGTGGCGCGCCTGCGCGAGGGCGGCATCAACGCGTTCCTGGTCGGCGAGGCGTTCATGCGTGCCGACGATCCGGGCAGCGAACTGAAGCGGTTGTTCGGCACGAAATAATGCAGATGGATACAGGGGACATGGTGCCGCCGGTGGCGGCGAGCGACGATGCGCTGGCGCCGCGCGTAGTGCTGTTCGATTTCGACGGCGTGCTGCTGCACGGCGATGCCTTCTACTTCTTCGTACGCAGCCGCTACGAGCGCTCGTGGCTGCGCCGGCTGCTGGTGCTGCCCTGTCTGCCGTGGCTGCTGTTGCAGCTGCCGTTCTCGCGCCGGCGCGTGGCGCGCACCCTGGTGCACGCCGCGCTGTTCGGTACGGGCGAGGCGCGTTACCAGGCGCTGGCGAGGTCCTACGCCGCCGAGATGGTGCAGCACTCGCGCCTGTTCAACCGCGACGCGCTGCGCCAGTTGCGCCGGCATCAGCAGGCGGGCGACCGCGTGATCGTGGTGACCGGCTGCGAGCAGGCGCTGGTGGGCGGGATCCTCGAACAGCTGGGCCTGGGCGACGTGGAACTGCTCGCCTCGCGGCTGCGTGCCACCGGCCTGGGCATGCGCACCGGCTTCCACAACATTGGCGCGAACAAGCTCAAGGCGCTGGCCGCGCACGGCGTGACCGCGTGGCAGCAGGCCTACAGCGACTCGCTGATGGATGTGCCGATGCTCAAGCCCGCCGCCGAGCCGGTGCTGGTCAACGGCACGCCCAAGCTGTGCAAGAAGATGGACGCAGCGCTTGGGCGAGTGGTCGGCCGCGTGGCGTGGCGGTAGGGGCGGAGCGTAGGAGCGGCTTCAGCCGCGATTCCTCTACCAATCGCGGCTGAAGCCGCTTCTACGCACGTTATCGGCCAGTGATCGACAGCGCCACCGCCTCCGCCACGCGTATCCCGTCCACCGCCGCGGAAAGAATGCCGCCCGCGTAGCCCGCGCCTTCGCCGGCGGGATACAGCCCGCGGGTGTTGAGGCTTTGCAGGTCCTCGTCGCGGCGCTTGATGCGCACCGGCGAGGAAGTGCGCGTCTCCACCCCGGTGAGCATCGCGTCGGGCAGCGCATAGCCCTTTATTTGGCGGTCGAACGCGGGGATCGCGGCGCGGATCGCGGCCACCGCATAGCCGGGCAAGGCGCTGGAGAGATCGGTGAGATGCACGCCCGGCTGGTACGAGGGCTGCACCTCGCCAAACGCGCGCGAAGGCTTGCCCGCGAGGAAGTCGCCCACGCGCTGGCCGGGTGCGCTGTAGTCGCCGCCGCCGAGGGCGTAGGCGTTCGATTCCCAGTGTCGCTGCAGCGCGATGCCAGCCAGCGGACCCTCGCCGTACGGCGCGTAGTCGGCCGGCGCGATGTCGCACACGATCGCCGCGTTCGCGTTGCGTTCGTTGCGCGAGTACTGGCTCATGCCGTTCGTCACCACGCGTCCCGGCTCGCTGGTGGCGGCCACCACGGTGCCGCCGGGGCACATGCAGAAGCTGTACACCGAGCGGCCATCGCGACCGTGGTGCACCAGTTGATAGTCGGCCGCGCCGAGGATGGGGTGGCCGGCCTGCGGGCCGAAGCGCGCGTGGTCGATCAGCGACTGCGGGTGCTCGATGCGGAAGCCGATCGAGAACGGCTTGGCCTCCACGTACACGCCGCGCGCATGCAGCATCTCGAAGCTGTCGCGCGCACTGTGGCCCAGCGCCAGCACCACGTGGTCGCTGCGCAGCTCCGCGCCGCTGGCCAGCCGCACGCCGCGCACGTGGCGCTCGCCTTGCGCGTCGATCTCGATCAGCAGGTCGTCCACGCGCTGGTCGAAGCGGATCTCGCCGCCCAGCGCCTCGATGGTGCCGCGCATGTTCTCCACCATCGTCACCAGCCGGAACGTGCCGATGTGCGGCTTGCTGACGTAGAGGATCTCCTCCGGCGCGCCGGCCTTGACGAACTCGGTGAGCACCTTGCGGCCGTGGTGCCGCGGATCGCGGATCTGGCTGTGCAGCTTGCCGTCGGAAAACGTGCCCGCGCCGCCCTCGCCGAACTGCACGTTGGAATCCGGGTGCAGCTGGCGCTTGCGCCACAGGTCCCAGGTGTCTTTCGTGCGCTCGCGCACCGCCTTGCCGCGCTCCAGCACGATCGGGCGAAAGCCCGATTGCGCCAGGATCAGCGCTGCGAACAGGCCGCAGGGGCCGAAGCCGATCACGAGGGGGCGGTGTTCCAGTCGCGCCGGTGCCTGCACCACGCAGTGGTAGCTGGTGTCCGGCGTGGGCTGCACATGACGATCATCCGCATGGCGCGCCAGCAACGCGACCTCGTCGGCCACGTCCACGTCCAGCGTGTAGATCAGCGCGATCGAGCCGCGCTTGCGCGCGTCGTAGCCACGGCGGAATACGGTGTAGCCATGCAGCGACACGGGCTGGATGCCGAGCTTCGCGCAGATTGCCGCGGGGAGTGCTTCCGCGGGGTGATCCAGCGGCAGCTTGATGTCGGTGAGGCGCAGCATCAGGAGGTGGGCGTGGTTCGCAGGAGCGAAGGAGCGGATTTTCGCAGATATGGCGCGAGGGTGTGGCGCCGGCGCGCCGTGCCCCTCTCCCCGTCGGGGAGAGGGTTGGGGTGAGGGGCGGGGGCTCGCGGAAACGTTTGTCGAAGACAGGTTTGTCTGCAACGAGTTTCCGTGCGCCCGCCACGCCCGAAACCGCCTTGTTGCTCGTGGCAGCTTCCCGATGCGATGAAGGCTCAGGCCGCGAGCCCGCGCCGCATCTCAGAACTTCCCGAGGAAATCCGCCTTGCCCAGCTCGGTGCCCGCCTCGCGCAGGATCGCGTAGGCAGTGGTGCAGTGGAAGAACAGGTTCGGCAGCACGTAGTCGAACAGGTAGGCCTGCCCTTCGAAGCGCTGCTCGCCGCTGGGGCTGTTGCGGCTGGGGAAGACCACGCTGCGCGCTTCGCTGCCGTCGATCTGCGCGGGCTGGAAGCCTTGCACGTAGGCGGTCGCGGCGTCGATGCGCGCATGCAGTTCGGCCAATGTGGCCTCGTTGTCCGCGAAGGACTTCGGCTCGACGCCGGCGAGACGGGCGCAGCCGCGGGCGGCCATGTCGCAGGCGATCTGCACCTGCTTCACCAGCGGCAGCATGTCGGGGATCAGGCGCGTCTGCAGCAGGGTGGCGTCGCTGACGTTCTTTGCCTTGGCGTGCGCCTCGCCCTGCTGCAGCACGTGGCGCAGGTTGGCGAGCGCGCGAACGAAGACGGGGACACTGGCTTGGTACATGGAGAGGCTCATCGGGTTGGCTCCACAGGGTCGGGGGAAGGCAGATCGGTGGCGAGCACGTCGCCGAGGGATGCTGGTGCCATGGGCGCGATGGCAGCGTCGTCGGCCGATGCCGGCGCGGCATGGCGGGTGGCGCGGACCGCCACCAACGCCGCCGCCAGCAGCAGCAACGCCGCCAGCACGAAGGCCGCGCCGGGCAGCTGGTGCACCGGCGCATGGTCGCTGATGAACAGCGCGAACAGGTTCGCGAACATCGCCGGGCCGAGAATGCCGGCGAGGCCGCGCAGGCTGGACAGCGCGCCCTGCAGGCGACCCTGCTCATGCGGGTCGACCAGGTGGGTCATCATTGATTGCGCCGGCGGCCCGGCGAGGCCGCCGAGGCAGAACAGCGGGATCGCCAGCAGGAACAGCGCGGCGCTCGGCGCAAGGCCGAACCAGAGATAGCCCGCCATGCACAGCACCAGGCCGGCGAGGATCATCCGCCGTTCGCCCAGCTTCGGCATCAGGCGGCGCACCAGGCCGCCCTGCACCATGGCGCCGCACAGGCCGACCAGGCCCAGCGTGTAGCCCACCGCCTGCGGCCCCCAGCCGAAGCGGAAATCGGCGTACAGCACGTAGGTGGAGTTGAGCGAGAACTGCGCGAGGTTGATCAGGAAGAACACCGCCGCCAGCCCGAGCACCTGCGGGTAGCGGCGCAGTAGCGCCACCGCGCCGAACGGGTTGGCGTGGCGCCAGTCGAAGCGCGTCGCGCGGCGTTCCTTCGGCAGCGATTCCGGCAGCACGAAATACCCGTAGCCGAAGTTGATCAGCGACAGTCCGGCCGCCACCCAGAACGGCAGGCGCAAGTGCCAGTGGCCGAGGAAGCCGCCCAGTGCCGGGCCCAGAACGAAGCCCAGGCTGAGCGCCGCGCCCAGCATGCCGAACGCGGCCGCGCGCTTGTCTTTCGGCACCACGTCGGCGATGTAGGCGTTCGCGGTGGAGAAGCTGGCCGCACAGATGCCGGACACCGCGCGACCCAGGAACAGCAGCCACAGTGCCGGCGCCAGTGCCATCACGATGAAGTCCACGCCGAGGCCGAAGCTGGAGATCAGAATCACCGTGCGCCGCCCGTAGCGATCCGACAGCGCACCCTGCACCGGCGAGAACAGGAACTGCATCAGCATGAACAGCGTGCTGATCGCGCCGACCCAGACCGCCGCCTTGGCGATGCTGCCGCCGATCAGCTCGACGATCAGGTGCGGCATCACCGGGATGATGATGCCGAACGCCAGCATGTCCAGCGTGACGGTGACGAAGATGAAGGCGAGGGCGGCGCGTTTGCGCGAGGTGGCGGCGGCGGGCTGGTTCATGGCTGGCGCGGTGAGGCAGACGCGAGACGATAGCGCATCATGCCGCGGCGTGGCTGGCCTGCGACGAAACGGCGATGCTCATCCTGGCGGCGCCGTGAGTTCCTGCGCATCCAGGCAGCCGGTGTGGCGGCGGTCCAGCCGGTGGAACTGACGGCGCAGGTTGGCCTGCCATTGCTTGAGCGTCAGCGGCTTGCCGCGGCCGCCGGGCAGCTCGTACGCTTCCAGCACGCCGTCGTGGTTGGTGTCCAGGCGCTCGAAGCCGCGGCTCATGTAGGCCACGTATTCGGCCTCGCTCACGCAACCGTTGCCGTCGGTGTCGAACTGGCGCAGGTAGGCGTTACGCGAGTCCTGCGCCGCGGCAACGAGCGGTAGCAGCAACACGATGGAGGCTGCGGCGGCCCGGATCACCGGCGCAGGCTGCCGTGCAGGCCGATGAATTGCAGGAACTCGGCGCGGGTGCGCGCGTCTTCGCGGAAGGTGCCGAGCATCTGGCTGGTCACCATCGACACGCCACGCTTGTGCACGCCGCGGGTGGTCATGCACTCGTGGCTGGCGTCGACCACCACCGCCACGCCGGCAGGCTGCAGGGTCTCCTGGATGCATTGCGCGATCTGCGCGGTGAGCTTTTCCTGCACCTGGAAGCGGCGCGCATAGCCTTCCACCACCCGCGCCAGCTTGCTGATGCCGACCACGCGGTTGGTGGGCAGGTAGCCGACGTGGGCGCGGCCGATGATCGGCGCCATGTGGTGCTCGCAGTGGCTCTCGAACTCGATGTCGCGCAGCACCACCATCTCGTCGTAGCCCTCGACTTCCTTGAAGGTGCGCTTGAGATAGTCGGCCGGATCCTCGCCGTAGCCGGAGAACCAGTCGCGATAGGCCTTCACCACGCGGCGGGGCGTGTCGAGCAGGCCTTCGCGTGCGGGATCCTCGCCGGCCCAGCGCAGCAGGATGCGCACGGCTTCCTCGGCCTGCTCGCGGGTGACGTCGTTCGGGGTGGAGTCGCTCATGGGGAATTCCGGGGCATCAGACCGGCCTAGTGTAACGGCCGCTGCCGTGGGCGGGCGCGGATCATGACGGTGCGTCGCCGAACCAGCGACGTTCGAGCAGATCGAACATCCGCGTCACCAGCAGTGCCGCGACCGCGCCCAGCGTGACTTCGCCCAGCCGGAACAGCGCGAACTGCCAGAATGCGCCTTCATGCGGCACCAGCAGGATGATCGTGGAAGTGATCCCGCTGATGCGGCCGGCCGCGCCGAGGTTGAGCAGCCAGCACATCAGCATGCCGACCATCACCGCCAGCACGTAGGCGAGGTAATGCTCGTGCCCCAGCGTGGCGGCGGCCAGCCCGACCAGGCCGCCGATCATCGCGCCCACGAACTGGTCGCGCGAGGAATGGCGCACCTCGGCATAGCTGCTCTGGGTCACCGAGATCGCGGTGATCGCGGCCCAGAAGCCCTGTTCCAGGCCCAGTCCGAGCGCCGCCCAGTAGCCGAGGCTGGCCGCCAGCACCGCGCGCAGCGCATGTGCAAGGCCGGCGAGCAGGCGCTCGCGCCGCGGCAGCGCCACACGCAGCCGCAGCACCTCGTCGGCCAACGCGCTGAGCCGACGGCGGTGTTCGCCGAGCGACCGGCGCGGCATGTTCATGCCTCGTCGTCCGGCTCGGCGTCATCGGTCGCGGTGTTGTCGAGCAGGCCCGCGGCCTCCTGCCCCGGCAGCGATTCCACCTCGCGCAGCCGGCGGGTGATCGCGCGGGTGCGCACGCCGGTGGCCTCGATGTGCTTGCCGGCCTCGTCGAGCTTCTTCTTCACCTTGTCCAGCACCTCGCCGAACTTGCCGAATTCGCTCTTCACCGCGCCCAGCAACTGCCACACCTCGCTGCTGCGTTTCTCGATCGCCAGCGTGCGAAATCCCATCTGCAGTGCGTTGAGGATCGCGGTGAGCGTGGTCGGCCCGGCCACGGTGACCTTGTGCTCGCGCTGCAGCGCCTCGAACAGACCGGGCCGGCGCAGCACCTCGGCGTACAGGCCCTCGGTGGGCAGGAACAGTATGGCGAAGTCGGTGGTGTGCGGCGGCGCCACGTACTTGGCGCGGATCGTCTTCGCTTCCTCGCGCACGCGGCGTTCCAGCGCGGCGGCGGCAAGATTGGCGGCCTCGGCATCGGCGCGTTCCTGCGCGTCGAGCAATCGTTCGTAGTCCTCGCGTGGAAACTTCGCGTCGATCGGCAGCCACACGGGGTGTTCGGCGTCGGCGCCGGGCATGCGCAGCGCGAATTCCACGCGGTCGTTGCTGCCCGGCACGGTGGCGATGTTCGACTTGTATTGCTCGGGTGTCAGCAGCTGGTCGAGCAGGGCGCCCAGCTGCACCTCGCCGAGGATGCCGCGTGTCTTCACGTTGCCAAGCACGCGCTTGAGATCGCCCACGCCGGTGGCGAGGCTCTGCATTTCGCCCAGGCCGCGCTGCACCTGTTCCAGCCGTTCGGAGACCAGCGCGAACGACTGGCCTAGTCGCGTTTCCAGCGTGGACTGAAGCTTCTCGTCCACGGTGGCGCGCATTTTTTCCAGCTGTGCGGCGTTGTCCTCGCGCAGCGTCTTCAGCTGGCCTTCCAGCGTGCCGCGCACTTCGCCCATGCGCTTTTCGTGTTCGGCGCCTAGCGCGCCGAGGCGCTGCTGCTGCTGTTCGCCGAAGCGGTTCAGCGCCAGCGTGAGTTCCTCGCGGCTCTTGCGCGCATCTTCCGTGAGGCGCTGCGCCAGCGTCTGCAGGCCGGCGCTGGTGCCGTCGGTGAGTGCGGCGAGGCGCTGGCCGAACCCGTCGATGCGCTCGGCCTGCTGGCGCGACATGCCGTCCAGCTGCTCGCCGACATGCCCGCGGAAGCGTTCGAAGCCCTGCTGCAGTTCCTCGCGGCCACTGCGCTGTTCCTCGCGCAGTGCGCGCTGCAGGCGTTCGTTGTCGTCCTTCAGCGCATCGAGCTTCGCGGCCAGACCGGCGTCGCCGCGCCCGCGCAGCAGTAGGGCGGCTTGCAGCGCCAGCAGCACCAGCGCGAGCACGACGAGGACGATGAGCAGGGTTTCGCTGGCAGGCATGGCGGGTTTCGCTGGAATCGGATGCATACCAGTGTACGTCCTGCCGTCGCAGGCCTTGCGACTTCACACCGTGTTCGCCGCGGCCGCGCATGATGGCTTGGTCCGATTGCAGTGGAGCCTGGTCATGGAACACGTGCACGACTACCTGATCGTCGGCGCCGGCATGGCGGCCGACGCGGCGGCAAAGGCGATACGCGAGGTCGACGCGGCGGCGGACATCGGCATGGTCGGCGAGGAGTCCGCGCCGCCGTACCAGCGGCCGCCGCTGTCCAAGGCGTTGTGGAAGGGCGACAAGCAGCTCGCCGACATCGACCTCGGCACCGCCGCCAGCGGCGCAACGCTGTACCAGGGCCGGCGCATCGTGGCGCTGGACCGCGCGGCACACGTGGCGCGCGATGGGCAGGGCGATACCTACCGCTATCGCCGTCTGCTGCTGGCCACCGGCGCCACGCCGCGGCGGCTGCCGTTCGAGGGCGGCGAGCGGCTCATCCACTTCCGCACGCTGGACGATTACCAGCGGCTGCGCCGCTATGCCCAGCCCGGCGCGATCATCGCGGTGATCGGCGGCGGCTTCATCGGCGCCGAACTGGCCGCCTCACTCAGCGGCGTCGGCTGCAAGGTGAGCATGCTGTTTCCGGATGCGCACATCGGCGCGGGTCGCTATCCCGACGGCCTCGCACGCCATCTCGACGACTACTACCGCCAGCGCGGCGTGGATGTGCGCAGCGGGGTGCGGGTGACCGGTGGCAAGTCCACCGACGGCGGCGTGGAACTGGCTCTGTCCGACGGCAGCCTGCTGCGGGTGGAGGCTGCCGTGGCCGGTCTCGGCGTGACGCCGGCCACCGCGTTGGCCGAGCAGGCGGGCCTCAAGCTGGACAACGGCGTCGTGGTCGACGCGCAGCTGCGCAGCAGCGAGCCCGACATCTGGGCCGCCGGCGACGTAGCGAATTTCTTCAATCCTGCGCTGGACCGTCGCCTGCGCGTGGAGCACGAGGACGCCGCTGTCAGCATGGGCCGTCACGCCGGCCGCGCGATGGCGGGCATCGCGGCCAGCTACGACGCGCTGCCGTTCTTCTACTCGGACCTGTTCGACCTGGGCTACGAGGCCGTCGGCCTGCTCGACACGCGCCTCGACGTGGTCGAGGACTGGCGCGAGCCGTATCGCGAAGGCGTGGTGTATTACCTCGAGCGCGGCCGCGTGCGCGGCGTGCTGCTGTGGAATACCTGGGACCAGGTGGATGCGGCGCGCGCGTTGATCGCCGAGGCGGGGCCGTTCGATGCGGCGGCGTTGAAGGGGCGGCTCCCGCGTTCGGCCTGACCGGGTGGATGAGGCCTTGCTGCCGACGAGTGCGTGTGATTTTCAATGCGATGCTGGCAGCAGGCCTGCAGTTGCAAGAGTGTGCTGGACGGTCCCGGGAAAGACCGGCATGATCCCCCGCTATGTTTATGCTTCATCGTCTCGCACGGATGCTTGACTAGGCACCCGTGCGATCAACCAGGGGGAAACACCATGATTGCTCGGAAAAGTGCCGGTTGGCTGGCTGTGTGTCTGTGCGCGACGCTGGCAGGCTGTGCCACATCACGCAGCCAGATCAAATTGCTGAGTCCCGTCGTCGCGCCATCGGCCTCGGCGGCGGGGAACGGTCGTGTCGTAGTCATCAAGTCGGTGACGGATGAGCGCGTGTTCGAGCAGGCGCCATCGGATCCAAGTACGCCTTCGCTGGGCTTCGGCGGTTCGGACGGCGCGACCGCGCAGGTGAAGTCGCAGGCTATCGGACGCAAGCGCAACGGCTTCGGCAAGGCTTTGGGCGATGTCCTGCTGCAGCAGGGGCAGACGGTGCAGGATGTCGTGCGCGAGAACCTGACGGCGGCGCTCGAACAGAGTGGCTACAAGGTCGAATCCCAGGCGGATGCCAATGTGAATCCGGTGGTGCTCGACGTGCGCATCAAGAAGTTCTGGTCATGGTTCCAGCCGGGATTCTGGGCCATCACCCTGCACTCGGATATCGCCACGGAACTGCAGGTCGAGGGTGGCGGTGCCTCGTTTGAGGTTCAGGCGCATGCGGAAGACAAGCGCCAGGCGGCCACGGAACATGCCTGGATGGAAATCACCCAGCAAGGGCTGGAAAAGTTCCGTGCCGAAGCGAGCAAGAGCGTGTCCGGCAAATTCTGATAAGCGGATTGCTCCGGCCGCTGCAAGGCCGGGGCAATCGCCGTTCACTCCACCCGGCAGAACACCGCCTTGAGGTAGCGGCTTTCCGGCACGTCGGTGCGCACCGGATGGTCGGCGCCGGCGCCGCGCACTTCGAGGATCTGGATCTCGCGGCCGGCGTTCAGCGCCACGCGGCGCAGCATCTCGAGGAAGTCCGCTTCGCTGACGAGACCGGTGCAGGAGCAGGTGAGCAGCAGGCCGCCGGGCGGGATCACTTCCAGCGCGAGGCGGTTCATCGCAAAATATTTCTTCAGCGCGTCGAACACCTTGCTGCGGTCGCGGGTGAGCTTGGCAGGATCGAGGATCACCGCGTCGTACTTTTCACCACGCGTCACGGCCGCGCGCAGCCAATCGAAGATGTCGGCCTGCTGGAAATCCACCACCAGCTTGTTCGCGGCGGCGTTGGCGCGGGCGATCTCGAGGATGCCGGCGTCCATGTCCACGCCCACCGCTTCGCGCGCACCCGCGGCCATCGCATGCACCGCGAAGCCGCCGGCGTTGCAGCACAGGTCGAGCACGCGGCGGCCGCGCGCCAGTTCCGCGAAGCGGCGGCGGTTGTCGCGCTGGTCGGCGAAGAAGCCGGTCTTGTGGCCCGAGCCGGGCGCGGCGTGGAAGCGCAGGCCGTACTCGTGCACTTCCACCGTGGCCGGCACCTCGGCGGCGCGGCAGTCGAAGGATTCCTGCTTTTGCACATGGCTCTCGGCGAACCAGTACAGCCGCGCGCCAGGGAACTCGGCGGCGAGCGCGGTGTGGATCGCCTCGCGGAACTTCCACATGCCGGCGGCGAAGTATTCGACCACCAGGATGTCGGCGTAGCGATCCACGATCAGGCCGGAGAGCCCGTCGCCCTCGCTGTGCACCACGCGCCAGGCGTCGGTGGACTTGTCGAGTTGCAGCAGTTCGCGTCGCAGTCGCACCGCGCGGGCGATGCGTGCGGCGATCCAGTTCGCGTCGATCGTCTCGGCCGGATTGCCGGTGAGCAGGCGCAGCGCGATGCGCGCATGGCCATTCCAGAAGCCGCGGCCGGCGAAGCGGCCCTTGGCATCCACCACGTCCACCACGCTGCCCGGCGGAAGGCGCGACTCGGGCTTGTGCAACTGCGCCGACCACACCCAGGGGTGGCCGGGCGCGCGGTCGGTTTTCAGGCGGATGGCGGGGAGGGCGGAGATCGGTTCGGACATCAGCCCATGATAGCGGCTTGGGCCTCCATTCCCCGGCGCGGATCCCATCGCCCCTGGCAGCAAGCTGTCAGGGGCGAAAGCAGTCATCGTGAAAAGTGCGGCCAGGGATGGCCGCCCGTTTGATTTTCGCGATCAGGGACGATCGCAAGACAGAGACTCACACCGGTTCCAGCCAGCCCCACTGGTCGTTGGTCTTGCCGTTGAACAGGCCGAAGAACAGTTCCTGGATGCGGCGGGTGACGCGGCCGGCCTTGCCGGCGCCGACCTGCTTGCCGTCGACCGCGCGGATCGGGGTGACTTCGGCGGCGGTGCCGCACATGAACACCTCGTCGGCGAGGTAGAGGTATTCGCGCGGGAGGTCGCGCTCGATCACCTCGATGCCGTCCTCGCGCGCCAGCGTGATCAGCGAGTGGCGGGTGATGCCGGTGAGGATCGACGCGCTGGCCGGCGTGGTGTGCAGCACGCCGTCGAACACCAGGAAGATGTTCTCGCCCGCGCCTTCGCTGAGCAGGCCGGTGGAGGCCAGCGCGATGCCCTCGCCGAAGCCGAGGCGGCGCGCCTCACGCGCGATCAGCTGGCCGGAGAGATAGTTGCCGCCGGCCTTGGCGCCGGCCGGGATGGTGTTGGGCGCGAAGCGCTGCCAGCTCGACACGCAGGCGGTGATGCCGTTCTCCAGCGCCTCCGGCCCGAGGTAGGGGCCCATCGGCCACGCGGCCACGGCCACGTCGATCGGCGTTTCGGCGGAGAGGCCGAAGCCGCCCAGGCCACGCCACGCAACGGGGCGCAAATAGGCGGCGGAGAGACCGTTCTTGCGGATGACCTCGCGGCAGGCCGCGGCGAGTTCGTCGCGCGTGCATGGCAGTGTCATGTCGTAGATCTTCGCCGAGTGGAACAGGCGGTCGAGGTGGTCGGTGAGGCGGAAGATCGCTGCGCCGTCCGGCGTGGCGTAGCTGCGGATGCCTTCGAATACCGAGGACCCGTAGTGCAGCGCATGCGACATCACGTGGGTGGTGGCCTCGGCCCACGGCTTGATTGCGCCGTTCTGCCAGATCCATTCGGGGTACTGCTGCGCCATGGCGAATCTCCGTTGGGGACCGCCCATGATAAACCCGCGCCTCGTGCGGCAAGTTTGCAGCGCAGCAAGGAAGGCCAAGCGAGGCTCAGCTGCCGTAGCGCAGCCACAGGCAGCCGGCCTGACGAGCGATCACGAAACGCGCGCTGCGTTCGCCGTCATCGCCACTGGTGCGCAGCTGCAGTTCGTCGGCGGGTGTTGCCGCGGATGACGCCTCTGGCGGCAGGCTGCTGCCGGCGGAGGCCGGATCGTCGTCCGGCGCGCCGCCCAAGTGGATCTCAAGCAAGGGCTGCCGCACCAGCTGGCTCAGCGCACGGAGGTCGCCGACCGCCGACACTCGGCCGTAACCGTGCCACAGCATCAGTCCGGCCAACTGGTTCGGATCGCGCGCGGCGAAGGCATCGATCACGCGCTGGCGCAGCTCCGCCGCGGTGCTGGCGCAACGCTGCAGGGGCACCGGCAGGCCGGACGTGACCACGCCCCCGCCGGGCACGGGCGCCGGCGCCTGCACCGGGGTGGCCTGCTGGGACGTGCAGGGCTGGTCGGTGAACAGCGGATTGCCGTGCGCGTCCACGCAATGGTGGATAGTGTTCTGCGCCCGCGCCGGCAGGGCGAGGGTGCAGAGCGGAAGCAGCAGGAGCAGGACGAGAACGCGCATCGCACCAGCATAGCGATGCGCCGACGTCGCGACCGTGAATCAGTCCGGCGGTTTAATCCAGCTGTTCCAGCACCGCGCGCGTGGCCTTGGCGCGGTTCAGCGTGTAGAAGTGCAGGCCCGGTGCGCCGCCGTCGAGCAGCCGGCGGCACAGCTGCGCCACCACCTCGGCGCCCAGCGCGCGCACCGCGGCGGCATCGTCGCCGTGCGCCTGCATGCGTTTGGCGATCCAGCGCGGGATCTCGGCGCCGCACAGGTCGGAGAAGCGCTGCAACTGGCTGTAGTTCGCAATCGGCATGATGCCCGGCACGATCGGTACCCGCACGCCGAGCCTGTGGGCGTCGTCCACGAAGCGGAAATACGCATCCGGGTTGAAGAAGTACTGCGTGATTGCGCCGTTCGCGCCGGCGTCCACCTTGGCCTTGAAGTGGCGCAGGTCGGCGTGGGCGTCGTTGGCCTGCGGATGGATCTCCGGATAGGCCGCCACCTCGATGTGGAAATGGTCGCCCGAGTGCTCGCGGATGAAACGCACCAGTTCGGCGGCGTAGTGGAAGTCGCCCGCGCTGGCCATGCCCGAGGGCAGGTCGCCGCGCAGTGCCACGAGACGGCGGTAGCCGGCGGCCTTGTAACTGTCGAGCAGGGCGCGGATCTCGGCCCGCGTGCCACCCATGCAGGACAGGTGCGGCGCCACGTCGAGGCCATGCTCTGCATGCAGGTGCGTCACCGTGTCGCTGGTGTAGCTCAGCGTGGAGCCGCCGGCGCCGAAGGTCACCGACGCGTACTCGGGGCGCCAGGCCTTCAGCACCTGCGCGGCCTGGTCCAGCTGGGCGCGCTGCTCGTCGGTCTTGGGTGGAAAGAATTCGAGGCTGATGGCGGGCATGGGGGTCCTTCGCTACGGTTCGGAGTAATTGTATACTTTCATCGCGATGAAAGGATAGATGGCCAAATGCCAGCCGGCGCGACGACAGCCGCGGAGAGCCCGCATGCGCCTGCGTTACGCTGGCCGCCGTTTTGCCATCGAACAAGTCATGCCCATCGTCCTCACCCCGTTCGCCCGCGCCCGCCTGTTTCCGCGTGAGCCGCGCGGCAACGCCATCCAGGACTGCACGCCCGAGGCGTTCCAGCATCGCCTCAACGACGAGGCGCCGTTCCGGGTGCTGGACGGCTACGCGCCGTTCTGCAAGTTGCACGTGCACCGCAACTGGACCTCCACGCGCTGCCTCACCGTGCCGATCACCGAGGCCAACCGGCATCAGCTGCGCAGTGCCTACGAGGCGCGCACCAAGGCCGAACTGCCGGTGCTGGTGCGCTGGTTCGAGGGCGTGGAATCGCCGGTGGCGAACTGGCTCGTCGTCATCCTCTACAGCCGCGAACAACTGGCGAAGGAAGGCGAACCCATAGCCGCCGACTGGGGCATCGTCGGTTGTCTCTACACGATGGAGCCGGAGGAAATCCCGATGGCACCGATCACCATGCTGCGCAATGCGCTGGGCGTGGAAGAGGGCGGCTCCGGTGTGCCGCTGGACCGCGAGGCGTATCGGCGTTCGGTGGCGTTTTGGGGGAACAACGCGAACTGGCGGCCGTAGTGCTGCCGTCTCCAACAGCTTGTCGACCGGATTTTCGGATTGCCCAAATGGGGTTTTCACCGGCCCAAGATGGGTACGGAGGCGAGCAGTCGCGCCATCGGCCACGAACCCTTCGGCGCGTCGCGGGCCGCAAGCCCGCGACGCGTTCAACCGTGCTGTTTCAGTCCTGGTCGGGCCGAGCTTCGCGGTAGCCCGTGGGGATCGTTGTGTTGAAGGTACCGGCATCCAGCGGCGGATCCATGGTCACGTGGACGCGCTGGCTCAGCACATGGCCGTCGCCGACCTCGACGGCCCGCGGCACGCCATCGGAATCGACCCAGAGGGCGATGCGCATGCCTTGCACGTCGAGCCGCCAGCCGTGGGTGATGCGGCCGTCGATCACGCGCTGGCCCGGCAGCTCGACCGCCTTGCCCTGGAACTGCCGGATCGCATCCAGCCACTTCAGCGCGGCATCCGGCGTCGGCTTGGCGTTCGCCGGCAGGAGGGTCACCAGCGCCATGCGTGGGCCGTGCAGCAGGGTCAGCACGCGATGCTCGGCGGCGTTTACCACCACGCTGGTCGCGTCACCGATGTCGGTGCGGGCGTCGCCGCTGCGGTCCATCCGCACGCGGATCGTGGGCATCGCCATCCCCTGCGATTGCTGTTCGATGGTCAACGCGAGGGTGTGGAAGTCGCGCAGGTGCTTGAGCGCCACGTCGAAGGCGACGGTGCGTGAGGTGGGCATCAGCACCAGGGTGAGTACCAGGCAGGCGGTGGCTGCGGTCGCCAATGCACCGATCCAGCGCGCAGGCCGCGTGTTGCGTGGGCGGGCATCGGCAAGGCGGCGTTCGAGCCTGGCCTGCGCGGCGTCGAGCGCTGCGACGGGCGGATCGCAAGCCAGCGCCCGCAGATGGCGGGTCAGGGTGGGAGACAGGATCGGTTCCATCACAGCACCTCCGGCGCGGGGCGCGCCTGGTCGTTGAGCAGGGATTCCAGCGTCTGCGCGGCCCGGTGCAGGCATACGCCGACGTGGTTGGGGGTGAGACCGGTGGCGCGAGCGATCGCTGCAGTGTCGAGGCCATGGATGTACCGCAGCACGAAGCACTCGGCATGTCGTGGCTTGAGCCGGGCCAGAGCGGCCCGCAGCTGCCGTGCGCGTTCGGTTTGCGCGGCCTCTTCCTCGGCCGTATCGGCGGCGACGGGCTCGGCAGCCTTCCACAGCGGGCGCAACCGACGCCAGCGTTGCCGGCTGCGCAGGCGGTCGATCGCCTGCCGGGTAGCCATCGCGGTGAGGTAGGCCGGCCACGAGGCGACGTCGGTCGGCGGCTTTTCGATCAGGCGCAGGAACACGTCCTGCTGCACGTCCTCGGCTTGGCTGGCATCACCGAGCACGCGGTACGCGGCGAGATACACGGCACGGCCGTAGCCACGGGCGAGGGCGTTTGCGTCGGGCGGTGCGATGTCCGTCATGGGTTCGCCTCCGCGGGATAGTGTGAGGGGCATGGTGCGTCTCCGGGTCGGTTCACCCATTCAGACGCGCCGGCTGGCCCGATTCTTACAGCAGCGGACACCGGAAACGACGAAGGGCGCATCGCTGCGCCCTTCGCCTGACCGTTTCGAAACGGAATCGCCGATCAATAGCGGTAGTGGTCCGGCTTGTACGGGCCTTCCACCGCCACACCGAGGTAGGCGGCCTGTTCGGCGCTGAGCGTGGTGAGCTTCACGCCGATCTTTTCCAGGTGCAGGCGCGCGACTTCCTCGTCCAGCTTCTTCGGCAGGATGTAGACCTTGGCTTCGTACTTGTCCTTGTTCGCCCACAGGTCGATCTGCGCCAGCGTCTGGTTGGAGAACGAGTTGGACATCACGAAGCTGGGGTGGCCGGTGGCGCAGCCCAGGTTCACCAGGCGGCCTTCGGCGAGCAGGAAGATGCTGCGGCCATCCTTGAACGTGTATTTGTCCACCTGCGGCTTGATGTTGAGGCGGGTGGCGCCCGAGGCGTTCAGCGCGTCGACCTGGATCTCGTTGTCGAAGTGGCCGATGTTGCAGACGATGGCCTGGTCCTTCATGCCCTGCATGTGCGCCAGCGTGAGCACGTCCTTGTTGCCGGTGGTGGTGACATAGATGTCGCCACGACCCATCGTGCTTTCGACGGTGTTGACCTCGAAGCCTTCCATCGCCGCCTGCAGCGCGTTGATCGGGTCGATCTCGGTGACCACCACGCGGGCGCCGTAGGCACGCAGGCTGTGCGCGCAGCCCTTGCCCACGTCGCCGTAGCCGCAGACCACCGCGACCTTGCCGGCCAGCATCACGTCCATCGCGCGCTTCAGGCCGTCGGCCAGCGACTCGCGGCAGCCGTACAGGTTGTCGAACTTGCTCTTGGTCACCGAGTCGTTGACGTTGATCGCAGGGATCAGCAGCGACTTCGCCTCGGCGAGCTGGTACAGGCGGTGCACGCCGGTGGTGGTCTCTTCGGAGACGCCCTTCCAGTCCTTCACCACGGTGTGCCAGTAGCCGGGACGCTCGACAGCAACGCGCTTCAGCAGGTTCTTGATCACCTGCTCCTCGTGCGAGGAGGCCTTCTCGTCGACCCACTTGCTGCCGTTCTCCAGCTCGTAGCCCTTGTGGATCAGCAGGGTCACGTCGCCGCCGTCGTCGACCACCAGCTGCGGGCCGAGGAAGCCGCCCTTGCCGTCGGGGAAGGACAGCGCGTCCAACGTGCAGTCCCAGTATTCCTCCAGCGTCTCGCCTTTCCACGCGAACACCGGCGTGCCGGTGGCGGCGATCGCGGCGGCGGCGTGGTCCTGGGTGGAGAAGATGTTGCACGAGGCCCAGCGCACGTCGGCGCCGATGTCCTTCAGCGTCTCGATCAGCACCGCGGTCTGGATGGTCATGTGCAGCGAGCCGGTGACGCGCACGCCCTTCAGCGGCGTGGAGGTGGCGTACTTGCGGCGGATCGACATCAGGCCCGGCATCTCGTGCTCGGCGATGTCCAGTTCCTTGCGGCCGAAATCGGCGAGGCCGATGTCGCGGATCTTGTAGTCGTGGCTGTTTTCTTTCAGTGCGGCGTTCATGTGCAGCTCCGGTTTTGGTGGGGACAAACCGGGCGCCGTTGTGAAAGGAACCGCCGAGCCTGGCCGTTGGATGAGCAGTCTGCACAGGGATGTGCAGGCGGTTGCGGACGGATCCGCATGCACCAACGGTCGCAGCGCCCCTCGACGGGAAGCGACGATTATAGCGGCGAGGCGCGCAGGCGCGCCTCCGGCAGCGCTTCCGCCGCCCGCTGGCAGGTTTTTGCGGCATTGCAGCAAAACGGCCGCGCATGCGCTAGGCTTGGGATTCCGCCCCTGCGAGCCGATGCCGTCGTGATGAACGCCTCCCGCAGTCCCGAGCCCGCCTTGCCCGATGCGCCGCTGCGCGACGACGTGCGCCGGCTGGGCGCCCTGGTCGGTCGCATGCTGGCCGAGCAGGTGGCGCCGACCTTCCTCGACGAGGTGGAACGCGTGCGCGTCGCCGCCATCGCGCGCCGGCAGGAGGGCGCAGCGCTGGCGGTACTGGCCGATCCGCTGAGCGGGCTCGACGCGGCGCACGCGGAAGCGCTGGCGCGCGCCTTCGCCACCTACTTCAACGCGGTAAACATCGCCGAACGCGTGCATCGCATCCGCCGCCGCCGCGACTACCAGCGTGCGGGCGGCGCACCGCAGCCGGAATCGCTGCGCGACGTGCTGGAGCGGCTCAAGGCACAGGGCGTGACTGCGCCCGAACTGCTCGACTGGCTGCTCAAGCTGGAGGTGGAGCCGGTGTTCACCGCGCATCCCACCGAGGCGGTGCGCGCCTCGCTGCTGGAGAAGGAGCAGGCCATCGTGCGCGCGCTGGTCGATGGCTTCGACGGCGGCCGCACGCCGCAGGAGCGCGGCGAGGACGAGGAGCGCATCCACATGGCGCTCACCGCCGGCTGGCAGACCGCCGAGGCTTCGCCGCTGCGGCCCAGCGTGCAGGATGAGCGCGAGCACGTGGGCTTCTACATCGCCGATCCGATCTATCGCATCGTGCCGGCGCTGTACGAATCGTTGGCCGAGGCGCTGCAGGCGGTCTACGGCGTGGCGGTGCCGCTGCCGCGCCTGCTCTCCTTCGCCACCTGGGTGGGCGGCGACATGGACGGCAACCCCAACGTGGGTGCCGACACCATCGCCGCCAGCCTCGCCAGCCAGCGCGCGCAGATACTGGATCGCTACATCGGCGACGTCGCCGCGCTGGCGCGCCTGCTCAGCCAGACCAGCGGGCGCGTGCAGGTCGATCCGCGCCTGCGCCAGCGGCTGGACGAAGCGCGCGTGCGCTACCCGCAGGCCGCCTCGCGCATCAAGCCGCGCCACGCCGACATGCCTTACCGCAGCCTGCTCACCGTGATCGGCGGGCGGCTGGAAGCCACCCACGAGGACGGGCATCCGGAGGCCTACGCCGGTGCCGACGAACTGCGCGACGATCTCGAGCTGGTCGCCGCCAGCCTGGTCGATCATCGCGGCCTGCATGCAGGCGCCTATGCGGTGCAGCGCCTGATCTGGCGCGTGCGCAGCTTCGGTTTCCATCTCGCGCGGCTCGATGCGCGCCAGGATTCGCGCGTGCACGACGACGCGCTGGCCGCCTTGTTCAACGACGCCGCATGGTCGCAGCGCAGCGTGGACGAGCGCGTGGTCGCCCTGCACGCGCACCTGCGGGGCGAGCGCGATTTCGTCGCCAGCGAGGACAGCGTGGCCACCTCGTTGCGCGCCGTGTTCGCCGCCCTGCGCGATGCGCGCCAGCGCTACGGCACCGCTGCGACCGGCCTCTACATCATCAGCATGGCGCGCTCCGCCGCCGACGTGCTGGCGGTGCTGGCGCTGGCAAGGCATGGCGGCCTGCTGTCTCCCTCTCCCCTCCGGGGAGAGGGTCGGGGTGAGGGGACACCTTCGCCGCAATCTGTCGACGTTGCGGCCACCACCACCAGCGCTTCCGCAAGCACCCGCCCCTCATCTGACCCTTCGGGCCACCTTCTCCCCAACGGGGAGAAGGGAAATACAGTGGTTCCACTGGACGTCGCCCCGCTGTTCGAAACCATCGACGATCTCACGAATGCACCGGCCACGCTGCGCGCCTTGCTGGCCGATCCGTTGTATCGCGGCCACCTGGCCGCCCGCGGCGACCGCCAGTGGGTGATGCTGGGCTACTCCGACAGCGGCAAGGACGGCGGCACGCTGGCTTCGCGCTGGAGCCTGCAGCGCGCCCAGGTGGAACTGCTGGACGTGGCGCGCGAGCACGGCATCGCGCTGGCCTTCTTCCACGGCCGCGGCGGTTCGGCCAGTCGCGGCGGCGCGCGCATCACGCCGGCACTGTTGTCGTCGCCGCGCGGTTCGGTGGCGGGTGTGCTGCGCGTCACCGAGCAGGGCGAGGTGATCCATCGCAAGTACGGCATCCGCGCGTTGGCCCTGCGCAACCTGGAGCAGACCGTGGGCGCGGTGCTGCGCGCCAGCCTGCGCCCGCGCGAGGAGGATCAACGCGAAACGCAGTGGCGCGAACGCATGCACGCACTGTCCGCGCGCAGCCGGCAGGCCTACCGCGCGCTGGTCCAGCGCGAAGGTTTCGTGGACTACTTCCGCAGCGCCACGCCGATCGACGTGATCGAGCGCATGGCACTGGGCTCGCGCCCCTCGCGCCGGCGCAGTATGCGCGGCGTGGAAGACCTGCGCGCGATCCCCTGGGTGTTCGCCTGGACGCAGTGCCGCTCCATCATCACCGGCTGGTACGGCCTGGGCAGCGCGTTGGAATGGGGCGTGGCCGAGTACGGCGAAGAAGCCATGGCTGGGATGGCGCGCGACTGGCCGTTCTTCGCCAACGCGCTGGACGACGTGGAGATGCTGCTGGCCAAGTGCGACCTCGCCATCGCCGAGGCCTTCTCGCGGCTGGCCGGCGAACTGCACGAACCGTTCTTCGCGCTGATCCGCGCCGAGTTCGAGCGCAGCCGTACCTGGGTGCTCAAGCTCAAGGGCGCGGATGAACTGCTGCGGGGCGATCCGCGCCTCGCCGCCTCGATCCGCCTGCGCAATCCCTACATCGATCCGATGAGCCTGCTGCAGGTGGACCTGCTCGGCCGCTGGCGCGCCGGCGATCGGCAGGACGACGCCTTGCTGCAGGCGCTGGTGGCTTGCGTGAACGGTGTGGCGCAGGGCTTGCAGAATACGGGCTGACGACACCCCCGCAGGGCGTGCAATAGCCGGCGTGCGTAGGAGCGGCTTCAGCCGCGATGCCCTTCGGCTTTCCCGGAGGCGGAACAGGCGCCAGGAGCATCGCGGCTGAAGCCGCTCCTACCGCGCCCGAGTCCGTGCCAGGGAGCGGTGTCCGCAGGCGGATGATGCCGTCCGCATCCGGACAGATGGCCAGGCATGCGCCCAGCCGCGGGCGCGCCGAATTGGCGATGCCATGCGGTTTTGGGTGTTGGGCGCAGGGTGGCACGCGGCTTGCCATGCATGGCGCATGGATATCGCAAACCCGATCTATGGCATCCGCAAGCGCCGTCGACTGAAACTGGCGGTGAGCGGCGGCGTGCTGGCCGTGGCCGCGCTGGCGGTGCTGGTATGGCGGCTGGGCCCGGCCTTGCCTGTGGCGGATCGCTCCAGCCTGTGGATCGATGCCGTGCAGCAGGGCGACATGCTGCGCGAGGTGCGCGCCACCGGCACCCTGGTGCCGCGCGAGATCCGCTGGCTGGCCGCCGCCACGCCGGCCACCGTGGAAAAGGTCCTGGTGTGGCCCGGCACGAGCGTGCAGCCCGACACTGTGCTGATGCGCCTGTCCGATCCGGCGACCGAGGACGCGTTGCGCAACGCGCAGGCGCAGCTGGCCGCTGCGCAGGCGCAGGTGGCCGCCAAGCGCGCGGAGCTCGAATCGCAACTGCTCGACCAGCGCAGTGCGCTGGCGCAGGCGCAGTCCGACTACGCATCGGCCAAGGTCAAGGCCGACGCCGACGCCGTCGCCGCGAAGGAGCACCTGATTCCACGCGTGCAATTCGAGCAAGGCCAGATCGCACTGGCGCAATTGAAGGAACGCAGTGGCATCGAGCGGCAGCGCGTAACTGCGTTCGCTGCCAGCATGAAGGCGCAGATCGACGCGGTGCAGGCTGCGCTGATGCAGCAGCAGAGCAACCTGCAACTGCGCCAGCGCCAGGCCGACGCGCTCGAGGTGAAGGCCGGCATCGCCGGCGTGCTGCAGGAAGTGGCGGTGCAGGAAGGCGCCCAGGTCGCCGCCGGCGCCAACCTCGCGCGCGTGGCCAGGCCCGACGTGCTTATCGCACGGCTGCAGGTGCCCGAGGTGCAGGCCAAGGACGTGGCGCTGGGCATGCCGGTGAGCGTGGACACCCATAACGGACTGATCGACGGCAAGGTGGAGCGCATCGACCCGGCCGTGCGCAACGGCAGCGTGCAGGTGGACGTGAACCTCGCCGGCAAGCTGCCGGAGGGTGCGCGGCCCGACCTCTCCGTCGATGGCCGCATCCTGATCGCCCAGTTGCACGACGTGCTCTCGGTGGGCCGCCCCGCGCTGGCCAAGGCCGACGGCGACCTCAGCCTGTTCCGCCTCGATCCCGGCGGCGACACCGCGAGCCGCGTGCCGGTGCGCATCGGCGCCGCCTCGGTTGATCGCGTGGAGATCCTGCGTGGATTGAAAGCCGGCGACCGGGTGATCCTTTCCGACACCAGCCAATGGGACAAATACGATCGCATCAAGCTGCGATAACCCCGTAGGAGCGGCTTCAGCCGCGATTCGTCGCGCCAGTCGCGGCTGAAGCCGCTCCTGCGAAAGCAAAGCCATCGCGCACAGGGTGCGCTCCTACACATCTTCTGGAGCTTTTATGACCAACCCCGCCAACGTCATCACCCTCAAGGACCTGCGCAAGGTGTTCCAGACCGACGAGGTGGAAACCCACGCGCTCAGCGAGGTGCATCTCGGCATCGCGCGCGGCGAATACGTCTCCATCTCCGGCCCGTCCGGATGCGGCAAGACCACGCTGCTGTCCATCCTCGGCCTGCTCGACACCGCCAGCAGCGGCAGCTACGTGCTGAACGGCCACGACGTCGCTGCGCTCAACGCCGCGCAGCGCGCGCGCATCCGCAACGCCGAGATCGGCTTCATCTTCCAGGCCTTCAACCTGATCGGCGACCTCACCGTGCAGGAGAACGTGGAGCTGCCGCTCACCTATCGCGGCGGCATCGACGCCGCCGAGCGCCGCGCGCGCGTGCAGGAAGCGCTGGAACGCGTGGGCATGGCGCACCGCATGCGCCACTACCCCGCGCAGCTCTCCGGCGGCCAGCAGCAGCGCGTGGCGGTGGCGCGCGCGCTGGTGGGCAGGCCCGCGATCCTGCTCGCCGACGAACCCACCGGCAACCTCGACTCGCGCAACGGCGAGGCGGTGATGGCCCTGCTCGACGAACTGCACAAGGGCGGCGCCACCATCTGCATGGTCACCCACGACGCGCGCTACGCCGAACTCGCCCAGCGCAAGGTGCGCCTGTTCGACGGCCGCGTGGTGGACGAGGAGACCTACGACCGCCTGCGCCGCGAGGACGAGTCGCGCCTCGACGCGCTGATCGGCCAGCGCATCGAGGTGGGTGCGTGAACGCCGCGCCGGCCACAATCTGGCTCGCCGAGATCTGGCAGGCATGGCGCGCCAGCCTGCGCCGGCCCGGCTTCCTGCTGCTGGCGAGCGTGGTGCTGGCGCTGGGCATAGCCGCCAGCGCAGCGATATTCGTGCTGGTCGACCACGTGCTCCTGCGGCCCTTGCCATATGCCGCGCCGGAACGACTGATTGCGCTGGGCCCGGCGAGACAAGGGCAACTGCTCGACAGCGTATCGCCCCAGCAGTACCAGCACATGGCCTCGATCAAGGGAATCAGCTCGATGGGCCTCATCAAGGATGAGCCGACGGCGTTCAATGTGTCCGGCGACGGCACGCCGGAGCAGGTGTACGCCCTCCTGGCCGATCGGGGCCTGCTGCCCACGCTCGGCGTGAGGATGCAGCTGGGGCGCGACTTCTCGCAGCAGGAGGACAGTCCAAACGGCCCCAGGGCGGTGATCCTCACCGCCGGCTACTGGCTGCGGCGCTTTGGCGGCGCACCAACGGTGATCGGCCAGCGCTTGAGCGTCGAAGGCGTGCCGCACACCATCGTCGGCGTCCTGCCCGCCAGTTTCGACCAGTTCGGCGACGGCGACATCATGTTGCCGCTGGCGTTGCCCCCGCGCACCTACGACGACGGCACCAACTTCATCGCGATCGCGCGGCTGGCGCCCGACAATGGTGCCGCGGCGGTGGACGCGCAGGTGGATGCCGCGATGCATGCCATGTACGCGAGACTCGCCGATGACGAGGCTGAATACTGGAAGCACGTGCACTTCGGCAGCGTGCCGTTGCAGGCTGCGCTGCACCAGGACCAGCGTCCGGTCATGTTGCTGTTCCTGGCCAGCGCCCTGTGCGTGCTGGTGATCGCGCTGGTCAACCTTGGCAACCTGATGTTGCTGCGCAGCCTGTCGCGTGGCCACGATGCCGTCGTACGCCAGGCCCTTGGTGCTCCAGCATGGCGCCTTGCCTTGCCCGCCTGCGCCGAGGGTGCGCTGGTGGGCGCGGGCGGCGCCATCGCCGGCCTGGGGCTGGCCGCGGCGGGCTTGGCCGTGTTCGGCCATTACGCTCCGGCCAGTTGGACGCAGGGGGAGGCCCTGCGCATGCCGGCAGGCGTGGTCTGGCTGGCACTGGCCATCGCCATGTCGGGCGCGCTGCTGGCGGCGGCGTTCGGTGCATGGCGCGGACTGGCTGCGGTTTCCGTGCAGGAGGCCATGCATGAAGGGGGCCGCAGCCAGGGTCGCCACAGCGGCCGGCTGGGGCGGGGCCTGGTGGTGGCGCAAATGGGCTTGGCGACCTGCCTGATGTGCGGTGCCGGCCTGTTTCTGCATGCGCTCTATGCCGCGGCGCGCACGCCGCTGGGATTCGCCAGCGACCACATTCTCACCTTCGACCTGGCGCCGGTGCGGGCCGACAACCCGGACATCGCCTCCACGCAGACGCTGGTGCGGCGACTGGTGATGCGCCTGCATGCGCTACCTGGCGTCGATCAGGTGGCCGTCACCAATGGCTTGCCGGCGGGCGGGTTCGCCCAGCAGTTCAACATGGGTGGCGTCCATGCGCCGGGGCAGGGTTACTTCGATCCCAATCCGCAGATCCGCGGCGTCACGGCCGATTACTTCTCCACGTTCCGCATTCCCGTGGGTGCCGGGCGATCCTTCGACGCGAGCGATACGGCCGGCAGCGAGCCGGTGGCCATCGTGAACTGGACGCTGGCCGAGCGCGAGTACGGCGGCCATGCGCTGGGCAAGGAGGTCGTCGTCAACGACTACAGCGGCTACGCGGTGGGCAAGGTGATGGCCAGCGACCCGGCCTCGCGTCCGGTGACCGCACGCATCGTCGGCGTGGTCGGCGATACGCGGCAATACGGCCCGCTGGACGACCGGCAGCGTTCGTTCCTCTACCTGCCGTTTGCACAGATGCCGGAACACATCCTGCGGGTGTTCCGCTCGTTCCAGCCGCTGCGCTTCGCGCTGCGCGTGCAAGGCAATCCGGACAGCTATCGCCAGGCCGTCCATGCCGCCGTTGCCGAGGTGGCGCCGGAGCAACCGATCGCCAATCTGGCGACGATGGACCAGATCGTGCGCGCCACCACCGACGACACGCGCCGCATCCTGTTCCTGGTCGGGACATTCGCGCTGTTGGCGCTTGGCTTGGCAGCTGCCGGGATGTATGCCGTGATGACGGTGGCGGTAGCGACTCGGCAGCGCGAACTCGGCGTGCGCATGGCGCTCGGTGCGTCGCCGTCCGGGTTGGTGCGCCTGGTGCTGCAGGCTGGCGGTCGGCAGCTCGCGGTCGGCCTGCTGCTGGGCCTGGCCATCACGCTCGCGTTGTCGCGGATGCTGGGCGCCGTGCTGCAGGAGATTGGCCGCGGCGTCCTCGATCCGTTCGTATGGGTTGGCGTGTGCGTCGTGCTCGCCGCCGCCGGCCTGCTCGCCTGCCTGCTGCCGGCGCTGCGTGCGGCGCGGGTGGCGCCGATGCGCGCCCTGCGCGGGGAATAGGACGATGGAAGCGACGACTCACGAGGTTCGCGCATGAACATCTGGCTCACCGAGATCTGGCGCTCATGGCGCGCCAGCCTGCGCCGACCCGGTTTCCTGCTGCTGGCATCGGGCGTGCTGGCGCTGGGCATCGGCGCCAGCGTGGCGGTGGCCACGCTGATCCAGGACAGCTTGTGGCGGCCCTTGCCGGTGCCGCAGCCGTCGCAGTTGGTGGTGCTGGGCCAGATCCGCGACACCAGCCTAGTGGGCAGCATCTCACCGCACGAATACCAGTACCTGGACAAGCTCGACGGCGTGGCGTCGCTGGGGCTGTGGTGGCCGGGTTCGACGGTGAATGTCGCCGGCGCAGGCGTGCCGGTTCAGGTGCCGCTGATTCGCATGGACAGAGGGCTCCTGCCTACGCTGGGCTTGCAGCCGGTGCTGGGGCGCAACTTCGATGCGCAGGAGGATCGTCCACACGGGCCGCCCGCGGCCATCCTCGGCTACGGATTCTGGCAGCGCAGCTACGGCGGCGACATGCATGTGATCGGCCGCAGCCTGCAGGTGGAAGGCGTGCCGCACACCATCGTCGGCGTGCTGCCGGCCGCCTTCAACACGGTGCTGGGGCCGGGCGACGTGATGTTGCCGACAGCGTTGCCGGAAGGCAGCCATGATTACAGCCACAACGGCACCGTGGCGCTCGCGCGACTGGCGCCCGGCGCCGACATCGCCGCGGTGTCGGCACAGGTCGATGCGCGCGAGCGCACGATGTATCGCGACATGGCCATGGGCGGCAACTGGAAGAAGCCGCGCTTCGGCGCCGAGAACATGGCATCCATTCTGCGGCAGGGTGCGCGGCCGATGTTGCTGCTGTTCATGGCCAGCGCGCTGTTGGTGCTGCTTATTGCGCAGGTGAACTTGACCAACCTGATGTTGCTGCGCGCGTTGGCGCGCAACCACGACGCCGCGGTGCTTAGTGCATTGGGCGCGCCGTGGCTGCGGTTGATGCTGCCGGCGCTGGGCGAGGGCTTGCTGGTGGGAGGAGGCGGCGCGCTGCTGGGCATGCTGCTGGCGACGATCGGACTCGCCCTGCTGCAAGGTTTCATTCCCGCCGAATGGCTGTGGGGCGGGCGCCTGCATGTGGGCGTGACGGCATGGCTGCTGGCCTTCGCGGAGGGCCTGCTTGGCGCGTTGCTGGCGGCTGGGCTGGCGCCGTGGCGCAGCCGCAGCGCGACCACGGTGGATGAATTGCGCGAGGGCGGGCGCAGCGGCATCGGCCTGCGCAGCGGTCGGGTCGGCCGTGTGCTGGTAGTGGCGCAGGTGGCGTTGGCGGCGGTGCTGCTGTGCGCGGCCGGCGTGTTCATGCACGGGCTCTACGACGCGTCGCGGCTGCAGCTGGGCTTTGACGACAGCAATGTGCTCACCTTCGATTTGGCACCGGTGCAGGCGGATTACCCCGACGTGGCCTCGGTGTGGAGTGTTTCGCAGCGGCTGGTGCAACGGCTCAAGGCAATCCCCGGTGTTACCGATGTCGTAGTGACGACCAACCTGCCCGCCAGCGACGGCATGGTGGGTCAGCTGCAAACCTCCCTGCACACACCGGACCTGCGGGAATTCGCGTCCCAGTACCACGGCATTGGGGATGGTTTTTTCCGCTTGTTCTCCATCCCGTTGCTGAAAGGGCGGGACTTCACACGTGACGACACAGGAGGAAGCGAGCGGGTGGCCATCGCTAGCCAAGACTTGGCCGACAAGTACTACGCCGGTCATGCGGTGGGCAAGCGTATCGAGATGACGGGTGTCGACGACAAACCAATTTCGCTGCGCATCGTCGGCGTGGTGGGCGCCACCTACCAGAAGGGGCCGCTACAGCCGATGCAGCCGGTGTTGTATGTCCCGCTGGCGCAGATGCCCGATCCGGTGATGGCATTGGTTCGCCGACTGGAGCCGCTGCGCTTCGCGCTGCGCGGCCACGGCAACCCGATGGACTGGCAGGCTGGCGTGCGCGCGGCGCTGGCCGAGATCGCACCCGAGCAGCCCATCGCCAACCTGCGCACGATGCAGCACATCGTGCAGCAGACCACGGCGAGCGCGCGGCTCAGCCTGTGGCTGATCGGCCTGTTTGCCGCGCTGGCGCTGCTGCTCGCCGCGGCCGGCCTGTATGCGGTGATGGCCGTGGCGGTGGCCGCGCGCGAGCGCGAGTTCGGCGTGCGCATGGCACTGGGCGCCGCGCCGTGGCGACTGTTGCAACTGGTGATGCGCGGCGGTCTCGGCCAGATCGCGCTGGGGCTGGCGATCGGCGTGGCGACTGCGCTGACCGCCTCGCACGCCATGGCCGTGCTGCTGATGACCCTGCTCGGCCGCAGCAACGCCTTCGACCCGACGGTGGTGTTCGGCGTCTGCGTGGTACTCGCCGTCGCTGGTCTGCTCGCCTGCCTGCTGCCGGCCCTGCGTGCGGCGCGCGTGGCGCCGATGCGCGCCTTGAGGGGGGAGTGATGATGATCGTGCGCGAGTTGCGTCAGGCGTGGCGGCGGCTGATGCGGCGGCCAGGGTATGCCTTGTTGTCGGTGGGCATGCTGGGCGTGGGGCTGGGCGTGGTGCTGTTCCTGTTCGGCCTGGTCAACACGATGATCCTGCGGCCGATGCCGTTTCCGCAGGCGAATCGGCTGGTGGCGATCGGCGAGCAGTCGTTCGACGGTAACGGCATCGGCGACATCGACAGCGACCAGTACCTGCAGTTGCAGGGGCATCTGCGCAGCGTGGATGCGCTGGGCGCCTATGCCACCACCGGCTTCAACCTGGACAGCGGCGGCGGCGCGAATTTTTCGCGCGGCGCCCTGCTCACCGCCTCGATGATGGATTTGTTGGGCGTGAAGCCCATCCTCGGCCGCGGCTTCATCGCCTCCGACGAGGTGCCGGGCGGGGCGCCCGTGGTGCTGCTGAGCGAGACGCTGTGGCGGCACGATTTCCATGCCGATCCGCATATCGTGGGGCGCGCGGTGCAAGTGGACGGCGAGCTGGCCACGGTGATCGGCGTGCTGTCCGCGGATTTCGGTTTTCCGCAGGCCAGCCAGTTGTGGATGCCGCTTCGGCTGCAGCAGCGGCAGTATCTCGACATCCAGGGCGTGGCCCGGTTGCTGCCGTCCGTCGACCTGGCGCAGGCGCGCGCGGAACTCGCCGCCAGGGCGGATGCGATGCAGCTCGCCCTGCCGATGGACCAGCGCGGGCGGTCGCTGACAATCAAGCCGCTGGCCCTGAGCTTCATTCCCGAGAACGTCCGTGGCTGGGTGTGGATGATGTTTGGTGCCACCGCGCTGGTACTGCTGCTGGCCTGCGTCAACGTGGCCAACCTGCAACTGGTGCAGACCCTGAGCCGGCGCCGCGAACTGGCCCTGCGCAGTGCGCTGGGAGGCGGTCGCGCACGCCTGATGGCGGGCGTGCTGGCGGAAAGCCTGCTGCTCAGCGTGGCGGCGCTGGCGGTGGCCGTGCCGATCATGCAGTTCGGCAATCGCTGGTTGATTGACGTGTTCGTCGCCCGTGACAATCCGCCGGACATGTTCCTGCGCTTCGGCATCGATGGCCGGGTGCTGCTGTTCGGTTTCGGCGTGGCCGTGCTGTGTACCGCGCTGGCCGGGCTGGTACCCGCCTGGCGTGCCGCGCGGGCCGACCTGCAGGACGCGCTGCGCGACGGCAGCAAGGGCTCCGGCAGCGGTTTCGCCCAGGTGGCGAAGGTGCTGGTGGTGGCCGAGGTGGTGCTGACCGTGGTGTTGCTGGTGGGCGCGGGCACGTTCGTGCGGGCGCTGGGCAGCCTGATGGCGGCGCGCTCGGTGGGCGCCATGCATGCCGCGCAGGTGCTCACCGCGGACGTGGCCTTGCCCTCCGCACGCTATGCGGACGATGCGCAGCGCATCCGCTTCTTCGATACCGTGGTCGAACGCCTGCGCAGCGATCCCGCGGTGATCGACGCCTCCGCCTCGGACACCATTCCAAGCGCCACATTGGGTAGCCACGAGGACGTGTCGCTGCCGAGTCAGCCGCAACCGTCGGATGGCTGGCCGCGGGTGCAGATGGGCATCGTCGATCCGCATTTCCTCGCCACTTATGGCGTGCGCCTGCGTGCGGGGCGCTTCTTCGATACGCGTGATCGCGCGGACAGCACGCCGGTGGCCGTGGTCGATGCCAAGCTGGCCGAGGCGATGTGGCCGCATGGTGATGCGCTGGGCCGCAAGCTGGTGTTGTGGCCGGGCCGCATGCACGCCCGCACGCTGACCGTCGTCGGCGTGATCGAGCCGTTGCAACTGGACAGCGCGCTGGAAAGGCCGCTGCCCGGCCTGCTGCTGCCGCTGGAGCAATCCGCGGACCAGGGGCCGCTGCGCCGGGGCATGGGGCTGGCGGTGCGCACGCATGCCGACGCGGAAACTTATGGGCGGCAACTGACCGCCGTGGTGCGCGGGGTGGACCCGCAGGCGGCCGTCCACGCGGTGTATAGCCAGGCAAGGGCGATGGCGATATCGCGCGTCAAGATGCTGGTGCTGACCGAGGTGTTCGCGGTGCTGGGGGTGGTCGCGCTGCTGCTGGCCGGTGCAGGCCTGTACGGCGTGCTGGCGTTCTCGGTGGCGCAGCGCACGCGCGAGTTGGGCATCCGCCGCGCGATCGGCGCCGGGCATGGCGCCATCGCGCGCGATGTGGCGCGGCAGCTGACGTGGCAGCTCGGTCTGGGACTCGGCATCGGCCTGCTGCTGGCGGTGCCGGGATCGGGTGTGCTGGCCGACCCGGGTCTGCACACGCGCGCACATGATCCGGCGGTGTTCGTACCTGTGTTGTTGTTGGTGATCGGCGTGTCTGTGCTGGCCGCGCTGGTGCCGCTGCTGCGCGCGCTGCGCGTCGATCCGGCCATCGCCTTGCGCTACGAGTGATCGCTAAACTTCAGGAATGAGCGAAGGCATGGCACGCGAACCGACACCCACCATCCTGATCGCCGACGACCAGGCCGACGTGCGCGAGGCGCTGCGCCTGCTGTTGAAGGCCGAAGGCATCGCAAGCCACGGCGTGGCCGATCCGGCGGCGGCGCTGGAGGCGGCGCGCCGGCGCGAGTTCGCCTGCGCGCTGATCGATTGCAACTACTCGCGCGACACCACCTCGGGCGAGGAGGGGCTGGACCTGCTGGAAAAGCTGCGCCAGCTCGCGCCCGAACTGCCGGTGGTGGCGATGACCGCGTGGGGCAACGTGCCGCTCACCGTGGAGGCGATGCGCCGCGGCGCCGCCGATTTCATCGAGAAGCCGTGGGACAACGCGCGCTTGGTCAGCGTGCTGCGCGCGCAGATCGCGCTGGCCGAAGGCGCGCGCCGCGAGCGCCGGCTCGCGGCGGAAAATGCGCTCTTGCGCGGCGAGGCGGGCGAGGATTTCATCGCCGAATCGCCGGCGATGCGCCGCGTGCTGGCGCTGGTCGAGCGCGTCGCCGGCAGCGACGCCAACGTGCTGGTGCTGGGCGAGAACGGCACCGGCAAGGGCGTGGTCGCGCAACTGCTGCACCGGCGCTCGCCGCGCGCCGCGCAGTCGCTGGTCAAGGTGAACATGGGCGGCATCGCCGAGAGCGTGTTCGAGTCGGAGATGTTCGGCCACGTGCGCGGCGCCTACACCGACGCCAAGAGCGAACGCATCGGCCGCTTCGAACTGGCCGATGGCGGCACGCTGTTCCTCGACGAGGTGGGCAACGTGCCGGCCGCGCAGCAGCCGAAACTGCTGCGCGTGCTCGAGGACGGCGAGTTCGAACGACTGGGTTCCTCGCGCACGCTGAAGGTCGACGTGCGCTTGGTCTCGGCCACCAATGCGGACCTGCAGGCCGAGGTGGCCGCGGGCCGCTTCCGCAAGGATCTGCTGTATCGCCTCAACACGCTGGAAGTGCGCCTGCCGCCGCTGCGCGAGCGGGCGGAGGACATCCTGCCACTGGCGCGCAGCTTCCTCGCACGCAACGCGCAGCGCTACGGCCGCGACGGGCTGCGGCTGGCACCCTCGGCGGAACGCGCGCTCACGGCGTGGCGCTGGCCCGGCAACGTGCGCGAGTTGCAGCACCTGATGGAACGCGCCGCGCTGCTGGCCGAGCATGACGAAGTCGGCGCGGCCACGCTGGCGTTCGGCGAAGCCGCCGCGATGCCGGCCGCGACGGACCTCGACGGCATGACGCTGGAACAGGCCGAGGCGCATCTGGTGCAGCGCGCGGTGGAGCGCGCGGACGGCAACCTGCAGCGCGCCGCCGATGCGCTGGGCATCACCCGCCAGTCGCTGTATCGGCGGCTGGAGAAGCACGACCTGCGCGACGCGAGCGGCGATGCCGACTGAACCTTCCGCATCGCGCGCCGGCCGCATGCCGCGCTTCGAGCGGCGCGTGCTGCTGGGCAGCCTGTTGGTGGCGACACCGGGGCTGCTCGCCGCGTTTGTGCTCGCCTGGGCGCCGTGGGATGCGTCGCTGCGCTGGACCGGTGTCGCCGTCGCCATCGTCGCCACGCTGCTGCTCGCGCGCTGGCAGTATCGGCGCGTGGTGTTTCCGCTGTACACGCTGTCCGGTCTGCTCGAGGCGCTGCGCCAGGGTGACTACAGCCTGCGCGGCGTGCAGGGCGGCGTGCTGGGCGACGCGATCTACGACATCAACGCACTGGCCGAGCGCCTGCAGCGCGAGCGGCTGGAGTTCGAGGAGTCGTCCTACCTGCTCGGCAAGACCCTGGCGGCGCTGGACAGCGCGGTGTTCGTGTTCGACGAGGGCCAGCGGCTGCGCCTGCTCAACCCCGCCGCGCAGCGCCTGCTGGATGCCGAGCGCCATCGCCTGTTCGGTCTTTCCGCGGCGGAGCTTGGCCTCGCCGCGCTGCTGGAGGGACCGTCGGCACGCCTGCTCACGCATGCATTCCCGGGGCGCAATGGGCGCTTCGACATCCGCCACGCGGCGCTGCGCAGCGGCGGCCGCGGCGGCCAGTTGCTGGTGGTCAACGACGTGGGCCGCGTGCTGCGCGAGGAGGAACGCGCGGCGTGGCAGCGCCTGCTGCGCGTGCTGGGCCACGAGGTCAACAACTCGCTGGCGCCGATCCAGTCGATGGCCGGCACGCTGGCCACGCTGGCTTCGCGCGATCCCTTGCCCGACGACTGGCGCGAGGATTTCCGCGGTGGCCTGGAACTGATCGGCCACCGCGCCGAGGCGCTGGGCCGGTTTCTCTCCAGCTACAGCAGGCTGGCGCGCCTGCCGCCGCCGCAGCCGCGGGCGGTGGAGCTGTCCGCGCTGGTGGCCAAGCTGGCGAAGCTGGAGCAGCGGCTGACGGTCGCCGTCGAGGCTGGCGAGTCGCTGACGGTCGCGGCCGATCCCGACCAGCTCGAACAAGCGCTGATCAACCTGCTGCGCAACGCGGTGGAGGCTGCGTTGCCCGACGGCGGCGTGCGCCTGCGCTGGCGGCGCGACGATGGACGCGCGCTGATCGAGGTGGAGGACGACGGTCCCGGTCCGCCGCCCAGCGACAACCTGTTCGTGCCGTTCTTCACCACCAAGCCCGGCGGCTCCGGTATCGGCCTCGCGCTGGCACGGCAGATCGCCGAGGCGCACGAAGGCGGCGTCAGCCTGTGCGGCCGCGACGATGCGAGCGGTGTGCTCGCCACCTTGTGGCTGCCCTTGCCGCCGCCACAGCCCGCTGGCGGGTCCCTACGGGAGATGCGGATCGTGGGCGAGTAGCGCGAGGATGCGTTGGTCGCGGGGCAGCTTTTTCCAGGCGATTTCCAGGCGCAAGGCTTCGCTGCGGCTGGCGACCCATACCCAACCAAGCAATTGACGCGGCGGATTGGAGCGGGTGAAGCGGGCGCCCTTGCCGTTGAGGTGTTTGGCGTAGCGTTGCTCGGGATCGCGCGCGATCCCGGTGTAGACGCGGCCGTCGGTGCATTCGAGCAGGTAGACCGCCCAGGCATCGGTGCTGGGCGCGTCGCTCATGGGCTCAGGCCCATTCGACCAGGCCTTCTTCCGTGCACATGCGCGGCCATGTGGGCCGCGCCTTGAGCCGCGCGGCGAGCGCAGCGACATGCGGCCATTCGGTGGCGGGCCTGGGCATGTTGCGCGACCAGCGCATCAGCATCAGGGCGTAGAGGTCGACCACACCGTAGCGTTCGCCCAGCAGGTACGGGCCGTGCGCGGCGAGGTGGGCGTCGATATGCAACCAGCATTTCTCGATGCCGGCGCGCGCGTTCTGCCGGATCGTCTCGCCACCTTCGGCAAGATGGTCGTTCGGGTAGAACCACTGGCGGAACAGCGGCTGCAGCGAGTTGGCGAGGTAGAACATCCATTGCAGGTAGTCGGCGCGTTGCGCGCTGCCCGGCGCCGGTGCCAGCGCGGCGTCGGGGTGGCGCTCGGCCAGCAGCATCGCCAGTGCGGCGGCTTCGCCGTGCGGTTGGCCGTCGACGACCAGGGTGGGTACCACGCCGCGCGGGTTGATCGCGAGATAGGCCGCGCTGCGCTGTTCGCCCTTCTCGATGTCGATGCGCTTGAGCTCGAACGGCGCGCCGATTTCCAGCAGGGCCAGGTGCACGACGAGGTTGGCCGAGCCGGGTGCGTAGTAGAGCGTGTACATGGCGGGTGTCCCTGGGAGATATCCCGCCGATGATACGCGCGCCTAGCCGTCCAGTTCCGCCCAGCGCGCGTAGGCGGTTTCCAGTTCGGCTTGCAGCTTCGCCAGCGCCTCGTTCGCCTTGACGATGGCGACGCTGTCTTGCTGGAAGAACGCCGGATCGTTCATGGCCTTGCCGCGCGCGGCGATGTCGGCTTCGAGCTGTTCGATGCGCGCAGGGAGTTGCTCGAGTTCGCGCTGGTCCTTGAAACTGAGCTTGCGCTTGGGTGCCGCGGCGGGCGGCGCCGGCACCTCGCGGACCAGGCCCGGCTTCGCTGCCGCCGCGGCAACCGCGGCCGCTGCCGCCGGCCGCTGCCGCAACCAGTCGCTGTAGCCGCCCACGTACTCGCCGATCTGGCCGCGGCCTTCCAGCACCAGGGTGCTGGACACCACATTGTCGAGGAAGGCGCGGTCGTGCGAGACCAGCAGCAAGGTGCCCTGGTAGTCGGTGAGCAGTTCCTCCAGCAGTTCCAGCGTCTCCACGTCGAGGTCGTTGGTCGGTTCGTCCATGACCAGCAAGTTGGACGGCTGCGCGAACAGCTTGGCCAGCAGCAGGCGGTTGCGCTCGCCGCCGGAGAGCCGGGTGATCGGCGCGCGGGCGCGCTCGGGCGAGAACAGGAAGTCCTGCAGGTAGCCGATGATGTGCTTGCGCTGGCCGTTGAGTTCGATGAACTCGCGACCTTCGGCCACGTTGTCCAGCGCGTTCAGGTTGTCGTTGAGCTGCAGCCGGTGCTGGTCGAAGTAGGCGACCTGGATGCCGGTGCCCCGTTCCGCCGTGCCGCGTTGTGGCTGCAGCTCGCCCAGCATGATCTTCAGCAAGGTGCTCTTGCCGGCGCCGTTCGGGCCGATGATGCCGATGCGATCGCCGCGCATCACCGTGGTGGTGAGGTCGTCGATCAGCGCGCGGCCGTCGTAGGCCTGGTGCACGCGGTCGAGGTCGATCACCTTCTTGCCGGAAGCCTGTGCATTGGCTGCGGTCATCCTCACGTTGCCACCCAGCTCGCGCCGTTGCGCGCGCTCCACGCGCAGCGCCTTCAGCGCGCGCACGCGGCCCTCGTTGCGCGTGCGCCGGGCCTTGATGCCCTGGCGTATCCACACTTCCTCCTGTGCCAGCTTCTTGTCGAACAGCGCGTTGGCCTGCGCCTCGGCGTGCAGGCGCTCCTCGCGGCGACGCAGGTAGTTGGCGTAGTCGCCGGGCCAGTCGGTGAGCTGGCCGCGGTCGATCTCCACGATGCGCGTGGCCAGCGCCTGCAGGAAGCTGCGGTCGTGGGTGACGAAGATCAGCGAGCCGTCGAAGGATTTCAGGAAGCCTTCCAGCCAGCCAATCGCCTCGATGTCGAGATGGTTGGTGGGCTCGTCCAGCAGCAGCACGTCGGGTTTGCGCACCAGCGCCTGCGCCAGCAGCACGCGGCGCTTCATACCGCCGGAGAGCGCGGCGAAATCGGTGTCGGCGGGCAGCTCCAGCTTGGTCAGCACTTCGTCGACGCGACGGTCCAGATCCCAGCCGTGCTGTGCCTCGATCTGATGCTGCACGTCGCCGAGCGCATCGAAATCTCCCTCGTGCAGCAGATGGTGATAGCGCGCCAGCAGGTGGCCGAGATCGCCCAGGCCCTCGGACACCACATCGAACACCGTGCCGGCAGTGCCGTGCGGCACCTCCTGCGCCATGCGCGCGACCACGATGCCGTTCTGCACGCGCACCTCGCCATCGTCGGCTTTCAGCTCGCCGGCGATCAGCTTCATCAGGGTGGATTTGCCTTCGCCGTTGCGACCGACGATGCACACGCGCTCGTTGCGATCGATCGACAGATCGACGTGTTCGAGCAGGAGGGGGCCGCCGATGCTGTAGTCGACGCGTTGCAATTGGATCAGAGACATCCGCCCATTCTAGCGGGCCTTGCCGCCCGGGCGGGTTGTCGGTGGCGGCGAACCGTCCGGAACAATTCATTGTGGAACATCGACTTAACGAATTTATTTCAAGTCTTGCCTATGGAATTTGCTGCGGCCATGCGTTAAGGTCGCGCCCACGTGGGGTAAGTTTGCAGTTTGTTTGCGAGGTGTTCGGGTGGCCATCGAGTCGATGAGGCTGGGGCGGATGCTGGATCGTCTGCGGGCGATGCTGTTGCTGGGGCTGCTGTGCGGCCTCGGCGGATTCGCCTGCGCGGCGCATGCCGGCTACGCGGCCATCGTGGTCGACGGCAGCAACGGCCAGATCCTGGAACAGGTCAACGCCGACCACCGCGACTATCCCGCCTCGCTGACCAAGATGATGACGCTCTACCTCACCTTCCAGGAGTTGAAGAGCGGCAAGCTGCAACTCGACCAGTCGATGGCGGTATCCGCCTGGGCGGCGGGCAAGTCGCCCACCAAGCTGGGCCTGCGCGCCGGCCAGACCATCTCGGTGCAGGACTGCGTGCTCGGCATGATCACCAAGTCGGCGAACGACGCCGCCACCGTGATGGCCGAAGGCATCGGCGGCAGCGAGGATCACTTCGCCGAGATGATGAACGCGCAGGCCGCGCTGCTCGGCATGAGCGACACGCATTTCGCGAACGCCTCGGGCCTGCCCGATCCGAACAACACCTCCACCGCGCACGACCTGGTGAAGTTGGCGATGGCGCTGTACCGCGACTTCCCGCAGTACGCGCATTTCTTCGCCACCCAGGAGTTCGTGTTCCGCGGGCACATCGTGCGCGGCCACAACCACCTGATGTATCGCTACGCGGGCATGGACGGGCTGAAGACCGGCTTCACCGACGCTTCCGGCTTCAACCTGGCCTCCACCGCCGTGCGCGACGGCCATCGCCTGTTCGCCGTGGTGCTGGGCAGTCGCACCGCCGGCGGGCGCGACAAGCTGATGGCGCGCCTGCTGGACGACGGTTTCAAGGGTGAGCAGACGCCGCCGATCCTGGTCGCCGAAGCCGGCGGCGTGCGCCCGGGCAGCCGCGCCGCCCGCATCCTGGAGGCGATCTCGCCGATCCAGACCGCCGAGGCGGATACCGTGCCGGTCTCGGAACGCCGGCCGGGACCGGTCCGCAAGGCGCGCCATGGCAAGTCGGTGGCCGTGGCCAGCTGCGGCTCGCGCGGCAGCGCCGCCTGCCGGCGCGCTCCCGTGCACCGCGCACGCCGTGCCGCGACGCGTCTGGCCGCCCACCATCCGCGGACCAAGAAGCAGCCGGTCGTGGTCGCCTCGCGCCGCGATAGCGACGGCTAAGCCTCTCTTCGCCCCACTCTTCCTTTTCCGGTCGCGCGCCGGGTTGCGCGCGGCTTGAGCCGTGCCGGCTTCGCCCGGTCGCGGCCCGATGGCTTATCCTGTAGCGCTGAACGCGCGGCACGGCAGCTGCACATGCATGCACGGACCGGGCGGCGCACACACAGGGGCAACCATGACCGGTCAGCTGACCGACCGCTATCTGCGGGCCAAGCGCATCGTCGCGAGCGTGCTGGAAATCGGCGCGACCGACCGCGATGCCGCGATCGCGCGCGAATGCGGCGACGACGAGGCGCTGGCGCGCGAAGTGCGCTGGATGATTGCCGCGATCGAGCGCAGCCACACCGCCACGCTGCCGCTGCTGCCGGGCGACACGGTCGACCTGAGCGGCCTCGACACGCAGACATCCGCGCCGCGCCGCTACCGGCTGGTGCGCCGCGTGGGCGAGGGCGGCATGGGTGTGGTCTACCTGGCCGAGCGTGCCGACGCCGGTTTCGTGCAGCAGGTGGCGCTGAAGGTGCTGGGCGCCGGCGCCGTGGGTTCGCCCACGCTGCTGGAACGCTTCGTGCGCGAGCGGCAGCTGCTGGCGCGGCTGGAGCATCCCGGCATCGCGCGCCTGCTCGACGGCGGCGTGCTCGCCGACGGCCAGCCCTTCCTGGCGATGGAATACGTCGAGGGCGAGCGCATCGATGCGTGGTGCGAGCGGCACGGGCTCGGCCTTCGCGAGCGCATCGCGCTGTTCCTCAAGGTCTGTGCCGCGGTGGAGTACGCGCACCGCAGCTTGGTGATCCACCGCGACCTCAAGCCCGCCAACATCCTGGTCGATGCGCAGGGCCAGCCCAAACTGCTGGACTTCGGCATCGCCCGCCTGATCGACGCGCAGGCCGTCGAGGGCGCGCTCACCGAAACCGGCCAGCACGCGCTGACCCTGGCCTACGCCAGCCCCGAGCAGATCGAGCAGCAGCCGCTGACCACCGCGGTGGACGTCTACGGCCTGGGCATGGTGCTGTACCAGCTGGTGGCGGGGCGGCGCCCCTGGCAGCACATCACCACGCCGCACCAGCTCAGCAATGCGATCGTCGCCGGCGAGATCGTACCGCCCAGCCGCAGCGTGCCGTCGCCGCAGGCGAACGGCGGCGAGGCGCCGCGCCGTCCGGTGCCGGCCGATATCGACGCGATCGCGCTGAAGGCGCTGCGCCGCCGGGCCAGCGAGCGCTACACCACCGTCGGCGCACTCGCCGCCGACCTGCGCAACTGGCTGGAACAGCGACCGGTGCTGGCGCGGCGCGGCCGCCGCCTGTACCGCCTGCGTCGCTTCCTGCAGCGCAACCGCTGGCCGCTGACCGCCGCCGCCGCGCTGCTGCTCAGTGTGTTCGCCGGCCTTGCCACCTCGCTCTACTCGCTGCACCAGGCGCGCGTGCAGCAACGGCTGGCCGAGCGGCGCGAACAGCAGCTGGAACGCATGGTGCAGTTCCAGCAGACCATGTACGACAGCGTGGACATCGGCGCGATGGGGCACGCCCTCGTCGCCTCCACGCAGCAGCAGGTCGACGCGGCGCTCGCGCCGGCCGCATCGAGCGCCGCTCCGCCCGCCGCCGGTACCTTGACCAAGGCCTTCGCCAGCGTGCAGGCCACCGACATCGCACGCGAGGCGATGGACGACTACGTGATCGGCCACACGCTGGCAGGCCTCGACCGCGCCTTCCCCGATGCGCCGTTGCTGGATGCGGGCCTGCGCCAGTCGCTGGCGCGGGCGCTGCTCGGCATCGGCAGCTACACGCACGCCGCCGACGAGTTGCGCAAGGTGCTCGCCGTGCGCGCGAAGTGGTTGCCTGCCGGCGACCGCGACCAGCTTTCCGTGCGCGTGGATCTGGCGCAGGCGCTGGAGAAGCAGGGGCGTACCACCGACGCGGCAGCCATGTATGCCCAGGCCGAGAAACTGGCGCAGTCCGAGCCATCCACCGATGCGCTGCGGATCGCGGCCGAAGCCGGCGCGGCGCGCATGCTGGTCGAACAGGGGCATCTGCAACAGGCGTTGCAGCGGCAGGATGCGCTCTACGCCGAGCTGAAACCGCGCCTGCCCGCCACCGATTCCGGCCTGATGCAGTTGCAGCGCGACCTGGTGATGACGCTGATCGGGCTGGGCCAGCGCGACCGCGCGCTGCAGCTGGCCGAGCCGCTGGTGGCGCTGGACCAGCGCACGCTGGGGCCGGACAACCCGCAGACCCTCGACGCCATGCTGGTCCAGGCCCGGCTGTTGCACTACCGCTACGAGTACGAGCGCTCGCTCGCGCTCGCGCGCCAGGTCGCGGCCATCCGTACGCAGCGCCTGGGCGCGGATCACCCGGATACGCTGGCCGCCGCATACATGGTGGCAATGGATGAGGTTTACCTCGCGCAGGATCCCAAGGCCTTCGCCGCGGCTGCCACGGACCTGCAACGGGTGATCGTCGTGCGCCGCCGCGAACTGGGCGGCGACCATCCCGACACCATCGCCGCCGAGACCGTGATGGTGCGGCTGCTGGCCAAGCAGGGCAGCTACGCCAAGGCGCCAGTCGAGCAGCGCGCGTACTACGCACAGGCGATCGCGCTGGAGCGGCAGATCCTCGCGGCCCACGAGCGCCAGCTCGGCACCGACCATCCCAAGACCCTGATGGCGCACGGCAGCCTCGCCAGCCTGCTGGACGACGCTGGCGAGTACGCGCAGGCGCTGGCCGAGGCGAAGCTGTGCCTGGCCGGCCAGCTGCGCGTGCTGGGGCCGCAGCATCCACTGATCTCCGCCACGCGCACCCTGATCGGCGACATCGAGGACGACGCCCACCACTGGGCCGCCTCGCGCGACGCCTACCGACAGGCGCTGCGACAGCGCGAGCAACTGCTGGGCCTGCGCGACGCGCATACCATCGAGAGCGCCTCGCGCCTGTACTCGGTGCTGGAGGAACTGCACGACAGCGCCGAGGCGACCAAGGTACGCCAGCGCTACATGGACCCGGTGATCGCGATGGACCCGAAGACGCTCAATGCCTCCATGCGCAGCGTGCGCGACGAGGCGATGCGGATGCTGAAGCAGTAACGGATCGCGATGGCATTCAATGGACGCCGGGCGCTGAGCGAGCGGGGATGATCCTCGCCGCGCCGCGCAACATCGACGCCGTGCCGAAAGCGCTGCTCCAGGCCAGCAGGAATACCGGCCACCTCGTGCTGGACTCCGAACCCGTGCACGCAGGCGTGCCGGCCAAGGCGTTGACCCACATATTGGGTTGGTTATACTAGCTCAACGAAAAAACTAGTATAACCGTCATGGACCACTACATGCCGCTGTCGTTGTCCGCGCAAACCGCCTATGCCCAGCTGCTGGACGCGGCCCAGGCGGTGGAGCTGGCGCGCTCCGTGGCCAACCTGCGCGGTTCGTTTGCCAGCAAGACGGTGAAGGGCGGCGTCTACCGGTACTTCCAGTACACCGAGTTGTCCGGGCGCCTGCGCCAGTTCTACGTGGGGCCGGATTCGCCGCAGGTGCGCGAGTTGATCGCACAGCATGGCGAGGGCCGGCCGATGGCTGCGCTGGAACCGTTGGCGCGTTCGGCCATCGCGCTGGGTTGCGCGCCGGTGCTGGTGCCGCACTTCAGGGTGATCCGCCGGCTGTCGGACTACGGCTTTTTCCGTGCTGGTGGGGTGCTGGTGGGCACGCACGCGTTCCTCGCGTTCGGCAACATGCTGGGCGTGAGCTGGGGCGATGCCTCGCGCACGCAGGACGTCGATTTCGCCCATGCCGGCAAGCAGTTGGCGATCGCGCTGCCATCGAACATCGAGATCGACACGCCGGCAGCCATCGATTCGCTGAAGATGGGCTTCCTGCCGCTGGGCAGTTCCGACGGCAAGCACGGGGGCACCTGGCTGAGTCCGCGCGACCCGGACTTCCAGCTGGATTTCATCACGCCGCAGCACCGCGGTGGCGTGCCGTACCGGCATGCGCAGTTGGGCATCACGTTGCAGCCATTGAAGTTCATGGAGTACCTGCTGCAGGACGTGCAGCAGGCGGTGTTGTTCTGCGCCGACGGCGCGGTGGTGGTCAACGTGCCACATCCGCTGCGCTACGCCATGCACAAGCTGATCGTGGCGGGCGAGCGTGGAGCGACGCGTGCGGCGAAATCGAACAAGGATCTGCGCCAGAGCGCCGCCTTGCTGGCGCATTACCGGCAGGGTTCCGGTTGGGAGGCACGCGAGGCGTGGGGCGACCTGGTATCGCGCGGACCAGGGTGGAAGACGCGTGCGCTGCGCGGACTGAGCGCCGTCGAAAAACTCGCACCGGAGCTGGGCGTGCAGGATTGGCTGGATTCTGCCGGCAAGCGTTGAGGCGATTCGGGCCGGCACGCCAAGCCTCAAGAAAAACGGGCCGCATCATGCGGCCCGTTTCGGTGTCGCCCTTCGACTTTGCGCCTGCGGCGCTACGCTCAGGGCGAACGGTAGTGGCTTACTTCAGCTTGGCGGCCTTGCGCAGCGCCTCGGCCTTGTCGGTCTTTTCCCACGAGAACGCGGTGTAGGACTTGCCGTTCTTGTCCTTGATCTCGACCGGGCTGCGGCCGAAATGGCCGTAGCTGGCGGTCTGCTGGTACATCGGGTGGATGAGATCCAGCATCTGCAGGATGCCGTACGGGCGCAGGTCGAAGTGCGCGCGGATCAGCTTCTCGATCTTGTCGTCGCTGATCTTGCCGGTGCCGAAGGTGGTGACCGAGATCGAGGTGGGATGGGCCACGCCGATCGCGTAGCTCACCTGCACCTCGCAGCGGTCGGCGATGCCGGCGGCCACGATGTTCTTGGCCACGTAGCGCGCGGCGTAGGCGGCCGAGCGGTCGACCTTGGACGGATCCTTGCCGGAGAACGCGCCGCCGCCGTGGCGGGCCCAGCCGCCGTAGGTGTCGACGATGATCTTGCGGCCGGTGAGGCCGCAGTCGCCCACCGGGCCGCCGATCTCGAACTTGCCGGTCGGGTTGATGTGGAACTTGGTGCCCTTGTGCAGCAGCTTGGCGGGCAGCACGGGCTTGATGATGTGCTCGCGCACGGCCTCGATCAGATCCTTCTGCTTCACGCCCGGATCGTGCTGGGTGCTGAGCACCACGGCGTCGATCGCGGTGGCCACGCCGTTGTCGTAGCGCAGGGTGACCTGGCTCTTCGCGTCCGGGCGCAGCCACGGCAGCGGCGAGTTCTTCTTCTTGCGGACCTTGGCCTGCTGCTCGACGAGGCGATGCGAATAATGGATCGCCGCCGGCATCATGTCCTTGGTTTCGTTGGTGGCGTAGCCGAACATCAGGCCCTGGTCGCCGGCGCCCTGTTCCTCGGGCTTCTTGCGGTCCACGCCCTGGTTGATGTCGGGCGACTGCTTGCCGATCAGGTTCAGCACGCCGCAGGTGGCGCCGTCGAAGCCGACGTCGCTGGAGTCGTAGCCGATGTCGAGGATCACCTTGCGGGTGATCGCTTCCAGATCGATCCACGCGCTGGTGGTGATCTCGCCGGCGACGATGGCCACGCCGGTCTTGACCATGGTTTCGCAGGCCACGCGGGCACGCGGATCCTGCGCGAGGATCGCGTCGAGCACGGCGTCGGAGATCTGGTCGGCGACCTTGTCCGGATGGCCTTCGGAGACCGATTCGGAAGTGAACAGATGGCTGGACATCGCGGTTTATATCCTCGTGTACGGATAAAGAGATAAAAGAGGGCGGCATCATACAACGCCGCCCCCGGTTTTGCAGCCCGCGGAAATTCTGGCGGGCCGCCGGTTAGCTGCGTGTTCAGACGTCTGGATGGCCAGCGGCCCTGCTGCGGCGCCGCCGGCCACCCGTTCAGACGGCGGCAGTGGCCGCCGCCGCGGCCAGCTCTGCACGCAACCGACGGGCGCAATCCACCATGCCGCGCAGCGCGGCTTCCACCTCGGGCCAGCCGCGAGTCTTCAGGCCGCAGTCCGGATTGATCCAGAGCTGGCCGGGCTGCAGCACTTCCAGTGCCTTGCGCAGCAGGCCGAGCATCTCCTCCTGCGTGGGCACGCGCGGCGAATGGATGTCGTACACGCCCGGACCGATGCCGTTGGGGTAGCGGAAGCGCGCGAAGGCGTCCAGCAATTCCATGCGCGAGCGGCTGGTCTCGATCGAGATCACGTCGGCATCCATCGCGGCCACGGCCTCGATGATGTCGTTGAACTCGGAGTAGCACATGTGGGTGTGGATCTGGGTGGCGTCGCGCACGCCGCCGGCCGCGATGCGGAAGCTTTCCACCGCCCAGGCGAGGTAGCCCTGCCAGTCGGCGCGGCGCAACGGCAGGCCTTCGCGCAGCGCGGGCTCGTCGATCTGGATCACCTTGATGCCGACGGCTTCCAGGTCGTGCACCTCGTCGCGCAGCGCCAGCGCGATCTGCCGGCATACGGTTTCGCGCGGCAGGTCGTCGCGCACGAACGACCACTGCAGCATGGTGACCGGGCCGGTGAGCATGCCCTTCATCGGCCGCTCGGTGAGCGATTGGGCGTAGGTCGACCAGCGCACCGTCATCGGCGCGGGCCGCGCCACGTCGCCCCAGATCACCGGCGGCTTCACGCAGCGCGAGCCGTAGCTCTGCACCCAGCCCAGCCGGGTGAACAGGTAGCCGTCCAGCTGCTCGCCGAAGTACTCCACCATGTCGTTGCGCTCGGGCTCGCCGTGCACCAGCACGTTCAGGCCGATGTCTTCCTGGAAGCGCACCACGCGCTCGACTTCGGCCTCCAGCAGCGCCTCGTAGGCGGCATCGTCCAGCCTGCCGCCGCGGTGCGCGGCGCGCGCTTGGCGCAACTCGTCGGTCTGCGGGAACGAGCCGATGGTGGTAGTGGGCAGCAGCGGCAAGGCCAGGGCCTCCGCCTGCGTGACGCGGCGCGTGGCGTAGGGCGAGCGGCGCAGCGTCGTCTGCGGGCTGAGTTCGTGCAGGCGGGCACGCACGGCGGGATTGCACACGCCGGATTGTTGCGCCTGCCGGTCGAGCAGGGCCTGCTGCGCCTGCAGCGCGGCTTCGGCTTCCGCGTGGCCGGCCAGTGCGTCGGCATAGACGCGCAAATCCTCCAGTTTCTGCCGCGCGAACGCCATCGTGGCGCGGCGTGCCGGCTCCAGTGCGGTTTCCGCGGCGAGGTCGATCGGCACGTGCAGCAGCGAGCATGACGGCGCCAGCCACAGCCGGTCGTCGCCCAGTCGCGCCTGTGCCTGGCGCAGCAGCGGAAGCACGCGGGCGGGGCGGCTGCGCCATACGTTGCGGCCATCGACCACGCCGCAGCTGAGTACGCGGCCTTCGGGCAACGCATCGAGCACGTCGCCGAGCTGCTGCGGCGTGCGCGCCAGGTCGATGTGCAGGCCGTTCACCGGCAGGCTCGCGGCGAGCGCGAGGTTGTCGCCCAGCGCGCCGAAGTAGCTGGCGAGCAGGATCTTCGGCCCGTTCGCCGTGGCCAGCGCCGCGTAGGCACGGCGATAGGCGGCGTGGTCGTCGCTGTCCTGGTCGAGCACGAGGCAGGGTTCATCCAGTTGTACCCAGTCGGCGCCAGCCGCAGCCAGCTGGCGCAGCAGTTCGGCATAGGCGGGCAGCAAGGCATCGAGCAGGGCCAGCCGGTCGCTGCCATCCACGGCCTTGGACAGCAGCAGGAAGGACACCGGCCCCAGCAGCACCGGTCGCGCGTGGTGGCCCAGCGCCTTCGCCTCCAGGAATTCCGCCAGCGGTTTGTCGCCGGCGAGGGCGAAACGCTGGCCGGCGTGCAGCTCCGGCACCAGGTAGTGGTAGTTGGTGTCGAACCACTTGGTCATTTCCAGCGCGTGCAGGTCGTGGCCGCCGCGCTTGTGGCCGCGGGCCATCGCGAAATAGCCGTTCAGACGGCTTTCGGCGAACACCGGGCGGTAGCGGTCCGGAATCGCGTCGAACAGCACGGCGGTGTCGAGCACGTGGTCGTACAGGCTGAAGTCGTTGCAGGGCACGACGTCGGCGCCGGCGTCGCGGGCCAGTTGCCAGTGCCGTGCGCGCAGCGCGCGGGCGGCGTCGCGCAGGGCTTCGGCGGGCGCTTCGCCGCGCCAGTGCGCTTCCAATGCGCGTTTCAGTTCGCGCTTGAGGCCGATGCGCGGAAAGCCGAGATGGGTAACGAGTGACATGGATGATTCCTCTTGCATGTAGGGCAAAGAGGAACGAAGGGTGGTTGGGCGCAATCGCCCAAGCCGTTGACCTTCGCCCCCGCGGGCGAACCGGCGGCGCGGGCAGGCGAAGCCAGCGCGGGCCGTGGGGGCGGCAGCGCGCGGGCTCCGGCCCTCCCCACGGAGATGCCAGGTCGTGCGGAAGCGGCGTGCCGCTTCCGGCCGAGGCAGGTATTCGGGCTCGTGGACGTGACCGGCAAAGTGTCGGCCGCCTACTGTCCGTCGCTTCCCGGGCGTGTTGCACCCAGTGCCGGTGACGGAGGTCGTTTCCACATACCGCTGCGGGGCAGCGCCGGATTCGCACCGGCTTCCCTTGAGATATCTCTTCATTCGCATGAAGAGATAGTTACCTTGAGCGTTGTGAAAATTAGCCGTACAGACGGCCAAAGTCAATGCGAGGCCTTGCTGCGTCCAGGCGCGTCCGGCGCGATCCGCGTGCGCCATGGCTGCGCGGCCGCCCCGCCGGCGGCGCTGTCACGTCGCTGACGCGCAGGCGCAACGCCGGCGTCCCGGTGGCCGCGCAATCTTGCGACGGGCCAAGCCGAGGGTTGTCGGGATGCAAGCGATCGAGCAGCGTCTGCAGCAACGCTATCCGCACTGGTTCCGCGGCCGGTGCGGGCACCTGGCCGTGCCGCTGCTGCACGGGCTGGCGCGCTGGTCGGGCTTCGACGGCATCGACGCCTTCTGCGCCGGGCACGGCCACCTGCGCGGCTTCGCCTTCGTCGAGGCGGCCATGCGGTGACTGGAGATGCGTTACGACGTCGACGTGGACGCGCTGGCGCGCATACCTGCACACGGACCGTTGCTGATCGTGGCCAACCATCCGTGCGGCGCGCTCGACGCACTGACGCTGCTGGACATGGTGGGGCGGGTGCGGCGCGACGTGCGCATCGTCGCCAACGAGGTGCTGGCGCTGGTGGAACCGCTGGCGGAACTGCTGCTGCCGGTGCGCGTGTTCGGCGGCCGCGCTGGCGCGGCCAGCCTGCGCCGGGTGGAGCGTGCATTGCGCGACGGCGAATGCGTGATCGTGTTCCCCGCCGGCGAAGTCTCGCGGCTGGGTTTGCGCGGCGTGCGCGACACGCACTGGCGCTCCGGCTTCCTGCGTTTCGCGCGGCGCGCGTCGGCGCCGGTGTTGCCGGTGCGCATCGACGCGCGCAATTCAGCACTGTTCTACGGAATCTCCGCACTGTGCCGCCCGGCATCGACCGTGCTGCTGGCGCGCGAGATGCTCGCTCGTCGGCGCCGGCCGGTGCGCCTGCATGTGGGCGAGCTCGCGGCGATCGCGGGCGACGAGAGCGATCGCGATGCGCTACGGCGCATCCGCCGGACACTGCACACGCTCGGTCGCGTCAGAACGGTGGCCGTAGCCGGTCAGGCGCCGCTGGCGACGCCCGTCGATGCGGACGCGCTGGCGGAAGCGGTGGCCGCCACCGAGTTGCTCGGTGCCACCGGCGACGGCAAGCAGATCCGCCTGGCGCGGGCCGCCGGTTCGCCGCTGCTGCAGGAGATCGGCCGGCTACGCGAGCTGACCTTCCGCGAGGTGGGCGAAGGCACCGGCCGTAGCCGCGATCTCGACGCCTACGACGCGCACTACGACCACATCCTGGTGTGGGACGCGCAGGCCACGCGCATCGCCGGCGCCTACCGCGTGATGCGAGGCGCCGAGACGCTGGCGCGCAGCGGGCTGGCCGGGCTGTACACGGCCTCGCTGTTCCGTTACGCGGACACGGCCGTGCCACGGCTGGCGGCGGGGCTGGAACTGGGGCGCAGCTTCGTGGTGCCGGACTACTGGGGCAGCCGCAGCCTCGACTACCTGTGGCAAGGCATCGGCGCCTACCTGCAGCGCTATCCGGGCGTGCGCTACCTCTATGGCGCGGTGTCGATCAGCGCCGCGCTGCCGCGCGCGGCCAGCGAGCAGATCGTGGCCTATTACCGGCGCTACCACGGCAGCGCGCAGCCGCTGGCCAGCGCTCGCCGGCCGTTTGCGTTCGAACAGGCGGAGCCATCGTTCGACGGACTCGACGGTGCCGCCGCGCACGAGGCGCTGAAGCTGGCGCTGGACCGGCTCGGGGCCTCGGTGCCGATGCTCTACAAGCAGTACACCGAGTTGTGCGAGCCCGGCGGCGCGCGCTTCCTCGCCTTCGGCGTGGACCCGGACTTCAGCGGCTCCATCGACGGACTGATCGAGGTGGACCTGGAGCAGGTACGGCCACGCAAGCGCCAGCGCTACCTGGAGCGCCGGCAGGACGCGATGGCATGAAGCGCCCGACCGCCCCGTCCGAGCGGCGGCTGCGGACGGTGTTCCTGTCCGACGTGCACCTGGGCGCCAGGCATTGCCACGCGTCGGAGCTGGCGGACTTCCTGGGCGGCCTGCGCTGCGAGCAGCTCTACCTGGTGGGCGACATCGTCGACCTGTGGTGGATCGCGCGCTGGCGCACCTGCTGGGGCGGCGCGCACGCGCGGGTGATCGAGGCGCTGCATGCCTTGCACCGGCGCGGCACGGCGATCACCTACGTGCCGGGCAATCACGACCGGCCGCTGCGGCGGCTGTGCGGCCTGGCGCTGCCCGGGGTGCAGGTGCGACGGCGCGCGGTGCACGTCACCGCCGACGGTCGTCGCCTGCTGGTCGTCCACGGCGACGACTACGACAACATCACCCAGTTCGGCGGCTTGCAGGAACGCCTCGGCGACTGGATCTACTACCGCATCCTGGGCTGCAACCAGTGGCTGAACTGGTCGCGACGCCGGCTGGGGCTGCGCTACTGGTCGTTGTCGGCGTTCGTGAAGCGGCAGAGCGGCGCCGCCGAGCGCTACATCGCGCGCTTCGTGCAGGCCGGGCTGGACGATGCCGCGCGGCGTCGGCTCGACGGCATCGTCTGCGGCCACATCCACCGCGCCGCCCTGCTGCATCGCGACGGCCTGGTCTACGCCAACGACGGCGACTGGGTGGAAAGCCTCACCGCGCTGGTCGAGGAGATGGACGGCCGTTTGTGCCTGCTGTCGCATCGCGGCGAGCTACTGGCGGAATTGCCGCCGCGGACGGGCCATGCCGCGGCAGCACCGCGCATGCTGGCCGCCTGAGCGCGACGCGCACGCGCGTGGCCGACGACGGCATCCGCCACCGGCCGGCGCCCTACTCACGCCGCCAGTGCCACCCCGGCCGCCAGCGCGTCGAAGTAGTCGCGGGTGAGGCGCAGTTGTTCGTACGCGCTCTCGGCGCGGTTCACCACGTGGCGAAAGGCGGCGTTTTCCGGGCGGTCCTTCGCGTACCAGCCCAGGTGCTTGCGCGCGATGCGCAAGCCGGACAGCTCGCCGTAGAACGCGTAGAGGTGTTCGAGGTGGCCGATAAGTATCGTGGCGACCTCGGCTGGCGTGGGCTCGGGCAGCTTTTCGCCGCTGGTCAGGTAGTGCGCGATCTCGCGGAAGATCCACGGCCGGCCCTGCGCGCCGCGGCCGATCATCAGCGCATCCGCGCCGGTGGCGGCCAGCACGTGCCGCGCCTGCTCCGGTGTGGTGACGTCGCCGTTGGCGAATACCGGGATGCGCACGCTGGCCTTCACAGCGGCGATGGTTTCGTACTCGGCCTCGCCCTCGTACTTGTCGGCGCGGGTGCGGCCGTGCAGCGCCAGCGCGGCGATGCCTGCGTCCTCGGCGAGGCGGGCGATGCTCAACGCGTTCTTGTGCTCGCGATCCCAGCCGGTGCGGAACTTCAGCGTCACCGGCACGTCCACCGCGTCCACCACCGCCTTGCAGATGCGCGCCACCAGCGGCTCGTCCTGCAGCAGGGCGGAGCCGGACCACACGTTGCAGACCTTCTTCGCCGGGCAGCCCATGTTGATGTCGATGATCTGTGCGCCGTTGGCGGCGTTGCAGCGCGCCGCCTCGGCCAGCATCGCCGGGTCGTAGCCGGCGATCTGCACGCTCACCGGCTCGGGCTCACCGGCATGGTCCATGCGGCGCAGCGACTTGGTGGTGTGCCACAGCCGCGGATCGGCCGTGGTCATCTCCGACACGGCCAGCCCCGCGCCCAGCCGCTTGCACAGCAGGCGGAACGGCTTGTCGGTGACGCCGGCCATGGGGGCCAACGCCAGCGGCGGGTCGATGCGGTAAGGGCCGATCTGCATCCGAGCATTGTATAAGAGCCTGTTCAATGTCTCCGCATGACCCGCGCCGCAAGCTGTTTGCACGCAGGCATGTCGACAAACAATCCCGGCCCTTCGGGCTGTCTTGCCATGGGCGCCATGCGGCAGCATGCGGCTTGACCTGCCAGCCAGGCAGGCGCTGCGCCGCGCGCCACCACCCGAAGGCCACGGCAAGGCAACGCGGGCCACGCTGAGACATTGAGCACGCTCCAGTGAGTGTGACGAGCGTCCGGAAAAGCTATGATCGCGACCGAGAGGCACTTGACAGGGAATGGGCTTTAGATGCGACGGGGGGCGTGGCTGGGTCTGCTGCTGGCGCTGACGGCGACGCCTGTCGTCGCCGTGCCGATGAACGCGTTCCGCGAAAGCGCGGTGACCGATCCGCATGGCCTGATCGCCTTCGTGCGCCAGCAACTCGACCAGGCCGGCACCGGCCTCCTTCCCGCACGCGAACGCGAACTGCTGTGGGGCATGGGCACGGCCGCGATCAACAGCAACGACGATGCGGCGCTGGCCGAGGCCACGCTGCGGCTCGACGGCCTGGCCACGGCGGCGCACGACCCGGTGGCCGCTGCCGCCGCGGGCTTCCTGCGCGCGCGCCATGACATCGCCAACGGCCTCGGCGACGGGATGGGAGAGGCGTTGCGAGCGGCGGACAAGGTGCTGGGGGAGAGCGATCCGGAAACCATGGCCTGGGCGCGCTTCCAGCTCTGCGACGCCTATGCGCTCGACGAAAAGCCGGCCAAGGCCCTGCCGCTGTGCCGGGAGGCGGTGGCGGCCTACCGCGCGCTGGGCGACGACTTCGGTATCGGCGACGCGGAAAACGACGTGGGCATCGCCCTGGCCACGCTGAACCGGGTCGACGATGCGGCCGCCGCCTACGAACGTTCGCGCCAGTACTACGCCAAGGCCAAGGCGAGGCAACTGGTGGTGATGGTGGGCGACAACCTGGCCCAGATGTACCTGAAGCAGGGGCGCGCGCGCGAGGCGCTGGCCTTGTCCGAGGCTTCGTTGAAGCAGGAGCTGGCCGCGGGGCGGGTCAGCGACGCACTGGGCTCCAGCACCAACATCGCCCAGGCCGAGGCGGCGCTGGGCCATCATCGCCAGGCGTACGCGCGGATACGCGAGGCCGTGGCGCTGGCGCGCAAGGCAGGCATCAACGGCCAGCTGATCGACATGCTGAGGGTGGAGAGCCGGTTGGCCGAGCGGGCCGGCGACCTGCGCCAGGCCTTGGCCGATGAGCGCGAGGCGACGCGAATCGCCAGTGCCTTCGACACGCCGGCGCTGCGCGCGATCGAGGTCGAGCTGGAGCAGCGCTACGCCGCGCGCGAGAAGGAGCTGCGCATCAGCGAGCTGGAGCACGCCAACGAGCTGAAGGACCTGCAACTCAAGGCGGCGGAGGCCGAAGCGGCACGCCGGCGCGAGCAGCAGCGGCGCCAGCGCCTGGTCAGCGTGACGATCGCGCTGCTGGCGGGGGCCTTGCTGCTGATCGTCGGTCTGCTCGTGCTGTTGCTGCGTTCGCAGCGCCGGCACGCCGCCGAGCTGCAGGCGCAGACCTTGCGCGATCCGCTCACCGGCATGGCGAACCGGCGCGCGTTCCAGCAGCGCGCCACTGAGCTGCTGGGTCGTCCACGCGAGGCGCACGCGCCGCCGCACGTGCTGCTGCTGATCGACATCGACCATTTCAAGAGCATCAACGACAGCATCGGCCACCCGCAAGGCGACCGCGTGCTGCGGGTCCTCACCGACTACCTGCGCAGCGCCGTGTCCGATGCGTGTTTCGTGGCGCGCATCGGCGGGGAGGAATTCGCCGTGTTGTGCCCGCAGGCGGGCCTGACGGCCGGCATGCGCCTGGCGGAAACCCTGCGCGCGGGAACCGCTGCGCTGGAGTTGCCGAAGGATCTGCTGGTGACTCGGCTGACGATCAGCATCGGCGTGGCGCAATTCGACGGCGTGCGCTGCCACGACTTGTCGAGCTGGATGCGCGCCGCCGACCTGGCGCTGTACTCGGCCAAGTCCGGCGGCCGCGACCAGGTGGTGGCGAGCAAGCTGGCGGGCTGATCAGAGCATCCCTAGTGAGTGGGCACCACGCGGCCGGCCGCAGCCGGGTCGTGCCGGTGCTTGAACAGCGGCACGAACAGCAGTGCCATCACCAGCGCGTAGCCGGCGAAGGCCAGCCAGATGCCATGCCAGTCCTTGCAGATCAGCACGCTGTCGTCGCAGGCGTGGTTGGTGAAGAAGTGGTCGATCACGAAGCCGGCGGCCAGGCTGCCCAGCACCGCGCCGACACCGTTCGTCATCAGCATGAACAGGCCTTGCGCGCTGGCGCGGATCTTCGGGTCGGCCTGGCCCTCGACGAACAGCGAGCCGGAGATGTTGAAGAAGTCGAACGCCATGCCGTAGACGATGCACGACAACACGATCATCCACAGCCCGCCGAGCGGCTCCGGGTTGCCGAACGCGAACAGGCCGAAGCGCAGCACCCACGCCAGCATGCTCATCGTCATCACCGCCTTGATGCCGAAGCGCTTCAGGAAGAACGGGATGGTGAGGATGAATGCGGTTTCGGAGAACTGCGAGATCGAGATGATGATGGTGGAGTACTTCACCGTCAGCAGGTTCGCGTACTCGGGCACCTTCACGAAGTCGCTGAGGAAGGCGTCGCCGTAGGCGTTGGTCAGCTGCAGCGCCGCACCCAGCAACATGGCGAAGACGAAGAACACCGCCATGTTGCGGTTCTTGAACAGCACGAACGAGGTGAGGCCGAGCCGGTCCACCAGCGTGCGGCTGTGCGCGGCATCGAGTTTGGGCGGGCACTTCGGCAGGGTGAAGGCGTACAGGCCCAGCAGCAGCGAAGCGCCCGCGGCCACGTGGAACTGCGCGGGCGAGGCCTTGAAGCCCAGCAGGCTGGTGGTCCAGGTGGCGGCGATGAAGCCGATCGTGCCCCACACGCGGATCGGCGGATAGGTGGCGACCACGTCGAGGCCATCCTGCTTCAGCGCGTTGAACGCCACCGTGATCGCCAGCGAGATCGTGGGCATGTAGAAGCACATGTTCAGCAGCATCACCCAGAACATCTGCTGCGGGTCGCTGACGTGCGGGATCGCGAACAGCACCACCGCGCCGGCAATCTGGAACAACCCGTACAGCTGCTCGGCGTTGATCCACTTGTCCGCCACGATGCCGGCCAGCGAGGGCATGAACAGCGAGGCGATGCCCATGGTCGAGAAGATCGCGCCGAAGCTGGTGCCCGACCAGTGCTGGGTCTGGAACCACCACGTGCCGATGGTCAGCAGCCACGCCCCCCAGATGTAGTACTGCAGGAAATTCAGGACGGTGAGGCGGAGCTTGAGGCTCATGGCAGGTGCATCCCCTGGGTGGCCGGGGACGATCCCTTGGCCATGCTGCTTGGTTCGGGGCAGGGTAGAGGAATTTCCGGGAAGCCGGCAAGGCGCGCCGCACAGCCGCCGGAGGCTACACTGCGCCTCCCGCCACCGCATCCGCAGCGTGCCGCATGAGCCTGTTCCTCACCATCGCCGTGGTGCAGCTGATCGCCCTGATGAGCCCCGGCCCGGATTTCTTCTACGTCTCGCAGACCGCGGTGAGCCATTCGCGCCGCGAGGCGCTGGCCGGCGTGGCGGGCATCACGCTGGGCGTGGCAGTGTGGGCCGCGCTGGCGCTGCTTGGCCTGCAGCTGTTGCTGCATCGGCTGCTGTGGCTGGAACGCGCGATCGCCGTGTGCGGCGGCGCCTACTTGTGCTGGATGGGTTTGAAGATGCTGCGTGGCGCGCTGAAGGCGCCTGCCGGCGGTGCGCCGGTGCATGCGGTGAAACTGGCAGACGGTGCATGGCGCGCCATGCGCAACGGCCTGTTCACCAACCTCGCCAATCCCAAGGTGGTGGTGTATTTCGGCAGCATCTTCTCTGCCTTCGTGGGCGACGGGCAGAGTGCCTGGGCACGCTGGGGGTTGTGGTCGATGGTGGTGGCCGAGACCTTGCTGTGGTTCACCCTGGTGGCCGGCGTGTTCGCGCTGCCGGCGATGCGCCGCGGCTACCTGCGCCTGCGCCGCTGGATCGACGGCTGCGCCGGCGCGGTGTTCATGCTGTTCGGCTTGCACCTGATCTTCGCCAGACGCGCGGCCTGAGGCTGGCCGCGAAGCCGCCGTCGACGCCATGCCGGCTCTCGTGAGAAGGGCGAACGCGCGGCTCCGCTAATGCAACCCAGATTTTGCTCGTCATCCCAGCGAGGCACTCTTCAACAGCGGGAGGGCTGGTCAAGCAGGAGACGCTTCACAACAGCGAAGCTGGTCATCCAGTGGCTTTCAAGCCATTGAACACAAAGACACTGGATGACCAGCTTCGCTGTTGAAGAGCGCCTCGCAGGAATCGGCCGCTGCGGTGGCCGGAGCACTCACGGTCGCCCGCATGAGCTTGGCAACCGGGCTTACTGCATGCTCTTCTCGTTCGCGCTGGCGTAGACCTGATCGGCCCATTGGGTGGCGTTGAGGTAGATCGTGGCCAGTCGCTGGATGCGCTGCGGGGGCACCTGCGCGCTGGTCAGCTCGTTCGCCTCCCAGGCGAGGATCTGCTGCAGGATTGCGCCGAACGGGCCGCTGCGGCCGGTCAGCGCGTCGCTAATCTCGGGTGCCAGTCGCAGTTGCGGCAGCAGGAATTCCATCGGCGCGCACATCAAGGTGTCCAGCAGCGAGAACAGGCCGACGGTGAACGCCATCTCGGCACTCCCGTGGGGCATGCCCTGGGCCAGTTCCTCGCACATGTGTGCGCGGATCAGCGCGGCGCGCAACAGCTCCGGTGGACGATCGTCCATGCTGCACATCGCCATGGTGTCGACCCAGTTGCGCATGCGGGTGACGCCGAAGAAGATCGCGGCCTGCTGCACGGATTTCAGCTGCCGCGGCAACGCGAAGTAGGCCGAATTGACGCAGCTCAGCAGCTTGTAGCTGAGCACCGCGTCGTCGCGCACGATGTTGCCCAGCTCGACCGGACCCGGGTTGCTTTCGTGCAGCACGCCCAGCAGGCGCAGCATGCTGAGGCGGTTCGCGGTCAGCACGGGGACGGCCATCGGCTGCGGCACCAGCAGATAGCGTCCCTGCACCGCCTCCATCGGCAGGGTCAGGCAGTGTTCGTAGGTGGGATGGTCGTTGACCTGGCCGGCGACCACGTGCAGTCCGCGCGCGTGCAGGTGCGCGGCGCGTTGCGCCAGCACTTCCGGCGCCAGCTGGCTGGCGTCGAGCCGGACCAGTTGCACCATCTGCAGCAGGGCTTCGAACGGGAGGCCGTGGTCGAGATCCTGATCGCCCACGTCCAGCATGAACTGGCAGCCGCGCTGTGCCATCAGCTGCAGGCGCTTCATCAGTGCCGCGTCGTCGGCCACATGCGGTTGCAGCACCACGCCCAGGCGCGGCTGGTGCAGCAGCACGTCGGCGTCTTCCGGCAGCAGTTCGGCCGGCAGGTTGAGGAACGCGCGGTTGCCGCGCACCAGGCGGGTCAGCGCACCGTCGGTGATCATCCCCAGCACGCTCTGCAGCAGGGTCGTTTCGTCGCCGCTTTCGCGATGGAACAGGATCTCGTAGGCAAACAGCTCGCGCTCGCGATTGAGCAGCGGCACGCGCATCACCGGCAGCGGCGGGGTGACGCCTTCGTAGACTGGGGATTTGCTGGTGACGGCGGCAGCGGATACGGCGGGCGTGGGGGAAGGGCTCATGATCGATCCGGCATCACGTTGGACGATAAAGCGTGCCGCGAACGGTGGCGCGCTGTGGTTGCCACCGTGGATGCGGGTGGCGTAGTGCTCAATTCGCTCAGGCCGCCGCCAGCGGACGCGAACGTGCACCGGCATGCAGTTCGCCGCTGCGGTCGTACAGCCCGCTGTCGCTGTCCGCCCCGGTCAGCACCGCGAGCGCCTGGCGCACCAGCTGCAGGCGCTGGCCGACGATGCCGCCGTTGCGCTGGTTGAGCCGGTGGCAGTGCTGCAGCGACTGCACGATCGCGGTCCAGTCCGGATCCGGCCCTGCCGGAGCCTGCGGCTGCTCGCGCGCCAGCAGGCGGCGCTCCGCGTCCAGTTGTTCCAGCTGCTGCATCAGCGCTTGCTTGCGCGCGCCGGCCCGGTCGAGCGCCTCGATGTCGCCGCCGTCCAGCGCCGCGCGCTCGGCCTCGAGCACCTGCGCGAGCTGCTCCAGCCCCTGGCGCATCTCGCCCTGCACGTCGGCGAGGGCCTGGGTGAATTCCTGCCGCAGCGGCGGGCTCATGCCTTGTCCGTGCCGCCGAGCTGTCGCTCCATGGCGAGCATGCGGTCGGCGATGCGTCCAGCGTCGATCTTGTAGCTGCCGTCGGCCAGCGCCTGGCGCACGCGTTCCACCCGCTGCGAGTCGACCGGGGTCGCGTCGGTGCGCGCGGCCTGCTGCAACGCCTTGGCCGAATCGGTCAGCTTGAGCTGATCGTCGGCCTTGGCCGCGGGCGCGCCGGCACCGGCGGCGCTGGCGGAGGATTCCGGCGCCGGGCTGTTGCCCGGCTGGCCGGCGGCCTGCGGAAGTTTCGGCAAGCCGTTGTTGGAAATGGTCGTATTCATGCGTCCGTTCTCGCTGCGGAGTGGCCCTGTGAATGTTGCATCGGCCCGATGTTCGGAAACTTTAGGGGTTGGGAATGGGGGGTGGAAGGCATCGGCGAGCTCAGGGGAGGGCCAGCACCACGCCGGGAGCATGGACCATGGCGTCGACCACCTTGCCCGAGCTCTCGTTGCGCACCCGCAGGCGGGCGCCGTTGTCGCCGCTGCCCAGCGCCACGCCGTCGGCGCGCACCACGATGTCGCCCAGCCGGGCCACCACCTGCACGCGGTCGCCCGCCCGCACCATGCGCCGGCCGCCCAGTGCGGAGGGGGTGAGCACGCTGTCTTCGGGCAAGGCGCGGGCGAGGGTGCGCCCGGCCACTTGGTCGAGGTTGTCGAGGTAACCGTAGCCGAGCCGGGTCACGTCGCGCTCCTCGGCGCGCACGTCCGCGGGACGCAGGCCGTCGCCACGCAGCAGCGGCCGACTGGTCACCAGCACGGGGCGGAACAACTGCAACTGCACGGGCACGCGCACGGTCCAGCCGCTGCCCTGCGGGCAATGCACGGGCACGCTCAGACGTGGCGCGGGGCGGACAGCGTCGACCAGCACGGCGCGCAGCGGCGCCGCGCAGGGCGCCAGCCGCAGGCGCGGATCGAGCGGCAGGGCCTGGGCCACGACGCGGCTGCCCGGCAGATCGAAACGGGCGTGCACGGCCTGTTCGGCGGCGGCGCGCACGGCATCGGGCGACGGCAGTGCGGCGAGGCTGCTGCCAGGCCACGCCAGGCCGAACCATGCCATGGCAAGGCATCGGCCGACGCTGGCGCGGCTCAGGTTCATGCGTCCGCCAACAGGCTGTCGAGTTGCCCCAGCAGGGCATCACGGGCGGATTCGAGTTGTCGCGACAGCACCGCGGCCTGCTCGGCCTCGCCGTCGCACAGCAGCGCGATGAAGCGGCCGCCCTGCTCGCACAGCTGCATGCCGGCGTCGGCGAGACCGGCGCTGGCCGGGTGCGTCGGTTGCAGCGCGCCCAGCCGCTCGACGCTGCGGCGGATCGCGTGGGTATCGAACCAGCGACGATCGAGCGCCGCCGGTTCGAGCAGGGCCAGTTCGGCCGCTTGGCGCAGGTTGAGGGAGGCCTCGCGCACGGTCAGGCTGAGGCTGCCCGGATCCTTGCCGCTGAGGCCCTCCAGCCAGTCCAGGCCCAGCCGGTGGGCGAGCAACGCGGCGCGCTGCAGCGCATCGGACTGGCGCCGCGCCTCGCCGGCGCGGCGCTGCAGGGCGCCGAGCGCGGCCTGCACGCTGGTGGCGCGCGCATGCTGGGCATCGTGGTTCTGTTGCAGCCGTTGCACCCGCTCGCCGGCCGCGCGCAGCGCCTGGCTGCCTGCATCGAGGGTAGTGCCCGACTGCGACGCGCCGGCTTGGGCCCGTTCCAGCTGCTGCAGGCTGTGCTGCACGTCGCTGTCCAGTTGCGTGGAGAAGTCGCCGATCGAACCGGTGACGCTTTCGATCTCGGCAGTGGTCAGGGCGGTCTTTTCCGCCAGTTGCTTGACCTCGTCGGCGACCACGGCGAAGCCGCGGCCGGCCTCACCGGCGCGCGCGGCCTCGATGGCGGCGTTCAGCGCCACCAGATTGGTCTGGTGGGCGATCTCCTGCACGGTGGCGGTAAGCCTGCGGATCTGTTCCACCTGCTCGGCGAGCTTGCTCTGGTTGCGGTTCATCGCCGCCAGCGCGCTGCGCAACAGGCGCAACTGGCCGTCGAGTTCGCTGACATTGCCGCTGCCGGCCCGGCTGGCTTGGCCGGCCTGGTCCAGTTCGGCGCCCACCTGCTGCAGCGCCGTCGAGATACCGGCGCTGCCATCCGTCAAGCGATCGACGCTGCCGCGGCCGTCGGCGGCGGCTTGGTCGAGCGCGGCCTGCTCGCGCGCGAGCTGCTGCACCGCGGCCAGCACCAGGCCCTGCTGCTCCACGGCTTGCAGCGCCACCGCCGCCGGCGGGCGGCTGGCGATACGCGCCAGCAGCGGTGCCAGCGCCCGTGCCGCGCGCGGGTGCGCGTGCCGCAGCGCGGCCAGCCGTGCCTCGTCGCCAGCGACGGCGGCTTCCACCAGGAGGGCAAGGTGCCGATTCCAGATCAGACTCATGGGACGAACATCACCTATGTCGAGTGTGTGGTGGGAGCTTGCAGGGGACTGCATCGTCCAAAACCGTCGCGGCTTGAGAAAGCAATCCGCATGCCACCCGCGGCGATCGGGGCGTGCGCTCAAGCGCGGCGCCGCGCGGTCGATAGCGAACGCGTACGGCTGCCAAGGCGGCGGGCGATTCGCGAGGAGTCCGCATGGGCGGCACGCTGCTGGAAAAGGTGGAGCAACATACCCGGTTGGCCGGCCACAACCGCGTGGCCATGCTGCTGTTCCGGCTCGGCGATGCGCAGCTGTTCGGCATCAACGTGTTCAAGGTGCGCGAGGTGATGCGCCGGCCGCCGCTGGAGCGCATGCCGGGCGTGCATGCTTTGCTGGCGGGCAGTTGCGACTACCGCGGGCAGACCATCCCGGTGATCGACCTCGCCGCCGCGCTCGGCTATCCGCCGCTGCGCGACGAGGCATCGGCACACCTGATGGTCACCGAGTTCAGCCGCTCGGTGCAGGGCTTCCTGGTCGCCGACCTGCAGCGCATGGTGCAGTGCGACGGCGACAAGCTGGAGGCGCCGTCCGCCACGCTGGGCTTCGGTGCGCGCGTCAATGCGGTGACCCGCGTCGACGGCGCGCTGCTGGCGGTGGTGGACGTGGAGCAGGTGCTGGCCGGCATCGACGCGGCGCCGGCCGAGCTGTCGCTGCAGATGCAGCGCCTCGCCGACGCACACATGCTGGCGCCGCGGCGGGTGATGGTGGTGGACGATTCGCTGATCGCCCGCCGCCGCCTGGTCGAGCTGTTCAAGCAGATGAACATCGAGTGCGTGTTGGCGCAGGACGGTCGCGAGGCGCTCGAGCGCCTGCACGAACTGGCGGCCGCCGATCCGGCCGAAGGCGTCAAGCTGGTGGTCTCCGACATCGAGATGCCGCGCCTGGACGGCTATGCGCTGACCCGGGCGATCCGCGAGGCGCCGGCGCTGTGCCGGCTGAAGGTGGTGCTGCACAGCTCGCTCAGCGGCATCTTCAACGAGGCGATGGTGAAGGAGGTCAAGGCCGACGCCTTCGTCGCCAAGTTCCAGCCCGATCTGCTGGCGCACGCGGTGCTGGAACTGCTGCCGGCGGAAGCGCTGGCCGACTGACGCGCGCGCCGCGTCAACAAACCGACTCCGCCCCGGCGTCGCCCGCGCGACGCCAAGGCGCGAACCCTGCCAGGCCAGTCGTGGCAAGGGTTCCGGCGTGGTGGCATGCAACTTGCCTCCGGCTCCATGCGGCAACCGCCCGCGGAGCAGACCGATGAATCCCGTCCCGCAAAACCTGTTCGGCATCCATACCCAGGCGCTGGATCTGTGGCAGCGCCGCGCCGACGTGCTGGCCAACAACCTGGCCAATGCCGACACGCCCGGCTACCTCGCCCGCGACATCGATTTCCGCAAGGCGCTGGCCGCGGCCGGCGGCGGCAGCGGCGGTGCCTTGCCGCTGGAAGCGCCCAGCGCCGGACAGATCGGCAGCGGGCCGGGCACGGGTCCGGCGGCGCTGGCCTACCGCGTGCCGACGCAGCCCAGCATGGACGGCAACACCGTCGACGCGCAGGTCGAGCAGGCCGACTTCGCCGCCAACAGCGTGCACTACCAGGCCAGCCTTTCCTTCATCACCGCGCAGATCCGCATGCTGCGCACCGCCATCTCCGGAGGGCAGAGCTGATGTCGCTCTATTCCATCTTCAACGTGGCCGGCTCCGGCATGGCCGCGCAGTCGCTGCGGCTCAACACCGTGGCCAGCAACCTGGCCAACGCCGAGAGCGTGTCCGGCACGCCGGAAGGCGCCTACCGTGCGCGCGAGCCGCTGTTCGCCACCGTGCACGCGCAGCAGCAGTCCGGCGGCAAGGATGCCGGCACCGCGCAGGGCGTGCAGGTGCTCGGCATCACCGAGAGCCAGGCCGCGATCCCGCAACGCTACGAGCCGGGCAATCCCTTGGCCAATGCGGATGGCTACGTCTACGCCAGCAACGTCAACCCGGTGGACGAACTGGTCAACATGATTTCGGCGTCGCGTTCGTACCAGAACAACGTCGAGGTGATGAACAGCGCCAAGCAACTGATGCTCAAGACCCTGACCCTCGGCCAGTGAGCCCGCAACCATGACCACCAGCGTGAACAACAACCCCGGCGCCGCCGGCACCGGCAGCGCCGCCGGCGCGGCCACCGCCGCGCTCGGCAATTCCATGAACCAGGCCGATTTCCTGAAGCTGCTCACCACGCAGTTGCAGTCGCAGGACCCGACCAATCCGATGGACAACTCGCAGTTCGTCTCGCAGCTGGCGCAGTTCAGCCAGCTGGCCTCGATGCAGGACCTCAACACCAGCGTCAACAGCCTCTCCGGCCAGCTCACCAGTTCGCTGCAGTCCTCGCAGGTGCTCGGTTCGGTCGGCCTGGTGGGGCGCCACGTGCTGGTGCCGTCGGCGAACCTGAGTTACGCCGGCAGCGCGATGGACGGCGCGGTGGGCGTCACCGGCGCCACCGCCAATGTGCAGGTCGCGATCAAGGACGGTGCCGGCAAGGTGGTGCGCACGCTCGACCTCGGCGCCCAGGCCGCCGGCCTCGCCCGCTTCAACTGGGACGGCATGGACGACAGCGGCGCGCCCGTGCCGTCGGGCGACTACAGCGTGACCGCCGCCGACGTCGGCGGCAACGCGCTCTCCACCTACGTCGACGGCACGGTCAGTGGCGTGGGCTACGGCGGCAGCAGTGTGGGCACCTACGTGCAGGTGAGCGGCGTGGGCGGCGTGCCGCTCAGCGCGATCGCGCAGATCAACTGATCGGCGGCAACAACCCTTCCAGCGAGGAACGATTCATGGCACTCAACCAGGCTCTCAGCGGCATCAACGCCGCGCAGTCCGATCTCAACGTGATCGCCAACAACATCGCCAACGCCAACACCGCCGGCTTCAAGGGGTCGCGCGCGGAGTTCGCGGACATCTACGCGGTCACCGGCATCAACCTCAGCGCCACCGCGGTGGGCAGCGGCACGCGGCTGACCAGCGTGGCGCAGCAGTTCGCCCAGGGCGACATCCAGACCACCGGCAACAGCCTCGACCTCGCGATCAGCGGCAACGGTTTCTTCGTGGTCAACACCGGCAACGGCTACGCCTACACCCGCGCCGGCGCGTTCCACCAGGACCCTGCCGGCAACGTGGTCACCCAGGACAACAACGCGCTGCAGGTCTATCCCTACAGCACCACCAGCAACAGCTTCGACACCAGCACGCTGACCAACCTGAACCTGGTCACCGCGCAGAGCTCGGCCAAGCCCACCGCCACGGCGGTGGTGTCGTCGAACCTGCCGGCGGACGCCACCGTGCCGCCGCTGGCCTTCGACCCGACCAACCCGGCCACCTTCAACCAGTCGAGCACGTTCACCGTGTACGACAGCCTGGGTTCCTCGCACCAAGCCACCGCGTACTACGTGAAGACCGGCACCAACACCTGGAACGTGGACCTTTACGTAGACGGCAACAACGCCGGCACGCAGCCGCTGACGTTCGACAGCAGCGGCGCGTTGACCACGCCGGCCAACGGCATCGTCGGCTTCAACCCGGTGACCTATGGCAACGGCGCGAACCCGCAGACGCTGTCGATCAACTTCGGCAAGACCACCCAGTACGGCACCGGCTACGCCGCCGGCACGATCAGCCAGGACGGCTACACCGCCGGTGCGCTGTCCTCGATCGACATCGACAGCGCGGGCATCGTCACCGCGAACTACTCCAACGGCCAGAGCAGCAAGATCGGCCAGCTGGCGATGGCGAACTTCCAGAACGTGCAGGGCCTGCGCCAGCTCGGCAGCGCCAGCTGGATGTCCAGCACCGATTCCGGCACCGCGGTGATGGGCACGGCCGCCAGCGGCCAGTACGGCACGATCCAGTCCGGCGCGCTGGAGGAGTCCAACACCTCCGACACCACCCAGCAGCTGGTCGACATGATCCAGGCGCAGCGCAACTACCAGGCCAACGCGCAGGTGCTGTCCACCGACAACACGCTGGCCAGCACGTTGTTCAACGCCGTCTCGCGCTAAGCGGTAGATCGCCATGGACCGTTCCGTCTACCTCGCCATGACCGGAGCCACGCAGATCATGCAGGCCCAGGACGTGGTGAGCCACAACCTGGCCAACGCCACCACCACCGGCTTCAAGAGCGAGCTGGACGCGTTCGGCAGCCTGCCGGTGCAGGGTCCGGGCAGCCCCACCCGGATCAACGCGGTGGCGCAGAGCCTCGGCCGCGACGACAGCCAGGGCGCGCTGCAGCAGACCGGCCGCGCGCTGGACGTGGCGGTGCGCGGCCCGGGCTGGATCGCGGTGCAGGCGCCGAACGGCAGCGAGGCCTACACGCGCGCCGGCAACCTGCAGCTCACCGCCGACGGCACGCTCACCGACGCCGCCGGCAATCCGGTGCTCGGGAACGGCGGTCCGATCAGCATTCCCGACAGCGCGCAGATCGTGATCGGCAACGACGGCACGATCTCCAGCGTGCCGCTGGGACAGGGCCCGAACACGCTCACCCAGATCGACCGCATCAAGCTGGTCAACCCCGATCCGGCGCAGCTTGCCAAGGGTGCGGACGGCTTGCTGCACCTGCCCGGCGGCGCCAGCGCCGACACCGATCCCGGCGTGCAGCTGGCGTCGCAGGCGCTGGAAGCCAGCAACGTCAATCCCTCGACCGAGCTGGTGCGGATGATCGGGTTGTCGCGCCAGTACGAGATGCAGGTGCGCTCGATCAAGACCGCCGAAGACAACGCCGACGCCAGCCTCAAGCTGCTGCAGGCGAACTGAACACTACACCGCTAGCGGAGCCCTTCCATGTTCTCCTCCCTCTGGATCGCCAAGACCGGCCTCGACGCGCAGCAGACGCGCCTCGATGCCATCTCCAACAACCTGGCCAACGCCAGCACCACCGGCTTCAAGGCCTCGCGCCCGGCGTTCCAGGACCTGATGTACCAGAACCTGGGTCAGCCCGGCGCACAGACCACCGAGCAGACGCAGTCGCCCTCGGGCCTGCTGATGGGCACCGGCGTGCGCGTGGTGGCGAACGAGAAACTGTTCACCCAGGGCGCGATCAGCCAGACCGGCAACTCGCTGGACGTGGCGATCCAGGGCCGGGGCTTCCTGCAGGTGAGCATGCCCGACGGCACCACCGCCTACACCCGCGACGGCTCGCTGCACACCGATGCCAACGGCCAGATCGTCACCGCCGACGGCTACGCGATCGAGCCGGCGATCACCCTGCCGCAGGGCGTGCAGAGCATCACCATCGGCAACGACGGCACGATCAGCGCCACCGTGCCGGGACAGGCCGCGCCGGTGCAGGTGGGCTCGCTGCAACTGGCCGATTTCGTCAACCCCGCGGGCCTGCAGTCGATGGGCCAGAACCTGTACCTGGAAACCGCCTCCAGCGGCACGCCGCAGACCGGCCAGGCCGGGCTGAACGGCATGGGCACCTTGCTGCAGGGTTCGCTGGAATCCTCCAACGTCAACGTGGTCGAGGCGATGGTGGACATGATCCAGACCCAGCGCACCTACGAGATGAACTCCAAGGCGATCACCGCCGCGGACAACATGCTGCAGACCATCACCAACAAGACCTGAGGCCGACCGCCGTGCGCATCACCGCCGTTCTCCCACGCCTCGCCGCCGTGCTCGCGCTGGCCGCGCTGGCGGGTTGCGCCGTCGTGCAGCCGCAGCGCGACGACGCGCAATGGGCCGCCACCGCGCCGGTGGCGCCTGCCGCCGCACCGGTGGCCGACGGCGCGATCTACCACGACGCGCAGGGCATGGAGCTGTTCACCGACCCGCGCGCACACCGCGCGGGCGACATCCTCACCGTCGTGCTGGTGGAGAACACCCAGGCCGTGAAGAAGGCCAACACCAGCACCAGCAAGACCAACAAGGACAAGATCGGTGCGCCCTCGCTGCTCGGCCACACGTTCAACAAGGCCAGTGTCGGCATCGACAGCGACCACAGCTTCGACGGCGGCGGCTCCAGCAGCCAGAGCAACCAGCTCACCGGCAACATCACCGTCACCGTGGCGCAGCGCCTGCCCAACGGCAACCTGCTGGTGCGCGGCGAGAAGCTGCTCACCATCAACCAGGGCCAGGAACTGATCCGCATCACCGGCATCGTGCGCCCGCAGGACATCGGCCAGGACAACACCGTGCCGTCCACCCGCGTCGCCGACGCCAAGATTTCCTACACCGGCCGCGGCAGCCTCGCCGACGCCAACACCCAGGGCTGGCTGTCGCGCTTCTTCAACTCCAAGTGGATGCCCTTTTAAAAATGAACATCCATATGGCCACGACTATGACGGTTGCACCGAAGTCCGGCATCGCGAACCCGCACGGCACGTTCGCCCCCTCTCCCCTCCGGGGAGAGGGTTGGGGAGAGGGGACACGCTCGCGCGGCGCTGCTTTGGCTTCGCTCTTTGCTCGTTTCTCCAACCTCTTCCGCAAGCCCGGCCCCTCACCCCGGCCCTCTCCCCAAAGGGGAGAGGGAGAAAAATCCGCGGCGATCGGGTTTGCCATCGCACTCTTTGCCCTGCTCGCCACTCCCGCCCACGCCGACAAGATCCGCGATCTCGCATCGGTCGGCGGCGTGCGCTCCAACCAGCTGATCGGCTACGGCCTGGTAGTGGGCCTGGACGGTTCGGGCGACCAGACCACGCAGGCGCCGTTCACCACGCAGAGCCTGGAGAACATGCTGCAGCAGTTCGGCATCAACGTGCCGGCGAACGTTCGCCCGCAGCTGAAGAACGCGGCCGCGGTGACGATCACCGCCGAACTGCCGCCGTTCGCCAAGCCGGGCCAGACCATCGACGTCACCGTGGCCTCGATCGGCAACGCCAAGAGCATCCGCGGCGGCGAGCTCTTGATGTCGCCGCTGCGCGGCGCCGACGGCAACGTCTACGCGGTGGCGCAGGGCAGCGTGGTGGTGGGCGGCATCAGCGCGTCGGGCAAGAGCGGCTCCAGCGTGCAGAAGAACATCTCGGCTAGCGGGCGCATCCCGAACGGTGCCACGGTGGAGCGCAGCGTGGCGTCCGCATTCGCTTCCAGCGACGACTTGCGGCTGAACCTCAACACGCCGGACTTCACCACCGTCACGCGCATCGTCGGCACGATTAATCGCACCTACGGCGCGGGCACCGCGCGCGCGGTGGATGGCGGCACGGTGGAAGTGCGCGTGCCGCAGGACCCCACCCAGAAGGTGGCCTGGTTGGGCACGATCCAGGACCTGGACGTGACCCCGGGCGCGCCGCCCGCGCGCGTGGTGGTGAACTCGCGCACCGGCACCGTGGTGATCGGCTCGGACGTGCGCGTCTCGGCGGCCGCCGTGGCGCATGGCGCGATCCAGGTGACGATCGGCGAGCAGCCGCTGGTCAGCCAGCCGGCGCCATTCAGCAACGGCCAGACCACGGTGGTGCCGTCCAGCAACGTGCAGGTCAGCGAGGAGGGCGGCCACATGTTCAAGTTCGGCCCGGGCGTGAGCCTGGACACCATCGTGCGCGCGGTGAACCAGGTGGGCGCCTCGCCCAGCGACCTGATCTCGATCCTGCAGGCGCTGAAGCAGGCCGGCGCGCTGCACGCGGATCTCGTGGTGATCTAGTCGTGTCCGACGCCGCGCTGTCCGCCAATGCCTCGCTGAGCACCTGGACCGAACTGTCCGGGTTCGACCAGCTGCGCGCGCAGGCGCAGCGCGACGGCAAGGCGGCGCTGCCCGCGGTGGCGAAGCAGTTCGAGGCGCTGTTCACCCAGATGATGCTGAAGTCCATGCGCGCGGCCAGCGACAGCTTCGGCAACGCGCTGGGCGACAGCGATGCCGGCAAGGCTTACCGCGACCTGTTCGACCAGCAGCTCTCGGTGAGCCTGGCCCAGGGCGGCAAGGGGCTGGGCATCGCGCAGATGCTGATCCGCCAGCTGGGCGGCACGGCCACGCCGACGCCGGCTGGTACGGGCGCCGCGATCGTTACGCTGGGTGGCACCGGCGCGCCGGCGACAACCAGTGCCGCAGACGACCCCGACGGCATCGGCGATCCCACCCGGTTGCCGGCCACGCCCGACCAGTTCCAGCGCCGCCTCGCCAACGTGGTGGAAGCCGGGCGCGAGCTTGGCCGCAGCGCGATGAAGTGGCTGCCGCAGGACGCGCAGGAATTCGTGCGCGCGCTGGCGCCGTATGCCCAGGCCGCGGCGCAGAAGCTGGGGCTGTCGGTGCGCACCGTGCTGGCGCAGGCCGCGCTGGAAACGCAGTGGGGCAAGCACATGCCGCGCAACGCCGACGGCTCCACCAGCTTCAACCTGTTCGGCATCAAGGCCGGCGGCAGCTGGAACGGAAGCAAGGTCAGCGTGCCCACGTTGGAGTACGAGGACGGTGTGGCGGTGCGCCGGCACGCGCAGTTCCGCGCCTACGATTCGCCGGCGCAGTCGTTCAAGGACTACGCCAACCTGATCGCCTCCAATCCGCGCTATGCCGCTGCGCGCGGGCATGGCGACGACGTGCGCGGCTTCGCCAGTGCGCTGGTGCGCGGCGGCTACGCCACCGACCCGTCCTACGCCGAGAAGATCAGCGCGGTCGCCAGCAGCCCGCAGATGCGCGCGGCGCTGGCCGCGCTCAAGAATCCGGCCGGCGGGCCGAACGAATAAGCGACCCCAGGAATCCCGTCCCATGTCCAGCCTGCTCAACATCGGTGTTTCCGGCCTCAATGCCGCCCAGCTCGGCCTGAAGGTCACCGGCAACAACATCGCGAACGCCGGCACCGACGGCTACAGCCGCCAGAACACCGTGCAGGTGGACCAGGTTGGCCAGAACAACGGCCGCTACACCCTGGGCACCGGCGTGGACGTGATCGCGGTGCAGCGCGCCTACAGCCAGTACCTCACGCAGACGCTGTGGAGCACCAACAGCGCGCTGCAGGGCGCCACCACCAGCAACGACCTCGCCACCACGCTGAACGGCCTGTTGAAGAACAGCGGCAACCTGCAGAGCACGCTGGACAGCTTCTACGGCGGCTTCAACGCGGTGGCGAACGCGCCGGGCGATCCGTCCGCGCGCCAAGCGCTGCTGGGCAACGCGTCGACGCTGGCGATGGCGTTCAACACCTTCGGCCAGCAGCTCGACCAGCAGCGCACGCAGATCAACACGCAGATCGCCGACGCCGTCGGCAGCGCCAATTCGCTGGTCAAGCAGATCGCCGCGCTCAACACCAGCATCAGCCAGGCCGGCAACACCCAGCCCAACGACCTGCTCGACCAGCGCGACGGTCTGGTCAAGCAACTCGCCGGCATCACCGGTATCTCGGTCGCCGCGCAGCCCGACGGTACATTGAGCGTCTACAGCACCTCCGGCCAGGCGCTGGTCAGCGGCAGCTACGCCTACGGCTTCCAGGTCGGCAGCGACGCCTACGATGCCGGCAGCACCAGCGTGCTCGACACCAGCGGCCACGACATCAGTTCGCGCCTTTCCGGCGGCACCCTGGGTGCACTGTTGAACTATCGGCGCAACACGCTGGACCCGGCGCAGAACCAGCTGGGCCGTGCCGCGCTGGCGCTCGCGCAGGGCGTCAACGCGCAGCAGGCCAAGGGCCTGGACTTGAACGGCAACCAGGGCGGCCCACTGTTCAGCGTGCCCGCCCCGACCGTGGCGGGCGCGAGCGGCAACCAGGGCAGCGCCACAGTGGGCGCCAGCGTGAGCGACCTCGGCGCGCTCACCAACGACAACTACGTGCTCACCTACACCGGCAGCGCCAGCGCGCCCTCGGTCAACGGCTGGGCGCTGGCCACCAGCAGCGGACGCACGGTGACGATGACCGCGAACGCCGACGGCACGCTGTCGGCCGAAGGCCTCACCTTCAGCGTGTCCGCCGGCGCCCAGGTCGGCGACAGCTTCCAGATCCGGCCCACCCGCAACGCAGCCAGCGGCCTCGCGCTGGCCACCAGCGATCCTTCCGCGATCGCCGCGGCGGCGGCGCTGAAGGGTACGGCCGCCGGCACCAATACCGGCGACGCGACCGTGAGCGCGGTGAACGTGGGCGACAGCAGCAACGCGAACCTGTTCGCCGGCGCCACGGTGACGTTCGGCGCGGGCGGCAGCTACACCGGCACCGACGGCGCGGGCAACAGCACCACCGGCACGTACACCAGCGGCACGGCGATCCAGTTCGACGGCTGGAGCCTCAGCCTCGCCGGCACGCCCGCCAGCGGCGACAGCTTCAGCGTGGCGAAGAACAGCAGCGGCCTCAACGACAACAGCAACGCGCTGGACCTCGCCGGGCTCGCCAATACCGGTGTGCTCGACGGCGGCCGCACCTCGACGGTGGGGGCCTATGCGAACCTCACCAACCAGGTCGGCCTCGCCGGCAGCATGGCGAGCAACGATCTCACCACCCAGACCGGCCTCTACAACCAGGCCGCCAGTGCCCAGCAGAGCTCGGCCGGCGTCAACCTCGACGAGGAAGCGGCCGGACTGATCAAGTACCAGCAGGCCTACCAGGCCTCCGCGCAGGTGATCTCCACCGCGCAGACCCTGTTCACCAGCCTGATCTCCGCCATCCAGGCCTAAGTGGGAGCAAGCCCGTGATCCGCCTTTCCACCAGCTGGATGTACCAGCAGTCGCTGACCACCATGCTCGACCAGCAGGGCTCGCTCGCCGCCACGCAGAACCAGGTGAGCAGCGGCCAGCGCATCAACCTCGCTTCCGACGATCCGGCCGGTGCCACCCAGGCGGTCTCGCTCAACCACATCCTGGCCAGCACCGCTCAGTACTCCGCGAACATCGACGGCGCGAACGCGCGGCTCTCCACCGAGAGCAGCACGCTGAGCTCTTTCAACTCGCTGCTCGACCAGGCGCGCTCGATGGCGCTGCAAGGCATCAACGGCACGTTGTCGACCGCCGACCGCCAGGACATGGCCACCCAGCTCACCCAGATCCGCGCACAGCTGGTGCAGCTGGTCAACACCACCGATGCCAGTGGCAACGCGCTGTTCGCCGGCACCAGCACCACCAGCACGCCGTTCGTGCTCAACAGCGACGGCTCGGCGAGCTACACCGGCAACAGCGACAATCAGATGACCGCGATCGGCAGCGGCCTGCGCATCCCGAACAGCGACGAGGGCGCGGGCCTGTTCATGAACATCCCGGCCGGCAACGGCTCCTTCGTCGCCGCCGCGGCGCCCGGCAACACCGGCACCTTGCTGGTGGGCGCCACCAGCGTCACCGACAGCGGCGCCTGGAAGGCGGCCACCGCCGCCGGCCCGGTGAACTACCAGATCAGCTTCGACGCCACCGGCAACTGGACCGCCACCGACGCCAATCACGGCAATGCGGTAGTGGGCACCGGCAGTTACCAGGACGGCGGCAGCATCAGCTTCAACGGCATGACCGTCGCCCTGAGCGGCACGCCCGCCGCCGGCGACACGATGAGCGTGAAATCCGGCCAGACCCAGGACGTGTTCGGTACGTTGACCAACATGATCAACGCGCTGAACGACGGCAGCCAGAACAACACGCAGCTCAGCAACACGATGAGCCGGCAGATCGAATCGATCGATCGCGCGCAGGACCAGGTCTCCAGCACCCAGACCGACGTGGGCGGTCGCCTGAACCGGCTCACCCAGCAGAAGAGCACCTACAGCGACCTCACGCTGACCTACCAGACCACCCTCTCCGGCGTGCAGGACACCGACATGGCCAGTGCCATCAGCCAGCTGATGCTGCAGTCCACCGCCCTGCAGGCCTCGCAGCAGACGTTTGCGAAGGTGCAGGGGATGAGTTTGTTCGATTACCTGAAGTGATGCGCTGCGCGAGCCACGGCGGTTGCGATACGTTGGCCATCTCCCGAACGGCCACGGAGTGATCATGATGCCTTCCCATCCGTTGCACGACCCCACGCCGGATTTCGGACGCCTGTACATATTCGGCGCCGGCGGCTTTGGTCGGGAGGTGGCGTGGCTGGCGGAACAGGCCTGGGGCAAGCGGGTCGAGCTGCGCCTGGTCGTGGATCATCCGCGCCATCTGACGGCATCGGTCAACGGCATTCCGGTCTCGCTGCTGCCGGAGCTGCCGCCGCGCGACGACGCCCGTTTCGTCGTGGCGCTCGGCGATCCTTCGCAGCGGCGGAGTGCGGTGGCTGCCCTGATCGCCGCGGGGCATCGTCCGGCAACACTGGTTCATCCACGGGTCGAGGCCTCGCGCTTTGTCGAACTGGGCGCCGGTACCGTGGTCTGCGCGCGGTCGACGATCACCTGCAATGTTTCAACGGGCGAGCATGTGCAGATCAACCTGGCGTGCACGATCGGACACGACGTGATCCTGGGCGACTACGCCACCCTTTCCCCCGGGGTCAACGTGTCCGGATGCGTGCATGTCGGCCGCGACGTGTTCATCGGCACGAATGCCTGCATCATCAACGGCAAGCCGGACCGGCCGCTGTCCATCGGCGATGGTGCGGTGATCGCCGCCGGCGCCTGCGTGACCAGGGACGTTCCGGCGAACTCGCTGGTTGCCGGCGTGCCTGCCGTCGTGAAAGGCCAGCGGTCGTGACAATGCGTATCCGCGCCGCTTCGCCGATCTCGCGAGGCCGAAGCCTGGTCGCGACAAAGCCATGTCATTTCCCGTGCCTTGCGTAAGGAGCGTGTCCACCATGTCGTCAAGCATTCCCGCCGTCGATCTCCCCGGGCTCAAGAACCTTCTGGGCGAAGCGAGAGTCCAGAAAGGCGTCGACGACATATGGGGCATGGTCGGCGGCATCTTCGAGAAGGCGCAAAAAGAACTGCCGGCGCAGCACGCCATGCCGCGCAGGGAGCTGTCGTTCCATGAGCATGTGAAGCTGCTCGGATACCTCTGCCTGCTGATGGGGGAGATTCCGGGCGACATCGTCGAGATCGGGGTCTGGAAGGGGAAATCCCTGTGCTTCATGAGCCAGATATGCGGGCGGAAGCGGCGGATCTTCGGGATCGATCCGATGGAACTCGAGAAGCAGCCCGACGAGCTGGGCTACTACCACGGCAAGCTGTTCCCCGAAGCCACGCTGATTCGTGGCTATTCGGAGCTGGTGGCGGATCGCCTTTACGCCGAGGCGCCCAGGACCGTGCTTCTGCACATCGATGGCGGACACGCCGGTCGCAATGTCCTGCTCGATTTTCTCTTGTATGCGCCGAGCGTTGTGGCCGGCGGCTTTGTCGTGTTCGACGACTACGGCGACCACCGCTATTCGCCCGAAGTCGGTCCCGCGGTGGACCTGCTCAGGGTGGGTGGCTACTTCAACGATTTCCATGTACTGGGCATTGTTCCCGGGTACGAGAACAGCTACCTGCTGCAGCGGAAGTGATTTCCCCGGTCCAGCCGACTCGCCCGCCGTCCCGGCCGGCGAGGCAGGCGGCCATCACCGATCCGGCAGCCACGCATCGCGCCAGGCGACCAGGTTGTCGCCGGTGAGCATCCAGTCGCGCTGCACCGCGGCGCGCAGCGCGTCGCCCATCTTCGCAGTGGCCTCGAGGTCGCCGATGTGCATGCGGATCGCGTCCACCCATTCCTTGAAGCGGTTGCGCACGCGCGTCACCGGCAGCTCGCCGCGGTAGCAGACGATATCGCTGCACACCACCGGGAAGCCGCAGGCGCCGTATTCGAGCAGGCGCAGGTTGCTCTTGCAGGCGTTGAACAAGTTGTCCTCCAGCGGCGCCAGCGCGAGGTCGAGATCCAGCGCGGCCAAGGCTGCCGGGTACTGGCCAATCGGCACGCCGTCGTGGTGCTCGTGCACGTGCGGGCGCAGCTTCTCCGGGCACATGCCGAAGAACACCCATTCGACCTCGCCGGCCAGTTCGCGCACGACGTCGGCGATCAGTTCCAGGTCGCCGCGGTGGCTGCTGCCGCCGGCCCAGCCCACGCGCGGCCTGGCGCCCTTGCGGCGTTGGCTGGTCAGCTGGCCCCACCAATCCACCGGCAGGCGGTTCGGCACGACGCGGATGTCGTCGTGCATGTCCGCGAACTGCTCGGCCAGCGGCGCGGTGGAAACCACGAAGCGGTCGGTGAGCGCCACGGCCTTGCGCAGGGACTTCAGCACGTCCTTGGGCATCTGGTCGCGGTGCACGCTCTTCAGCGGCAGGTTGGGCAGGTAGTCGTCCAGTTCGTAGACCTTGAAGGCGCGGCTGAAGTCTCGGTAGCCGCGCATGGTCTCGAGCTGGCTGTCGGTGAGCTGGCGTTGCAGCACGATGGTGGACGGCGCGTAGCGCTCCATCCCGATCGGCTCCAGGTGCATCGGCGCGATCGCGCCTTCTGCCAACCCTTCCCGTTGCATGGCCCGGAACGGCTGCCGGATGCGGTAGTGGCCGGAGCCGTTGGCATCGGCAGCCACGCAGAACAGGCGCGGCAGCAGCGGCTGCTCGAAGGGCTGCCAGGCCTGCGGCCGCATCTGGTCGAGATCGAAGCCGTTGCCGGCCACGCTCAGGTTGCGGTTGTAGGCCGGGTCGCGTGCCAGCAGCGGCAGCCACTTGCGGTACATCGCTTGCCGCTCGCCCCTGAAGCGCTCGCGTTTGGCTTCCTTGGCGGTCTGGTCCACCTTGTTCTGGCTGACGTTGCCCTCGTGCATCAGGCGGGCATGCGGCGTCCACACCGTGAGGTAGCCGGCCTGGTGCACCTTCAGGCAGAGGTCGACATCGTTGTAGGAGACCTTGAAGTCCTGCTCGTCCAGCCCCCCGACTTCCTCGTACACCGACTTGCGGATCATCAGGCAGGCGGCGGTGACCGCGGTGTAGTTCTGGTCCACCTGCAGGCGATGCATGTAGCCGGGCGCGTCCATGGCCTCGCCGATGAAGGGATGGTCGGCCGGCCCGCGCAGGCCCAGCACCACGCCGGCGTGCTGGATGCGGCCGTCGGGGTAGTGCAGTTTGGCGCCGACGATGCCCACCTCGGGCCGCTGCGCGTGGTTGAGCAGCGCCTCGATCCAGTCCTCGTGCAGCACCGCCGTGTCGTTGTTGAGCAGGATCAGGTATTCGCCGCGGGCCTGCACGGCGGCGAAATTGTTGATCGCGGAGTAGTTGAACGGATGCGGCCAGCGCAGCACGCGCAGCTGGGGGTTGGCCAGCCGTTCGATGCCGTCCAGGTAGGCACAGGTAGCCGGGTCCTGGCTGTCGTTGTCCACGATCAGCAGTTCGTAGTTTTTGTAGCTGGTCTTGGCAAGCAGGCTGTCGATCAGGCCGTTGAGCATCGGCAGCTGGTCGCGGGTGGGGATGATGATCGAGACCGGCGGCTGGCGGTCGTGGAGATAGCGCACGCGGTTGACGCAGGTCGACGTGTCGGACGCGATCTCGTGGCGGATGCCCAGGCGGTCGAGATGGCCTGCCACGACCGCGGCAGCGTGCTCGCGCACCGGTGGCGACGCCAACCACTGCGCATAGGGCTGGCCGGCGCGGTACAGCACCTCGGCAAGATGCCCCACGGATTGCAGGCCATGCCGTTCGATGCTGCGGAACACGAAGTCGTAGTGGGCGAGCGGCCCGCGTTGCGCATCCAGCCCGCACAGTTCGAGCACGGCTTCCCTGCGCACGGCCAGGATGCGGCCCAGGTAGGGATAGCTGCGCAACATGTCCAGGTTCAGGTCGGGCTTGAGGATCGGCTGCCCGTAGCCATCGCCGACACGCGTGTCCTCGTCGACATAGCAGCAGGCGTGCTCCGGATGGGCGCCGGCGTTCTCGGCCAGCAGCAGCAGCGCGTGCGGCACCAGCTCGTCGCCGGCGAACAGCGGGAGCAGCCAATCCGCGTCGCTGGCGGCGGCCAGTTCATTGAAGCGCGCGACCCAGTCGCCATGCAGGGGCAGCAGGGCGGCGTCGCGGCAGGGCAGGTCGCCGCGGTCCGACAGCACGGTCACGCGCAGGTCGCGGTGCTGCTGACTGGCGAGGCTGTCGAGGCTGGCCTGGAAGTCGGCGGACGCGCCGCCGGTGTCGATGACGACGACTTCCACCGAACACGGGGTCTGCCGGCCATGGGCCAGCGCGGCGTGTTGGGGCGAAAGCCGCTGGGGTTGCAGCCAGTGGCGATAGGTCTCCTCGGGGGTGGCAGCGTGGAAGTTGATGGCCGGCTTCCGGCCATCCTCCAGCACCGAACTGCGGAAATAGTCGCCGTGGTGGATGGCGACGATTTCGTCCGTGTGGGCGTGGCGCACGCCCATGTCGAGCAGGCGCTCCCACAGATCCCAGTCGCCCGGACAAAAGTACTTCCAGCACCCGGGGTTGTAGCGGAAAGTCTTCAGCCCGGCGTGGTACAGGCTGCCGATGCGCGATATTTCGCTGAAGCGCGGCATGGCGCCGCCGACCACGCCCTGTTCGTTGCCGTTGTCGTCCAGGAAGCGGACGCGTCCGTGTGCCCACTCGGCGCGGTTTTCCCGTGCGGTGCGCAGCAGGCTCGAAAGATGATCGGGCAGGAATTCGTCGTCGTCGTCCAGATGGGCAATCCACGCGCCGCGGGCCATGCGCAGACCGAAGTTGACCGGCTTGATGCCGGCCACGTACCACATCGGACCCTTCGTCGACGGGTATTTCCCGCGTCGCCGCAAGTTGTGGAAACGTATGCGCGGGTCGTCCTGCGCGGCCTCGTGCAGGATCGCCGCCTGCGACGCTTCCATGCAGTCGCCGACGATCAGCAGCTCCCAGTTTGCGTGATCCTGGCGCTGCACGCTCGGCAGCGTGCGCTGCACGATCAGCTCGGCACGGTTGTACGTGGGAACGATGACCGAGACCAGCGGTTGTTCGCCGTAGGCCGCCGTGTAGTCGGGAGCACGGCGGATGCGTTCGAGGCGCACCGCATCGCCGGCGCGGAGCCGCGTCTTTTCCCGCAGGGCATGTTCGTCGAAGAATTGCTGCATCAGTCCGATGCGCTGTTGCAGTTTTTCGCAGTGCTGGTGCAGCAGGGCCGTTTCGGTGTGGCTCATGGATGGCATGTCCCGGCGGGTTGGCTGCTCGTCGGCCGGGTCGCGCCGGCCGCTTCGGCAAGCACGCTGGCCAGCGACTCGCAGACGCGGCGGATCTGCGTCGTCGTGATGTCGAGGTAGAACGGCAGGCCGAGCAGGCGCTCCGAAACCGAGTGCGCCACAGGCAGTGGTTCGGCGCCAAAGCTGGCGAAGGCAGGGTGGCGGTCGAGGGTGGGGCAGTACCACTGCCGCGTCTGGATGCCACGCGCCGCCAGTGCTTGCTGGATTTCCCGGGCGCGCACGCCGGATGGCAGCGCCACCACCAGGATCGGGTACACGCCACCCACCGCCTGTTCCTGCAGGACGACTCCCGGGCAGGATCGCTGCAGTTGCCGGAAGTAGCGCGCCTGCAGCGCGCGGCGCGAACGTTCGATGTCGGGCCATTGATCCAGCGAGGCCAGCGCGACGGCGGCGTGGTATTCGCTGAGCTTGCCGTTGCCGCCAGGGAAGAACACCTGGCTGCCGTGCTCGAGGTCGATGCCGAAATTGCTCAGCGTGCGTATCCGTGCAGCCATCGCGCGGTCGCGGGTGACGACGAAACCGCCCTCGCCGGCGGCGAGCGCTTTCGTGGCGTGCAGGCTGAAGGCCACGTGGCAGTGCTGCGCGGCGTGCTGGTTGCCGAAGGCGCCCGCGGCGTCGATGAGCACGGGGATGCCGGTGTCCTCGACGAAGCGATCCCACGCCGCGGTGTCTTGCGCGAGCCCGAACGTCGCCACGGGCATGACGGCGTCGATCCGCCGGGATGCGGCGATTCGCCGCGCGATTCCCGGCGTGAGCAGCCAGTTGCCGGCGTCGACGTCGGCGATCAGCGGCATGTGGCCGACGCGGATGACGGCGGTGGCGGTGGCGACGAAGGTGAGTGCCGGCAGCAGCACCTGTGCGCCAGCCGGAAGCTGCATGGCGCCCAGCGCCAGCTCGAGTGCGGCGGTACCGCTGGACAGGCTGACCACGGCGGGAGTGTCGCCAGGGTCGAGCTGCGTGGCCAGCCGCTGTTCCAGTTCGTTCGCGAGTGGACCGAAATTGGTGTACCAGCGCGCGGCATCGATGCGTCGAAGATACGGCAGCAACGCGTCGGCGTCCGGCAATTGCGCGCGCATCAACGGAATCGTCGAGGCGTGCCCGATTGCCTCGTCCTGCATGGTGGCCGCTTGCATGTGCCTGTGCCTCGCGATGGAAGTTCCGGCGCTCGCGACATCGACGGTTTTCCGTCGCGAAGCGGCCTTTCATCGGCTGGAGCAAGGTTGGTGCCAAGCCGCACGGTGATCTTGCAGACGCGCTGGCGCACCGGTTGGAGGTCCGTGCAACGCACGCCGCGTCGACGAGCCGCTTGGCCGATGCCCGCCGCAGGCAGGATCGAGGGCATATCCCGTGCCAACGCAAAGAAATTTCGGGAAGTGACTCAAGAAGCCCGCGCCACCGCCGAAACATCCCCTGAGGCGGTTGGCACTCCGGTCTAGCAGGCTGTTGAGAAACCTCCGCGCGCCGCCGCGGTCATAGACGTTCTCAATCACTGACCGCCCGATCCGATGCGCAGCCCCGACGTCCAGCAGCTTGGCATGTTCTCGTATGTATCGGTCGAA